>CAZDAR010000001.1:0-187304 GCA_964503665.1 uncultured Flavobacteriales bacterium
TGCATACAGTTTTTTCCCTAAAAAACCTTCCATTAAATATGACCGAGAAGAGACTAATCAACTCATGCTCTTTTAATCGAACTTAGGTTATTAGTCTAAAGGAGTGGTGAAAAGTAAACGAAGTGCTTGCTGATAAAATACAATTGGAAGCCTTCTGTCATTTTTTACGGTCGGTAATTTTAGCACTCGATCCTCCATTTCATATAAACGAAAAAATAAACTGGAGAGTTTTAGTTTTTGACCACTCTATAATCTAGCACTTCTTCACATACTGTGTAATAATCACAATCTGTTGTCCTTCTACACGACCTTCGATAAATTCACCATTATTTGGGTCTAAACGAATATTGCGAACTGTTGTTCCGCGCTTAGCGGTAAAACCACCACCTTTAACGCTCAAATCCTTGATTAAGACAACACTATCGCCACTTTGAAGAATATTTCCGTTGCTGTCGATATGCTTGATGGCATTTTCATCTTCTTCCTCTATTCCTGCTTTTGCCCACTCTAAGATATCATCTTCGAGATAAATCACATCCAATAGATTTTGTGGCCAGCTTTCATTTTTGAGTTTGTGCAACATTCTATAAGCAATGACTTTTACCGCAGGAACTTCACTCCACATACTGTCATTCAAACAATGCCAATGAACTGGATTAATCTTATCCGAGTCAGTTAACTGTTCATGACAAGTGCCACAAGCAAATAAATAATCACTCGCATTATTATTCCGTGGAGGTGTTACCTCAAAAGACGTTAAATTATCAGTAGCTCCACACAATTCACATTTTGCACCACTTCTTTCTGTCAGTTCTTTTTCAAAGCTCATATCAAATGTATTTAGTGGCAAAGATACGATTTTATACCCTATAAAAGTTAACTTTAAATTGCTGCATGAGTAGTATTACTTTACAAAAATTCGTTTTACAATTCCTTCAGAATGTTTGTCGGTGATTATTTTAACGAGATAAACTCCTTGTGCCGCGTTGGTGAGTTGAACCATTTTATTCTTCCAGATGAGCTCCATGACTTTTCCATTGATATCCACAATTTGTATGGATTTAATTTCATTATGAGATTCATTTTCAATGTAAAACGTTCCGTTGGAAGGATTTGGATAAATAACAATTTTATTTTCTAGGTTTTCCATTTCGTTTATACCAACTATAATGTCAGGATTGTGTTCAAAATGCCATAAACCACCCAATTCCATTCCTATAAATAAGTTAAAGCGACCATCATTGTTAATGTCTGCAATAAAAGGCGCGCTGTAACCACGCGTGTCAATCCATAAATAATCATCACTGATAGTTTCAAAAGTCGTTTGTAATTCATTGTTATTGACAATATTTTTATAGAAATGTAATTTTCCGGTTGAACTTCCACAGAGTAAAAACCATTCATTATTATATTGAAATAAATGCGGCGTTGCATAGCCAATATAATTCTCCGAAACATTTACATTTCCAAAGGTTTTGGTCACCAGTGTAAATTGATAATCACTTGGAGTTCCTGTATTTTCATAGTACCATATTTTTCCATTTTTAGTTCCAACGAGTAAATCCAACAATCCATCTTCGTTTAAATCAACTAATTGAGGAGTAGCGCCACCTTCACATTTTATAGCTGTTCCAGTATTGTCTAATAACAAAATGATAGGCGCAAATGTTTGATTAGAATTGGCCATTAAAACGTAAAGCTTACCATTGTCATTTCCTGTAACAACGTCTTTTTCTCCATCATTGTTAAGGTCTCCAAAAGAAGGAATAACACGTAAGCCGATATTGAGTGAAGGTAGATTTAAAAAGTTGGTATCAACTAAAACCAATTTTGGAGCTGTTGTTGTTCCTTGGTTTTCGAATAGATAAATTGTACTTTTCTTCACGCTATCTGCGTTCATCTCAAAGTAATTCCCAACGATCAAATCTTGTAAACCATCTTTATTTATGTCTGTTACGACCGGTACAGATCCCATTCCAACATCAATTCCTTGATTCTGAATAAAATCGGTAGTAACGAACGAAAATTCTGGTTGAGTATCCGTTCCAATGTTTTTGTAAAACCAGACACTCTCTTTGTTATCTGAATTATTTTTGTCGTTTGGTGTCGCAATTAGATCTTTAATACCATCAAAATCGACATCTTCGTAAAAGCTAGCAGCGAAACCCAATACGTTGACCCGCTCAGAATTACTAGGAAATAAGATATCTTGACTAATCATGGCAGAATTGGTGTTTACAGCTGTTCCTCCGTTGATTAACAAATTGAGATTACGATAAGAAATATTTCCCAGAATCAAATCCTTGACGCCATTATTATCATAATCCAAGGCCAGTACAGTTCCTCCAGAATGTCTAAATTCTCCCGACTTAGGATCAACAACATCTGTGTTTTCATTACAAGGCGCTTCATTTGGACTTAAAACAATTTCAAAAGTATGCGCCCCTTCTTTAAATTTTCCCCAACATTCATTTTTTAATTCAAAAATCAGTGAGTCGGGAATACCGTATAATTCCATGCTTTGATTCTGGTGGTATTCCATTCGCTGACCACTAATATGATACGTAAGAATGTCGACATCACCATCATTGTCTACGTCGACATAAGCTGGAATGTCTGTCGTACTGATATATAAATTAGAAATATCATGAAAATAACTAGACATCAACAGTGGAGAAACCAATTCCCATGAAAGACCATTTTGTGTCGTTCCTGTATTTCGATATACTTTTGTTCCACCTGTTGCAGCAGCAAATAAATCTTTTTTACCATCACCATCGTAATCCACTATGGCTACACGATAATTCAAATTATCAGGAAAGTATTTTTTTCCATTGTACACATATTGGTAGGTACGAACACCGTTTTCAAGGATATTTTCGAATAACATTAATTGACTAGAAGAGCGGTCAAAAATGAATAAATCATCATCGCCATCAAAGTCAAAATCAATCGTTGAGAATTGCGGGTTATTAAACCCTCCAAAGAAGGCTTTTTCTTTTAATTCGCCGTTTATTAAAACGGGTATATTGTTTTGAAAATCAAACTGAAACTGGGCTGAGGCAGTCGAAAAATTATTTGCGATTAAAAAAGCAAGTAAAGGAAAAAAACGATAATTTTGCATAAAATTTAGCACGTAATTTGATTAGTAATTACAATATTTAAGAGTATGAAGTTAAGAATTCTTTTTATCATATCCCTGTTTTTTTATTCTGGAATAATGGCACAACAAACAATTCAAGAAAACATCTCTGTTTTATTCATTGGTAATAGTTATACATTCATGAATGATATGCCTTTTATGTTTCAGAAAATGGCCAAAGAAGAAGGTGTAAATGCCTATGTTGATACGGTTGTACATGGTGGGAAAAATCTGCAATATCATGCATCGCGAAAAGAGACGTATGATAAAATACGTTCCCAAAATTGGTCCTATGTTGTCATTCAAGGACATAGTAATGAATTTGCCACACCAAAAACCGATATTGAGAAGAAATCAAAAATGTATTTGAGTCAGCTTATTGATAGTGTGAGAACAAATAATAGCTGTACGAAAATTGCATTATATATGACGTGGGCATATAGCGCAGGTAATAAAAATTGGGAACCAATCGATTCTTACGATAAAATGCAAAATATGGTAAGAGATAATTACATGTGGATGGCGCGTGATTTCAATACGATTGTTGCTCCTGTTGGCTTTGTCTGGCAAGATATTCGTAAAAAAATGAAGAACCTCAATTTATATATGGAAGATGAAAAACATCCTAATTTATACGGTTCATTTATTGCTGCCTCTACTTTTTTAATGACAATTACGAAGAAGAGTCCAGTTGGAAGTCCCATCCAGTTAGATATGAATCCTGATACGAAAGAGTTTATCGAAAGAGAAGTTTTTTCCATTGTTTCAGACTATCAAAAATGGCGAAATTTTGCGGATGAATTACCTATAACACCAGGTTTTGACGCCGTCGTAATGAATAATCGAAAAGTCAAATTGTATGATAACTCAAAGGGAGGATTAGAAGTAACGTATAAGATAAATAGTACGATTGAACTGGATGAGTTAAATCCAGAATTTCAAATTTCTAAAAAAGACACCAGCATAACCATTCAACAGGAAGTGAAAGCGGTATGTAAATCTTTTACGCTTACTCGAAAGATTGAATTAGAATAAAATCGGATTTCTCTACGTTTACCATCGATGTTTTAGAAGATTATTTTAATGTTCTGATTTTCAATTTGTATAAGTACTAAAAATTTTAATTCTTTATTTTTCTTTTACTTTCTCTTCAGGAAAAAGAGAAAAAGCGCTGCTTTTGAAGACGTGAAAACGAGACCGTCGTAGACAGCACCGAAGGTAATCGGTAGAGTCGAAGTTTTGAGGATAAAAACCTCATCGTTGTGTTCTTTTTCATCACTCAAATATTCCTTATTGCTTGTGAAAATAAAACTCGCTAGCGCTCAGACAGTTATTATTACTACAGCAATTTACCTTCGGTGCTACTCCGTGGTCGTTGTTTGGGCCCGACGAAAAAATCAATTCCGATTCTACATCGGGACAGGTTACGATATACTAATCACTCTTTGTGTTCAGAATTATCATTTGTTTGAGAAACATTGTCTTATACTTCAAGCCGGACATTAAAGTAATATTTCTCCTCTTCCAGAATAATTCATCGATTTTAATTAAAATCAAACTATCTTTGTGTTCAAATTTTTAGTGATGAAGCATTCCGAGGCAATTGAAAAAAGAAGAACATTTGGCATTATAGCACACCCTGACGCGGGTAAAACTACATTGACAGAAAAATTATTGCTTTTCGGAGGTGCTATTCAATCGGCTGGTGCTGTTAAGAATAACAAAATCAAGAAAGCGGCTACCTCTGACTTCATGGAAATTGAAAAGCAAAGAGGTATATCTGTGGCAACTTCTGTGATGGCATTTGAATATGGTGGAAAGCAAATTAACATTCTCGATACGCCAGGACACAAGGATTTTGCCGAAGACACGTATCGAACATTGACTGCCGTAGATAGCGTTATCTTAGTAATCGACTGTGCAAATGGAGTAGAATCTCAAACCGAAAAATTGATGGAAGTGTGTCGTATGCGTAATACGCCGGTCATCATTTTTGTCAATAAAATGGATAGGGAAGGGAAGGACGCTTTCACTTTGTTGGATGAATTAGAAGAAAAGTTAAACATTCAAGTATGTCCTTTAACGTGGCCGATTGGAATGGGCGATCGTTTCAAAGGTGTGTATAATATTCATAAAAAGCATTTGAATTTATTTCAAGCGAATAAAACGAAAATTTCAAAAGACATTGTTTCTATTACTGATTTAGCAGATCCTCAATTAGATGGAATCATTGGTGAAAATGCAGCGAATGAATTAAGAGAAGAAGTAGAAACGGTAACAGGAGTTTATGATGAATTTGATAAAGATCAATATCTAAAAGGAATATCAGCACCCCTATTTTTCGGTTCTGCGGTGAATAATTTCGGTGTACAAGAATTGTTGGATACGTTTATTGAAATCTCTCCATCACCAAGAGGAAGGGAGTCTGATTTGCGTTTTATCGAACCAGAAGACAGTAAATTCTCAGGGTTTGTCTTTAAAATTCACGCTAACTTAGATCCTAAACACAGAGATAGGATTGCCTTTTTACGAATTGTTTCTGGTAAGTTTGAACGAAATACGTTTTACGAACACGTACGAATTGGCAAGCGATTCAAATTTGCGAATCCAACTTCCTTTTTAGCACAAGATAAAACAGTTATCGATGAAGCATATCCAGGAGACGTTATTGGCTTGTATGACACAGGAAATTTCAAAATTGGAGATACATTAACGGAGGGTGAAAAATTTATGTTTAAAGGAATTCCAAGCTTCTCACCAGAAATCTTTATGGAGTTAGAAAATCTTGATCCGATGAAATCGAAACAGTTGGAAAAAGGAATTAAACAATTAACGGATGAAGGTGTGGCGCAATTATTTGTTCAGCAACCAGGGAACAGAAGAATTGTTGGAACGGTAGGACAATTACAGTTTGAAGTTATTCAGTATCGTTTGACCAATGAATATGGTGCTAATTGTCGTTTCTCTCCGAAGAACTACCATTTAGCAACGTGGATAACAGCTACAGACGACGTTCAATTGGATAAGTTTATACAGACGAAGACTGGTAATATAGCGAAAGATAAAGATGGAAATTGGGTTTTTCTTGCAGAAACACCGTTCTTACTACAAATGGCAGAACAAGATTATCCAGCGATAACATTCCATAGAACCTCTGATTTTAAATTGAATTAATATTACTGTGCGATAAAAACAGGAATATACACCAAGTGGCACACTTTGTTGAAGGTTTCTCCAAAGATAAAATCTTTGATTCCTTTGTGTCCGTGACTTTTTTCAAGAGCCAACTCCCGTTATAGGATTTTAAATCACTACGTTTCACACATTCATTGTATTGAATCATTAATGAGCATGAGCTCCTGCCATAATGTGAGTGCTTTGTTGCAATACAATTTCCTGACCAGCTTCCAAGCGAACGTCGACATTTGGCATCACTACATAATCTACTGGATCGGTCTTAGGTGTTACTAGATGACCAACCGTGATGGTGTATTTTGCTCTTCGTAATGCTTTATAGGTATAATTACTTCATGTTTGTTCCCCCAAATGTTCATTTTGCAAGCGATAGAAATGACTTTAGCTGATTTCGAAATGATGTTCGAAGGCTGTTGATTTAATTTCATAATTAAGTAGTTTAGAATTTTGACTAATTTATTTAAAAAATATTCACCTTCCAAAAATTTACCACAGTTTCCTCTGAAATACTATCACTAATCCTCACTTTCGCCTAAACGTTTAGAGAGAGTTATAGAAACTAAAAAACCGCTAACAATTTCTTGAAAGCGGTTTTTTTACTTTAGTAAACAATTTATTTCTGAATAATGATAAACTCTGTTCTTCTGTTCAATTGGTGTTGTTCTTCTGAGCATCCTGATGTGTCTTCTACATCACAACCACAGTTGTTTAGAAGTTCAGATTCACCATAACCTTTTCCAGAGATTCTACTTTCTCCGTTTTTAATACGCTTTTTAATATAGTCTGCTGCTCTAACTGCTCTACGGTCAGATAACCATTGATTATATTCTACATCTTCACGACAGTCAGTGTGAGAGCGCAATTCGATCACTAAGTTTGGATTCAGATTCATTGATTCCACAATCTTATTTAACTCTAACTTCGCATCTTTTCTCAGATAAGAACTGTTTAAGTCATAGTAAATGGTGTTCAATACAATGACATTTCCTAAATTCTTACCAATTTGAGATTTCTCTATACCAATTGGATCAATATTTATGTAGTGCTCGTATTCAGTTTTAAATGTAAATTCTTTTGAAATTGTAATGTAATCTGGTTTACTAATGATGATTTTATAGGTGTAATTTGAATTAAATTTAACATTCTTCAAATCATTTGTAGTAAACGTTCCATTATCTTTAGATGTTAAAGAAAATACTGATTTTCCTTTCTCATCTTGAATTTCAATAGTAACATTGTCCAATCTTTTATTGGTCTCTTTATCAAAAATAGAGCCTTTGAAAGCATAGATTTTACTAGCAACAATTTTATCACCATCTAATTCAATACCTAACTCTTTTTCGATTTCTTCATATTTCTCCTCACATGTCGTGTTCAGTTTTTGAATAGCAATCTCAGCTTTTGTTATTGAGTTAACGTATTGAATTTCATATTCCTTACATTTCTTTAAATTTGACAAGAATTGTCCATCTCTAACTCGAGGAAGCAATGATGTAACTTCAAGTTCGTCACAATCCAAACACTTTAATTTTATTTCAATGTTCTCAGGAATAATCTCTGAGCCATCCATCATATAAATTCTACCCTTTAATACAGAAGCAACAGTATTACTTTCGTTGTAAACAATTTGATAGATATCCATTTTACCCTCGCCACCTTTTCTAAAAGAAGATATTAATGCATTCATACCGTCAGTAGTTACAGTATAATATAAGTCATCATAAGTTGAATTTATCGGTAATCCTAGATTTTCAGGCGTAGAAAATTTCCCATCTTTCAACTCTGAACGAAAAATATCATATCCTCCAATTGATTTTTCACCATTTGAAGAAAAGTATAAGCACTTACCATCAAAAGTTAGAAATGGAGCGTCTTCGTCAGACTTACTGTTAATTTCAGGGCCTAAGTTTTCAGGGGAGCTCCACGCTCCATACTTTCCTCTTTTTATCATGTAGATATCCAATCCACCATATCCATCTTTTCCGTCCTCTGAAGAGAAGAATGCTATTGTGTTATCTCCCGATACAAAGTAGTGAGGTTGCCATTTATATGTAGTAACTTCCTTATTATCTAAAAGTTTAATATCATTAAATTGTCCGTCTTTATAATCTGTATAATAGATGTCTCCATTCCCTGTTTTAGTGCTGTATAAATAGATTCTTCTTTCGTCAATACTAATCGAAACACTTGCTTCGTTTTCTGTTGGAGAACAGAAATCTAAACGACTAGAAGGTTGCCAATTTCCATTTTTAAAATAGCTAGAATAAATATCTTCATAATACTCTCCAGTAGATTTGTTAATGGTATTTTCATTGTTCTTTTCTTTCCAATATCTGCTAGAAGTAAAGTATAGTGTACTGCCATCAAATGAAATGATTGGTGCAAATTCATCATTTTTAGTATTGATTGTTTTGTTTAGCGATTCTAACGATTTGATACTTTCATCGTAACCAATCACCTTTGCGTTATTAGCTTGTGTTAAACTTAATTGTGCTTGCGCATAAAACGGATGTTTTTCTCCTGCTTGAAAAATGAAGTCTTTATACAATTTAATTGCTTCATCAATTTCGCCAAAACGATGAAGTGAAATAGCATAGTAGAAAACGGCATCAATGGGTGCTCTTTTCTCCTTAGGATTAAATAGGTCAACCTTGATAGTGGTATTCTTCACTGCTTTCTTCAGAAAATCTAATGGTTCTTCTAACTTACTCGTCGTCTGATTGAGCGCCAAACCATATCTAAAATTAAAATTAGCATTTTCAGGCTCTAGTTCTACTAAACGTTTTCCAGAAGCGAGAGATTTATCATACACTTCATTTATGAGGTAATCATTATTTATCTTTAGTAGCTTAGGAATAGAAGTCTCTGACTTTATATTTTCGGGATTTTTTTTGTTTTCTTCCTGACTATATGCTGTGGAAATAATAAGAAAGGAGCAAAATAATATTGCTAAACGACTATAAATATTCATGTTTTTTGGTTACTTTATTTCCAACTGAAACGTTTTTGAATTGAAAAGGTTTCAAAAGAATGAAAGCTCAAACAGAATTGTTTTTTTTAAGGTTGGTATCGTTGAATAAAACCCAGTCGTAAGAGAAGTGAGCAGCAATAGCAAACCATAAGCCATAATACTCATATCCATAGGATATTAAGAGAATAAAAGGCGTTAACAAAAGACCATATAACGACAGTCGCCAATTCTTTGGATGGTAGTATCCATGTATCGCAATAAATACTAGTGTGGTAATAATGGGGCCTAATAAAAGTTGAATTCCTGCTCTAAATAGAAGTTCTTCACCAACTCCTGCACAAATAGAAAGTAAAATGGCATCCCATGCATTCAAATCTAGTTGGTTGAGTAGTTCTTGCTGTTTTTTAAACTCACTTTTAAACACAGACTTTTTTAATAAGTAGGTAGAGAGTAATGCATAGGTAATTCCTAAAGCTAAACCATTAAAAATAAGTAGTATTGAAAAATCATTTAGTTCGAGTATTTCAAACAGTGATTTATCTTCCCAGAATAGTTTGTAGATAATAGTAGGTAACGGAAATATTAGTAATGTAACTAACCTTAAAAGATAGATTTTCTTCTTAGAGGTCATTTAGTAACACCATTTATAATAGCTGTTTCTAACTCTTTTATTATTTCTTCGGTGGTTTTATTTTTCGGTTCAATAGGTGTTAATACTTCCCAAGTAATGCAATGAAACGGTAATAAAGGGAACGCCCCTTTTCGAGCAAGTGCATACGATCCAGAAATGGCAACAGGAACAATTAATAAGTTAGGTACCAGTTGAATAAATGTTTCGACACCTCCTGTTTTGAAAGGTTTCATTTGACCATCTTTCGTACGTGTTCCTTCAGGAAAGATAAAAGCAGACCAGTTTTTCTCCGCCATATTATCGGCTAGCTTTTTTATTTCTCGTTTCGATTGCTCGGAGTTTTTACGATCAATGTTGGCAGCTCCTCCGTGGCGTAAGTTAAATGAGATACTTGGTATTCTCGCTTTTAAAAGCTCAATTTTAGAAACAAACTTTCCGTGATGTTTTCTGAAATAATAAATCAAACCTGGAATGTCAAAAGTCGATTGATGGTTGGAGATAAGTAAAATAGGGCGATCAGTAGGAATTATTTTGTCGTTTTTCAAGCGCACCCAATTGAACGTCAATAATAAAGAATAATGAAGAAAGAAATTCAAAATATCGACACTTTTTTTATGGGCATTATAACCTCCTAATTTTAATGAAAGCCATTGAATTGGATGAAAAATAAACAGCCAAAAAATGAAAAATAAATAGAAAAAAGGGGTGAAAATAATTCCAAATAAGAAGCGCATAATTAATAATTTAAATTGTAAGTAATTTATAAATCAAAATCAAACAGTTACTTTAAAAGGTGTACGACACGTTATAGAACTTCCCAATGTCAACTCGTCTGCGTATTGTAATTCGGTTCCGACACTAACTCCTCTCGATATGGTACTCACGAAAACATCAAAAGAGGCTATCTTTTTGTAAAGATAAAAGCTTGTTGTATCACCTTCCATGGTCGCATTTAAAGCAAAAATAATTTCTTTCGTTTCGCCTTTTTGTAGTTTGTCTATTAAGGATGAAATATTCAAGTCGCTTGGTCCAATACCGTCCATTGGTGAAATAACACCGCCCAAAACATGGTAAATTCCTTTGTAGGAATTGGTATCTTCAATAGCCATGACATCGCGAATATCTTCAACAATACAAATGGTGTCGTGGTCTCTCAAAGGATTCGCACAAATTTCGCATTGAATGTGGTCGGAGATATTGCCACACGATTGACAGAAATGAATGTTTTCCTTCATCAAAATAAATGATTGTGCAAAACGCTGAATCTCTTGCTCGTCTTTTTTTAATAGATGCAAAGCCAATCGAAGCGCCGTTCTTTTTCCAACACTTGGTAAGCCAGACAATTGTTCAACGGCATTTTCAATATGTTTGGAAAGAATTTTCAATTTTTTGATTTTGACACGAAAGTAATGTAATTATTACCCAAAAGCACCATTCTTTTTAAAATTAACAAACAGTTTACTGTGAAGAAAAAAGAGAGACAAATGAAGGAAAACGATTACATTTGCGGAATGAGAGAATTTGAAGTAATTCATTATGATTTTCTTGGACTTCATTTGCAAGAACCAATTGCATTGCTGTATAATTGGTTAGTGGCTATTTTGTGTTTGTTTTGGTTTCTAAAATTAAAACCAGTCAACGAAAGTGTGGCCAATTGGCGGTATTTCTTTCTAGTGTTTTCTATCACTTCTATTTTCGCAGGATTTGCACATTCATTATACGCTTACACAGGTGTTTATGGAAAAATGCCGCATTGGATTGGTGGAATTATTGCGGGCTATTTTGCAGGAAAAGGAATGGTCACATTGATGAAAAAATCAAATGCAAGTCGTTATTTAACATTGTTTCTAAATTTCAAAATGATACTTAATAGTGTATTAGCATTGAGCCTCGTTTCCTTCCTTTTTGTAATACTTGACTCTGCATTAACTTATATTATTTATTGTGTTGGAATTAGTATTTTTCTCATTAAAAAAGGGGAGAAACACTTGAGATTATTCATTTATGGAGTCGTTATTAGTTTTATGGGCGTCATGAGTTTCTTGTTTAAGATGGATATTTCCCTCTATTTTAACCGAGAAGATTTTAGCCACATATTTATATTAATCAGTTTAATTTTCTTTTATATTACAATTAAAAAAATAGAAGAAAAAGCCATCTCACTGGAACAAAATACTATTTGAGAATTTAAATTTAGTTACATGACATACGACATAGCAATTATTGGAGGAGGTATCGTTGGCGCAGCGACATTTTACAAATTACAAGCACGTTTTCCGAATAAGACTATCGCTCTAATTGAAAAAGAAGCTTTATTAGCAGATCATCAGACAGGACATAATTCAGGTGTAATTCATTCTGGATTGTATTATAAGCCAGGTTCTTATAAAGCGAAGAATTGTATTCAAGGAAGACATGAATTGGTTGCTTTTGCGAAAGAGCACAATATCGCTCACGACGTTTGTGGGAAAGTGGTGGTAGCAACGAAAGAATCTGAATTGGCTCAAATGGAGAAGATTTACCAAACAGGTTTGGAGAATAAAATTGAAGGATTGCAAAAAATTACCGCTGCACAAATTAAGGAAATTGAACCGTATTGTGAAGGTGTTGCTGGTTTATTGGTTCCATGTACGGGAATTATTGACTTTAGAGGCGCAACGGCTAAGATGGTCGAAATTGCATTATCTCTTCAACTGGAAAGTAAATTATTTTTACAACACGAAGTATCAGATATTCAAAGAGGACAAGAAGAGTCATCCATTATTACGAATAAAGGAGCAATCAAAGCTCGAAAGATGGTTTTCTGTGCGGGGCTCTTTGCCGATAGATTGGCTCGTAAAGACGGTGTGAAACTAAAAGAAAAAGTAGTTGGTTTTAGAGGTGATTATTATGAACTAACTGAAGAAGCCAAATACAAAGTGAAGAACTTAATTTATCCCGTTCCGAATCCTGAAATGCCCTTTTTAGGTGTTCACTTTACGCGTATGACAAACGGTGACACGGAATGTGGGCCAAATGCTGTTTTTACGTTTAAAAGAGAAGGTTATGGGAAAACAGATTTCTCTTTAAGAGATACGTCCGATGCTTTGTCTTATAGTGGAACTTGGAAATTATTTTTCAAGAATATGAGCTTTGGTATCAACGAATACCGACGTGCTTTTTCGAAACGTTTGTTCTTGAAAACGTTGCAAGGTCTTATTCCTTCTTTAGAAATGGAAGACATCAAGCCAGGAAGATCAGGTGTTCGTGCATTGTTGTTAAGCCAAGACGGTGACACAAAGGACGATTTTAGAATTGAATATCATGGAAATTCTATTCATGTGTTAAATGCACCATCACCAGCAGCAACAGCTTCTCTTTCGATTGGAGGTTTTATCGCAGATGAGGCTGAAAGACATTTTGGATTGAAGTAAAATGATAGTTTACCGTGTCAACATGAAAAAGCCCTGTTCCTCGAACGAACAATGTGTATTTTTACATGTAGATGATGGTTCATCCAACGTGAAAACAGCCTTATAAAAATATGTACCATCGGTGGCTTCCGCACCAGTTGAATTCCCATCCCAAAGAATGTTTTCACCAAGTGTCAGTTCTCCGTTGAAGTGCACTATCTCATTTCCCCAGCGATTGAAAATGTGCAAATTACAATGAATAGGTAAGTTGACTGAAATCGTCCATAAATCATTAATTCCATCGTCATTTGGTGTAAAAACATTCGGAATTTCTATCATAAGACTATCATAAACGAAAATGATTTTGGAAATTGTATCTGCACAAAGTGGGTCAACATCCCACGCAATAAGTTGAATTTCATACGTTCCTGATGTATCAAAAATAGTAGTTGTTGGAACGGTGCCAGAACCAGTGGAAAGAATTGTTGAGCCTGTGAAAACATTCCATTCATAATGAGTGGCATTCTGTGAAGTATTTGTAATTTGTGTTTGAAGTGGTGTCATTCCAGTTTCAGGAGATATTGTAAAATCAGCAACAACATTGTTATATGTATATATATCATAAGTAGTGTCCATACTTCTACATCCGCTTGAATCGACATGAAATACACTGAAAGTACCTTCTTTAAGGTTGCTTTGAGTATTATTACTAGAATTAGTTAGCGTATCTCCTACGGATGTAATTATATTCCAATAGGCAAAATTAGCAGGAAGATTCGTCGCAATTATATTGGCATTATCCATTCCACATCGAGTATCTGACGTGTAGCATATAAGTGTAGGTGGTTTATTGACGGTAATCTTTACGGGACGAACAACCGAGCAACTATCATTGTTCCAAATTCTGACCATGTAAACCATCGAACTATCTCCCGTGAAAATTGGATTGGGGCAATCAGAACAACTCAAACCAGGTGCTGGCAGCCACTCATAAGTTGCAGTTGGGTTTGTGGTGGTGGCAGTAAGTTGTAACGTTTCTCCGTGGCATATGGTGGTGTCATTGGGAACGGAAACGGAAAAGGTATCGCAGGGGGGTGTAGGTTAAAGTAACTCCCCAAACAGGATTTGTAAACCAATAATTCCCATTGTTAGATTGCACTTCAAAATTGGCATTCAGACCAGTTGTTAAATATGTTAAATAATTTTTAATATTAACTAAGCCATCACTTTCTTTCATTGTGTTATCAGGAGTATCATCACCTAATCCAAATAATAAGTTATTTTGATAATCGAAAGACCCAACAACACCCCCACATATATAATTTCCATTATAGTCATTTCCTCCTATCTTTCCTATAATATTTGAATTGAGAGACACAATGGTTGGTTCTAAAATAGTATCACACATGTAACCTCCATAAATAGACATCCCTACGTCATTAACAGTATTTATAGGATTAAGATTACTCATAGAATAATTTATATATTACCCAATATCATTATCATTTATAAATATAGAGCATACTGTTTTTGATAAAGAATTATCTTTATAAATAAACACCAAATAGAAATCAGTATACCTTATGTCGGAATCTGATTGAGTTGGTACCTCAATTTGATAACTAAGTTGTGTTGATGATATATAACCAGAAACATCAGCTACGTGAACACTTCCATTTCCTCCTATCCCAGCATATAAAGGAGATAAAAAAGGCAAACTGATAATAGTTGAATTACTAAAAACAATAAGGCTACCATTAAAAGTAACTGTAATAGGATTGGGATTTCCATGCCTACCACAAAATAAAAACGCCTTATCAATAGAACTTGAAGGAGGAATAGCTAAAGTAATTGTTCCTATTCCAGAACCTAAAGTTGTAGTAAATCCGTCTGCTGTTACCCCTCCATGAAAGACATCCTGATAAAATATTGTTTGGTTAAAACCAACCTTCCCAAAAAGAGACATAAATACTATGAATACAAAAAATTTCATAAGAAAACATGAAGAAAACAAAGGCTTGTTAATAACTTTTTGGTTAAAGCAACTTTCACTCATGTTTTATAAATCTAACGTGTTATGAAAAGAATTATTCTATTTAATTTGTTATTTGTAATCACTGCAAGTAGCTATTT
Source organism: uncultured Flavobacteriales bacterium (assembly GCA_964503665.1). GTDB lineage: Bacteria > Bacteroidota > Bacteroidia > Flavobacteriales_D > Crocinitomicaceae > 40-80. The sequence goes on from CAZDAR010000001.1 coordinate 15,465, forward strand.
GAATGCTCAAAATCCAATGTGGATTTTAGCACCTAATTATTGGGATGGAATATTTACCTCCCCTCTCCCCACCTCTGGCGATTATAATGGTGAACCCCCACAAGCGGCTTCTAATATGCAATTGGATGCCCAAGGGAATATTTTGTTTTTTGTGATTGATGATGTGGTATATGACAAAGATGGAGGTATCATCGGGGCTATGCAAGACAATTTGCAATTATTGGAAGACTTCGACAAATATATCACTTTCAGAGCAAGTCTTGGTGATCGAAACATAGCTCAACTCAATGAAAATGAAATTGAATTTTTGCAAGAATTGGCAATCAAAGAGGAACGTGTTGGTGGTTATGCACGCAATATTTTATGTTTTTTTATGATGTTTGTTATGACAAAGAGCAATCAACTGGAGCACAAAAAATGATGTTGCAACTACCTCAAGAACAAGTGGAAATAATTGCGCCTGTCGAAACGATACTGTATTCAGTAATGATATATCCAAACCCGGCTAAAGAGTATGTGAATTTTCAATGGGAGATTTTGGAAGAACTTAAAGATTGTAATTATAAAATGTTTGATTTGACTGGAATACTTGTAATGAGGGAGCTATCTTAAATAACAAAGGCGAATTAACCATCGATACCAGAAACTTAAAAAGCGGAATGTATATGATTTCCGTGTTCAATGGCAACACATTAAAAACGACTAAAAAGTTGGTTGTTGAGAATGTAGGGAAAAGATAATTTTTTAAATCTCTAAACTATAATAAAAACAAATCTCGGAGTTAAGCATCCGAGATTTGTTTATTACTATATAAATTGTGTTATAAATGTTTTTGAAAGATCAATGTTAGTTTTTGATTTTGTTTAAAGTTACTTCAATTCCAGTTCAGAACGGCAATTTCACACTTTCTGGGCTAATAAATTGATGTGTGACTTCGTTCTCCAAAAAGCTAATGGGTGAATTAGGAGGCGTGATAATTTCTTTTTTGGTTAATCCCCACGGTTTGAAATAACCTTCCAATACAGTTGCGAAAGTGTCTTCATCCCATTTGTCAAAAATGGGTGTTTTTCCATCTGAAACAATCGGCAAAGTTTCTATTTCGAGTCCCGCATCGGTTTCTTTCATGCGATACATCGGTTTATAATCCAATAAATAACTGGAATATTGAAAACGGGCGCACAATTCTTCAAATTGAATCGGATGTAGAACAGTGTCACCAATTTTATCAATTAATGGTTGATGTTCTTTTACCACCGTTCCATTGTCTAATAAGCAACCAATGATTCCAAAACCATTCACACCGAGTGAAAAAATCATGTTGACAGAATCGTCTCGGTAATTACAAATGTCTTTTGAATATTTCAATCGAACAACGGAAATGCTCCAAGGTCTTAAATTTCCTGTGAACGTTATCGGGGCGATAAACGATTGTAGCATTAAATGGAACAAACCAAAACGCTCTTGTAAAATCGGAGAAATACTTAAATCAGCACTTTGTCTTTCTTTTACTTTTCGCTCAATCACTAAATCATGGTATAAGATTCCATAAACGATTTTACTCATCCAGATAAACAACTTGTGCGAATCGAATGCTTTGATAGCTTCATATCCTCCGTCGAACGCTGCTTGTACTTCTTTTTCTAATGCGTCGAACTTTTGCTTGACGACAGGTGAACACGGTAAATTGAGATTTTCGTAAGAGACTTCATTTATTTTGTCCATCATCTTGAATTTCTTTTCGCGTAATCCAAAACGATCCATCATCCACTCGGGAAAAATAGAAATAGTTTCGCGCGTTGTTAAGTCATCTCCGGAAAGAAAACAAGTGTCGTCATTAAAATGTAGATTTTCTAAGGGATTGAAAAGTTGTACTGACATGCTTGAAATGATTAAAATTCATAGGCGCCAATGTCAGGAGAACTCATATTTCGGGAATTTCCTTCAATGTCATTCGGTAATGCGTAAGAAGAATTTCCTTTATTAGAAAGTGACGAACCTGATTGAGGCTTAAAATTATTTTTAGATGGTTCAGTGAATTGCGGTTCTTGGTTAAAGAATACATTGTTTGAAAACATCGGATGATTAGAGCCATCTTTGTATTTCACGACACAATAATTAAACTTAATATTCAATAATCCGAGTGTATTATTAGGGTTGACCGTATCGAGTGCTACTTCGTAATTTTGATTGCCATAAATTACCGAATTATTGAAGTTGCCAAAAGGAATGTTAGAAGCAATACCATCATAATAATTCAAGATACCAATGGCTGCATTTTTGCTTTGTCCATAATTCACAATGTCACAATGAGTAAAGTCGAAACTAGCTCCTCGTAAGACAAATAAGGAATGCACGCCGTTGTTGGAAATGATACAGTTTTCTGCTTTTAACTTACTGCCGTCGAATAAAAAGAAGCCGTAATTAGCATTATTGGTAAGAATGGAATTGGTGATGGTTAAGTTATAGTCAGTAGGTGAATTGGTGGCATTATTTCCCGTGATATGTATTCCCGACGAGCCATTTTCTTGAATTAAATAATTGATAGTGCTCGGTTTCGATTCATGTAGGTAAATACCATAATACTGTCCAGCAATATCTTTATAACCTGCTTCCAATCGGTCGCCTTTAAAGTGTACTTCTTCCCCTTTTTCCCCTTCTATTTTCAGCGTTCCTTTATAAACGAATAACATCGAATTTTTATGAAGATGAACGGTTGTGTTTTTAGGAATAGTCAATGTTTTCGTCGAATCAACGTATGCAGCACCATAAATCACATGTGGTTTGTCGTTTGGCCAAACGCCTTCGTTGTAATCTTTATAGTGAAAATAAGCATCTTGTCCCCAAACAGCGAGTTTCAAATATTGGTCTTTCCCGTTGGTTCTAAACCGAATAGAATCCTCCACAATCATTGGCAGAACCTGGCCGTTAACGCCTAAGGTTACTTCTACAAAACCATACAAACTATCTTTTGGAAGCATTTCAATTCCTTTATGAAGAATACCACTAATACCATCGATGTTTATTCTGAAAGGAGAGTTTTCGCCCCCCATTAGTTCAATTTCTTCAATCAGTAGTTTTTTGTTGTCCGTATTGTAAAAACGAAAATTTTGAGTGGTTGATCCAATCGTGGTAAAAACAGTGTCAAAAACGACGGTATCCGTTGAAAATAGCAAATTTCCTTTGGAGAAAAACTTTTCTTTCTTACAAGAAGAGGTCGTTGTTAAAGTGAACAAGACAACGAGTAAGAATAGGATATTATACTTTATAAAAGACGTCATTTAGGAATGTTACTTAAAAGTGATACAAAGTTAATGAATAATCATTCTAAATCAACGAAAGTATCCATTCGATATTGTCTGAATTTTAAAATGCGAAAAGATAGAAGGAGTTAAGGAGATTTAAAGAAGTATTTCCTTGATAATGATATAAATTCCCATCAGAATGATAAACCAACCGAATGCCGGTTTTAACTTTTTTCCGTCTATTTTTTGAGCCAACCATCCACCAATAAAAATACCAATGATGGCAATTCCAGTTACAGTTAAGATTAAGGGCCACTGTATTGAATGTTGAGAAAGTGAAAAAACAAAACCAGAAAGTGAATTGAGAGCGATAATCACTAAAGATGTTCCAACTGCTTTTTTCATCGGCATGCTCATAAAATGTACGAGTGCGGGAACAATTAAAAAGCCACCACCTGCACCCACTAAACCTGTTAAAACACCAACAGTTATGCCTTGAATTAAAATAAGTGGATAATTGAAATAATGAGTCATTTCTTCCTCCTGTTTCGTCTTCTTTAACATGCCATAAGCTGACAGCAACATCAAGAAAGCAAAGAGAACCATTAAAAACATTCCTTTCGTAATGACGAAATCTTTTATTTGGAAAATATGATCAGGAATTGCTGGTAATATGAAAATTCTAGTGATATAGATAGCAATAATGGAAGGAATTCCAAAAACGACAGCTGTTTTTAAATTGACGAGTTTTTTCGTGAAATAAAAAATGGAACCGACTAAGCTGGTGGAACCGACAATAAAAAGAGAATAGGTGGTTGCCATTACGACATCGACGGTAAACAAATAAACTAATAATGGAACGGCTAAAGTACTTCCTCCACCGCCAATTAATCCTAAGGAAATGCCTATTAATATGAATGCAAAATAACCTATTAATACCATTGATTTTTTTTAAGACTACAAAAGTAGCTAAAATTATAGTGCTTCAAGATAGGATTGTAGTACAACTGCTTGATTATGTTTTTCATCTTTAGCGCCGTATAGTAGGCAAACTTGTTGTTTTTTAGTCAATTCTTTAAGATGATTTATTTCTTCCGAATGACGTTTTAATTCATCTTTGTAACGGGTGGAGAATTCTTCAAAACGTTCTTCTTTGTGATTAAACCATTCTCGTAGTTGGGTGGTTGGTGCTAATTCTTTCAGCCATTCATCTAAATGCACTTTTTCTTTACTAATACCACGTGGCCACAAACGGTCAATCAATATGCGATATCCATCACCTTCCTCTGGTTCATCATAAATCCTTTTTAAGATTAAATTTTTCATAATTACTTCTTTTTAGGCTGAAGTGGACGAATGGTTAATTCATTGATAAGCATGTTATCAGGCGTTTCCAAAACATGTACCAATGTGTTTGCAATATCGTTTGGATGCAACATGTTACTGTGTTTATCAATGCCAGACGTTTTAAAGAAATCTGTTTCAATAGAACCCGGATTTAAACAGGTTACTTTAATATTAAAATAGCGGAGTTCTTTGAATAATGCATCACTGAATCCTGCCACGCCATATTTTGTCGCACAATAAGCAGTTCCTTCTTCTCGTCCCATAGAACCTAAAATCGAACCGATATTGATAATATGTGAGGACTGCTCATTTTCTTTTAGGAATGGTACTATTTTCGAAGTAATGAAAAACAATCCATTTAAGTTAATGTTCACCATTTTTAGCCATTCGCTTGTTGGTGCATCGTCTATTTTTCCAAAAGAACCGACACCCGCATTATTGATAAGAATATCAGGCTTGTGAATAGATGAAAATGTTTTAGATATCCATTCGGACACTTTTTCTTCATCAGATATATCGAGTTTTACGGGAATAAATGTATCACCAATTTTGTCTCTTATTGCATTCAATGAATCGCTATTTCTAGCAATTCCATAAACGGTTGCTCCTTTTCTTTTTAACGCTTCTGCTATCGAAGCGCCAAGACCACCACTTGCTCCTGTTACTACTGCTATTTTGTTTTTGATATCCATGTTTTTGAATTTTAGGAACAGTCAATACCTATTTTTGACTATTTCGGTTGGTAGGTTCCTGCTTCACTTCTAAAACCAACACCATATCTGTTCCAACCGTTAATGGCTACAATAGCTGTTGTAAGATTTACGATTTCTTTTTCTGAAAAATGCTGTGAGACTAAATGATACAATTCATCAGATACATCATTCTGTGGAAGTAAGGTGAGTGCTTCTGCCCATTCTAAACCTGCTCGTTCGCGTTCGGAGTAAAAAGGTGTTTCTCGCCAAGCAGATAATCCGTATAAACGCTGTTCCGTTTCGCCAGCGTGACGTGCATCTTTCGAATGCATATCTATGCAATACGCACACTTATTGATTTGTGAAACACGCATTTTTACTAATTCAATCAAAAGAGGTTCTAATCCACAGCTGTGAATGTATTTTTCTATTTCTAACATTCCGTTCATTGCTTCTGGTGCAATAGCAAAATAATTAATTCGTTTTTTATGAGACATGATATTCTATATTATTGGTGTGTTTTTAACTTCATTAGAAGAACTCGAAAATTACGAAAAGAATGTCAATATTGAAAGTGATTCAGTATAAAATTGAACCACTTTTTAAGTCGAATCAAAATATATTATGTTCATACTTTTGGTTTTTAGCCGCTAATCAAATAGAAATAATTAATTTTATCCAAATCAAAATAAATAAACTCTAAAGAAAGATGAAGAAAATTTCGTTTAAGGCTTTGGCACTTGTTGCTTTATTATTTGTTCAGCAAGTAGCTAAAGCAGATGAGGGAATGTGGCTCCCATTCATGTTAGGAAGGAATTATGCCGACATGAAGAAGAATGGTTTAAAACTATCACCAGAACAAATCTATTCCATCAATCATTCGTCATTGAAAGATGCCGTGATTTCATTCGGTGGTTTTTGTACTGGAGAAATCATTTCAAACAGTTCATTAGTGTTAACGAATCACCACTGTGGTTATGACGCTATTGCAGGAGCTTCTACTCCAGAACACAACTATTTAGATAATGGTTTTTGGGCAAAGAGTTTCGGAGAGGAAATTGCAATTCCTGGATTGACAGCTACTTTCATCATTCGTATGGAAGACGTTACTGCAACAATCATGAAGGAATTAAAACCGGAGATGACTTTAACTGAAAGACGTAAAAAGATTGCTGAAATTTCTAAGAAGTTAGAAGAACAAGCAGTAGAAGGTACAAAATATGAAGCTTTTGTAAGAGATTTTTACGAAGGGAATGAATTCTACCTATTCGTAAAAGAGACGTTTAAAGATATTCGGATGGTAGGAACGCCCCCACAATCGGTTGGAAAGTTTGGTGGGGATACAGACAACTGGATGTGGCCACGTCATACAGGTGACTTTTCAATGTTTCGTATTTACGCAGGAACAGATAATAAACCATCGGACTATAATACAGCGAATGTACCTTATAAGCCAAAACACAGCTTACCAATTTCACTGAAAGGTGTGCATGAAAATGATTTCGCAATGATCATGGGCTTCCCTGGAAGAACTAATCGTTTCCTACCTTCTTTTGGAGTGGAGCAAGCGATAGATATTGAGCAACCTAAGATTGTAGAAGTGCGTAGAAAGAAATTAGACGTAATGGATAAATACATGAATAAAGATGTAACAGTACGTTTAAACTATTCTTCTAAGCACGCACAAGTAGCAAACTACTGGAAGTACTTTATTGGTCAATCAGAGCAACTGAAAAATAATGAAGTGAAATTGAAGAAAGAAAAAATCGAAGCGGATTTTGCGAAATATGCAGCGGATAAACCAAAATACCAAAACGTATTATCCGACATGGAGAATACATACAAAATATTAGACAACACCATTTATACGAAAGTTTATCGAAGTGAATTCATGTTCCAAGTAGATATCAATTTGGTAGCTTACCTATATAAACTATATGCTGATTTTAAAACTTCAGGAAACGAAGCGATGGCAGAACAATATAAATCGATTGCAGACTCTCGTGCTGAAGTTTTCTATGCTGAACGTTTAATGGATTTGGAGATCGAGACCTTAAAAGAAGTATTAAAAATGTACTTGAAAGATGTTCCTGCGAGTCAACGTGTGGGGATGTTAGCACACATGAATGAGAACGGAGTCAATGCATTTATAGCTAGAATGAAGACAAATTCTATTTTCATGTCAAAAGAGCGTTTTGAGAAATTTGCTAAAAACTATGATGTGAAAACGATTGAGCAAGATCCATTAGTGATTTTTGTAAAAGACATTGATGCAGGATACAATTTGACTATGAGTGGAGATGTGAAGGAGGCAAATGATAAACTAGCAGAAGCCAATCGTCTTTTTGTAGAAGCGTTGATGGCGATGAATAGCAAGAAAATGTTTGCTCCAAATGCCAACTCAACAATGCGTCTAACATATGGTAAGATATTGCCTTATACAACAAATGAAGGTAAGAAATATGACTATAGAACAACAATTGACGCAATGATGGAGAAGGAAAATCCGGATAATTTTGAGTTTGTTGTTGATGCTCGTGTGAAAGAAGTGTATACTAAAAAAGACTACGGTCAATATGCTGAAAAAGGAAAGTTGTACGTCAATTTCTTATCCAATAACGACATTACAGGCGGAAACTCTGGTTCTCCAGTGATCAATGGAAAAGGAGAATTAGTAGGAACTGCTTTTGATGGTAACTGGGAAGCAATGTCAGGTGATATTTATTTCGAGCCTAACTTGCAACGTACTATTTCTGTTGATATTCGTTATATCCTTTGGTTAGTAGACAAATGTTATGGCGCTACCAATTTGATTGATGAAATGAAATTGGTGAAATAAGAAGAACTTCAATTATAGTATTAAAAGGTCGTGTGAACAAAAGGTTCACACGACCTTTTTTATTCCTCGTCAAAGAGGATTGATTTTAAACAATGCACATTAATCCAATCCATTTTTCTATCTTTGTATATACACCGATTTCAACGTGAATACATTTCAAATAAACGAAAAAGTAGCTTTTCTACACGAGCAAGGACAAGGGATTGTCAAAGGATTTAAATCTAAAAATGAACTTATCATCGAAGATGAGACGGGATTTGAACGCTTTTTTCCGATTTCAGAAGTGATTAAAATTCATTCGACTAATTTTAGTTTAGGTCGTCATGCTATTCCTGATAAAGAAAGTAGTAAAAAAGAGAAAAGTGCCGTTATCTACGAACGAGAAGAACAAATCTATGGAAATACTAACTCGTCTAAATTTTGGGAAATAGATTTACACATCGAAGAAATTTTAGACTCTCATCTTGGAATGAGTAATGCGGAGATATTGAAGCGACAATTATCAGAATTTCGATCGTTTTATGCAAAAGCCATTCACCGTCGTATACCCAAAATAATAGTTATTCATGGCGTAGGAGAAGGTATTTTAAAAGATGAGATTCGTTTGTTTTTATCTAAAAAAGAACACATAGAATATTTCGACGCTTCGTATCTTGATTATGGAAAAGGAGCCACTGAAATACGATTTTCACAACGATTATTTGAATAACTATGAAAATATTACTTTCTCCAGCTAAATCTTTGGATGAAGAATCGGTATATCCAGATTTGAATTTTACTTCTCCACAGTTTTTAAGTCAATCAGAACAATTAGTAGCTGATTTACAACAGTGGAAGGTCAAAGATTTTATGAAAACAATGAAGCTTTCTGAGTCGTTAGCAGTACTTAATTATGATCGTTATCACACATGGGTGAGTCCCAATAAAAATAGTAGGCAACGTCGCCCTGCCATTTTTGCTTTTAATGGCGAAGCGTATAGAGCATTGGATATTCATACATTGTCTGAAGAACATTACCAAACATTGAACGATTCATTGGTGATATTATCTGGTCTGTATGGAGCTTTGCGCCCTTTCGATTGGATTTTTCCCTACCGTTTGGAAATGGGAACAAAAGGTGAATTTGATGGAAATAAAAATCTGTATAACTTCTGGGGAACAACAATCTTAGATTATTTGAATATGAACGAAAAAGAGGTTGTTTTTAATCTAGCCTCTGAAGAATACTTTAAGGTCGCACGTTTAAAAGAGGTGAAAGCAAAGGTTATTACACTGGTCTTTAAAGAATTTAAAAATGGACAATTTAAAACGGTAGCGATATATGCAAAAAATCAACGTGGTAAATTTTCTCGATTTTTGATTGAGAATCCAAACTTATCGTTGGAGGAATATCAAATGTATCAACAAGACGGTTATCTTTATGACGAAAAACTATCCACTAACAATGAGTGGATTTTTGTAAGATAGATGAATGGATTAACATTTACGTATTCGTTTGATACTCCCGGTATTTTAAAGGCGTTAAGCGTTGTTGATATTGCGTTTTCGTTTTTATGGTTGGTGGTTGTTTTCTTTTTACTGTTTTTATATAGAAATACTAAAGAGACGAGAGAATACAAATACTTTCTTCCTTTTTTCTTGTTTAAGGTTGTCGGGTTATTTGCATTTGTATTTCTATACATCTATTATTATGGTGGTGGAGACAGTGTTGCCTTTTGGGGAGGAGCAAATAGTCTAGTAGATTTAAGTTTGGCTGATTTTAAAGCGTTTACAAATGAAATGTTCAAAAGTAGTTCTGACGTTGGACACATCAATGAATTTATGTTGCACGGAATTCCCTATCCAGGCTGGATTATAAGAGAGCCAGAAGGTTACTTTACGTCTAAAATAGTATGGATTTTAAATTTAATTTCGGGTAAAAACTATCTGCTCGTTTCCATGTATTTTATGTTGTTTTCATTTTTAGCACATTGGAAATTATATCAATTCATTGTCACTCATTTTTCGGTCAGGTCATCCTCTAAATTTCATCTATTTTTCTTATTTATTCCATCGGTTGCTTTTTGGTGTACAGGTGTTTCCAAAGATACATTAGTGCTAATTGGAATAATGAGTCTAACCCGTTTATTGTTAAAATGGTTTGTGATTAAGGACCGGCGTTTAAGTACTATTTTTTGGATTGTTTTTTATAGCTGGCTACTCATTAAAACACGTGAAATTACCTTTATTCTACTTGGTGTGAGTTTTGGAATGATGTGGCTATTTACATTGGTAAATGCTGCTCGCGGTGGTTTTGTAAGAGGATTTTTGCGCTTTTTTTTAGCTTTAGTGGGCGTTTTAATTGTTCTGATAGGGTTTTATTCATTTGGGTTAAATGAGTTTATGGATAATTACCTGGTGGAAGCTTCTGTTACGGCACAAGATTTTACTCAAAATGCAGCATATACCGGTGCGAAATATGATTTAGGAATTTCTGACTTTAGTTACGTTAGTCTTATAAAAGCAACACCGTTAGCTATAATTGCTGGATTATTTCGCCCTTTTATTTGGGAGTCGTTGTCGGCTACATTAATTCTGAATGGATTAGAAGGTACTATTTTAATATACTTCATGATTCGAAACGTTTTTATGAAGTGGAGAGGATTCGTTAGCTTGATTTTTAACCATAGACTTCTCTTGTTTTCGTTGATTTTCTCCCTTTTATTTGCCTTTTCCACAGGTTTGACTGCTGTAATATTTGGTGTTTTAGTAAGATTAAGAGCACCATTATTAGTGTTTCTAGTTGTGGTCATTTTCTGGAAAGAATTTAGAGAAGGAGTAGTAAAAGATTCTCCGATGAAATCTAAACAATTAGAAGTCGAATAGATTGAGTTATTCGAACTTTTAATTAATATATTGGACTTATTGACTATTGTAGTTTGATAAAAACCAAATTCCTGTATTTTTTAACCTTAAAAGTATCTTACTTTTGAATTCTATTAATTAAATAATTAGAATAGTATTTATTTGAAACACATATGATGAAAAAATTATTTGCCGCAACAATTCTTTTTATAGGGTTCTTGTTTATCTCTTTTACAACTTCAGCACAATACACGAAATTATTAGATTTTGACGGAATCAATGGTCAGAGTGCCTATGGTAATCTCGTTTCAGATGGTACTTTTTTATATGGAATGACACAATTAGGTGGCGCAAATAGTAAAGGAGTCATCTTTAGAATAAAATCAGATGGTACGGATTATACTAATCTCTTAGATTTTAATGGAACAGATAATGGAGCATATCCTTTAGGTTCTCTTGTTTTGGACGGCACGTACTTGTACGGTATGACTCTTCAAGGAGGAACAAATAACAAGGGAGTTGTCTTTAAAATAAAGCTAGATGGAACAAACTTCAGTAAGCTCTTAGACTTCGAAGGTATAAATGGTCAAGCTCCCAATGGGGCTTTGATTATAGATGGCGAGTATTTGTATGGAATGACAAATAAAGGAGGAGTTAATAATAAAGGAGTTGTTTTCAAGATCAAATTAGATGGTGCAGATTATACAAATCTCTTAGATTTTGATGGTGGAAACAATGGCGAGTCCCCTAATGGTTCATTAATCTCAGATGGTGAGTATTTGTATGGAATGACATCCAAAGGTGGATTGATTGATTTTGGAGTGATTTTTAAGATTAAGTTAGATGGTTCGGATTATGTAAAACTCTTAGATTTTGATGGAACAAATAATGGTCAAAACCCTTTAGGATCCCTAATTTCTGATGGTACTTACTTTTATGGAATGACAGCATATGGTGGCGTAAATAATTGGGGTGTGATTTTTAAAATAAAACCAGATGGCACGGATTATACTAATCTCTTAGATTTTAATGGATTAAATAACGGTCAAAACCCAAATGGTTCCCTTATCTTATCAGGTTCACATTTGTATGGAATGACGCTAGTTGGTGGATTAAATAATAATGGCTTAATGTTTAAAATTAAGCCAGATGGGACAAATTATTCTAAACTAATGGATTTTGGAGGGTCAGATGGTTATAGCCCTTCTAGTTCACTTATTTCAGATGGTGCTAACCTATATGGTATGACTAAAGAGGGAGGAGCAAACAATAAAGGGGTTGTTTTTAAATATAACCATTGTACTCCATCAGCAAGAACAGATGTTCAAACAGCTTGTAATTCATATACGTGGCCTTTGAATAATAAAACATACACTGAAAGCACAAATACAGCTAAAGTGACATTAATAAATGCAGTAGGTTGTGATAGTGTAGTCACTTTAAACCTAACAATAGAGCCTAGTGATATAACAATAGATAATTCTCTTTCTCCCACTTTAAAAGCGAATCAGGCAGGGGCAACCTATCAATGGATTGATTGTAATAATGGAAACACACCAATAGTCGGTGAGACAGGACAAAGTTTTACTGCTACCAATACAGGGAATTATGCCGTAGAAATAACAGTAGACTCTTGTACTCAGACTTCTTTTTGTGAAAGCGTTACAGTGGTTGGTATAAAAGAACAAGTTGAAAACACGATTTCGATCTATCCTAATCCTACAAGTGGACTTATTACCGTTGATTTAGGTAATAATAGTAGCTTGGTTAGCTATAAGATTACAACAATAGATGGTAAAATGGTTGAGGCTGGTTATACATCAAACAACTTAATAAGTATTGATTTAGGAAACGAAAGCAGAGGTGTTTACTTTATCAGCATTCATCAAGCAGACAGTGAAAATGTCTTTAAAGTGGTGAAACAGTAAGGAAATATAAATTAAACGAACGAAGCAGACTTCACGATAATGTGGGGTCTGCTTTTTTATTGAAAAGTAATTAGGTTTAATTTTCAATCGAGTGTGGCATTTATTACATTACTTTTGTTCTAAGTAAAGAAAGCATTATGAAGTTTGAAGATTACCGTATATCAGATAGTATCAAAAAAGCATTAGAGGAATTAGACTTTAAGCGTCCAACCGACATTCAGTTTAGAGCGATTCAATCGATATTGAATGGTGAAGATGTCTTGGCGATTGCGCAAACAGGAACAGGAAAAACAGCTGCTTTTGTTATTCCAGCGATAGAGATGATTCTACAAGAGCGAAAAAAGAAACAAGAAGCAAATATTCGTTGCTTGGTATTAGTGCCGACAAGAGAATTGGCCGCTCAGATTACGGGAGTTTTTGAACAGATAGCGAAGTATTCAAATATAAAGATTGCATGTCTACACGGAGGTGTGGAACAAGATAAGCAAATAGATAAATTAACATCAGGAGCAGAAGTATTAGTTTCTACGCCTGGAAGAATGTTCGACTTGATTCACCAAGGATTTGTGGACATTAAAAAAGTGAAAATGTTGATATTGGATGAAGCCGATTTAATGTTAGCGATGGGCTTCTACAAAGACATTACGGATACTTTGAAGTTCGTTCCAGCAAATCGACAAACATTATTTTTCTCTGCAACAATTGATTTAAAAATTAAGAAATTAGCCTACTCGGTGGTGAAAAATGCCATTCGTATTCAAATTTCTCCTAAAAACCCTGTCGCTAAGTCAATTGACCATGCCGTTGTTTTTGTTGAAATGGATGACAAACGCTTTTTCTTGGAGAATATATTGAAAGCGTATGAAACAAAGAAATTTGTTGTTTTTGTTCGTACAAAAATTCGCGCGGAAAGAGTTGTTGCTGCTATGGAAAGAGTAGGAGTGAAGGCTATTTTTCTTCACGGTGGTATAGAGCAGAAAGAACGGTTCAAAATTTTGGAAGCATTTAGAGAAGGAACAGAACGCGTATTGGTTACAACCGATGTTGCTGCTAGAGGTATTGATATTCCAAATGTGGAGTATGTCATCAATTATGATTTACCCGATAATCCTGAGAATTATGTTCACCGTGTTGGCCGTACAGGACGAGGTACGAGTAAAGGTCAAGCACTCACATTCTGTAGTGAAGATGAAAAATCACTTTTGAAAGCAATAGAAGATTATACAGGGAATAATATCCTGCGCTTTGAAGTTACGCCTGATGAATACGATCAAATTTTATTGGATACAGACGATGGTGCCAACGATTGGAAACGATTAATGAAAGAATTTAATACAGACGAGTGGGAAGACAAATAAGAGTGTTACTTAAATGATGTTTACTTCATGCTCTAGCTCTATTCCAAAACGGTTTTTGATTGATTGGATAATTTGAGATGATAAATTGTAGATATCTACCCCTTTTGCCCCACCATAATTTACTAAAACTAATGCTTGATTTTTATGAACACCATAATTGTCAATCGTTTTACCTTTCCAACCATCTTGTTCAATTAACCATCCTGCAGGAACTTTTACTTCCCTTTCATTTATTGGATACGAAGGAATCGTTGGATATTCCTCTTTGAGTCGATTAAACAATTGAATAGAAATAACAGGGTTCTTGAAAAAGCTTCCCGCATTCCCAAACTCTTTTGGGTCAGGTAATTTTGAACTGCGAATACGAATTACGGCTTCACTAATATCTTTGATAGTAGGTTGGTGCACACCTACTTTTTCTAACTCTGCCGTGATGGCACCGTAAGAACTATTGATAGTTGGATTTTTACTTAAACGATAGGTGACCGAAGTAATGAAATACTGTCCTTTTAAACGGCGTTTAAAAACACTTTCACGATAGCCGAATTGACATTCCTCTTTGTTGAATTGATGCAACTCTTTTGTGTCAATATGAAACGCTTCTAGTGACTCAAAAACGTCTTTAATTTCAACACCGTATGCGCCTATATTCTGCATAGGACTTGCGCCAACACTTCCTGGAATTAGGGATAAATTCTCAATTCCGCCCCAATTGTTTTGAATGGTATGAAGCACAAATTGATGCCATATCTCACCGGAAGCAACTTTTACGAAAACATGATCTACTGTTTCGTTGACAATTTCAATTCCCTTCAATCTGTTCTTAATGACTAACCCCTTAGGATTTTGTGTAAAAAGAAGATTGCTTCCTCCTCCAAGAACTAAATAATCATCCGATGAGTGCAATGGTAGTTGTTGCAATTCCTGAAGTGATGAAATTTCAATAAATGAATCTGCAATGGCTGAAATACCAAATGTATTGAAAGACTTTAAGTTGACGTTGTGTTGAATCATATTCCAAAAATAATGAATTAGCGATGATAAATTAAGCACTGCTAATATATTTGTTAAGGGGTTAATAGTTGATAAAGTGATTGCAATAAAAAAGTGCCACTCATTTCGAATGGCACTTTAGGTTGAGTTAAATAGTGATTAGTTGTTGTAAATCATTCAATTTTAAAGACCGACTACATGTCTTACTTCAATTTCAGCGATTTTCTTTGTTTCACCTGATTTTGAGATGTAGGTGCGGTTAACCAATTTACCTGTGACGGCAATCTTTTTTCCTTTTCCACCAAAGTCAGCAATGAACTGTGCTAGATTTCCGAAACAAAACAACTGATGCCACTGAAAATTAACACCACCTTTTGCAGGTGAGGTAGTGACCATGTTGAATCGGGCAACTTTACTACCATTGTTTAGGTTGGACACATTTAAGCGCTCTCCCATGTTACCGATTAGTGTGACTTGATTATTCATAATAATATAGATTAAAGTAATATTAAATCGTTGACTTCTACTTCTGAGACACATCTGTTTTTGCCTTTCGTATCTTTATAAAAGCGAGACACTAAGCGACCTTCGACTGCCAAATTGATTCCTTTTGTTCCGAACTCTTCCAGTACGGCTACCCAACGTCCCCAAGCATATACTCGATGCCATTGACTTTTCTTTTGAACGTTCCCATCTTTGTCTAAGAATGTCTCTTCAGTCTTAATAGAAAAATTTGCTATTTTCCGACCATTTTCTAAGTTAAAAACCTTAGGCTCTGAACTTATTTTTCCAATTAAATTCACGTAATTCATACCTCTAAATTTTAAGCTGTTACTTCTTGTTTTACATTTAATAAGTAGAAAGAATCCACGTATATGTCTGTCACATAACGTTTGTTACCATCCTTTCCTTCGTACTGTCGATTTCGAATCTTTCCTTCAATTGCGATTTCCATTCCTTTCTGCGCTTGTTTTACTAATCGCTTAGCTTCAAGCCCCCATGCTGTTACGCTCATCCATTGCGTGTCTTCCACCCAATTACCACTTTTGTCTTTGTAATTCTGATTAATCGCAATCGAAAATCTGGAGTACGCGTTTCCTTCTACGTTTTGTAATTCTGGCGTCATCCCTAGACGTCCAATTAAGTTTACTTTGTTTTTCATCGTTGCCATAAGCTTACATTTATAAATTGTTGATGATGCAAACTTCGGGTAGGTTCAAAATTTTATTCGACTATTAACCGTTTACTTTCGACTATTATTCGTTTATAACCGATTAAATTCATTTAATTAATTTTAAAGTATTGATAATCATTGCTATATACTTTTTTTAAGAAATATATATTTAGATGATTATTTTTGAATAAAAAAGTGTAATTATTGAAAAACACCTCCAACTTGATGTGATGAAAGGCGATAAAATGATGAAATTATTGTAAGATTAGATAGGTCAAATGATGTTATTTACCCTTTGCTTTCACAATAATTAGAGCAGTGTGCAAAAGAATCTTAAAGTCTAAGGCAAGACTTCTATTCTTCAAATAGAGTAGATCGTACTTCATTCGTTGAATCATTTGATCCACATTTTCAGCATAACCAAATTTTACTTGCCCCCAAGAAGTTATTCCAGGTCGGACGGAATTTAAGTAAAGATATTGTGGTTCTTTCTGTACAATTTTATCGATGAAATATTGACGTTCAGGTCGAGGACCAACTAAACTCATATCTCCTTTTATAACATTGAGAAATTGAGGTAATTCATCCAATCTTATTTTTCTAAAGATACGGCCAGAAGGTGTGATTCGTGGGTCATGACTACTAGATAATTGTGGACCTTGTTCCTCGGCATTAACATACATTGTACGAAACTTGATAATCTTAAATGGTTTACCATTCAAACCAACGCGCTCTTGCAAAAATAAAATGGGACCTTTTGAAGAGAGTTTCACAATAAGTGCTAAAATAAAGTAGAAGGGTAATAATAAAATAAAGGCGATAGATGAAGAGACAATATCAATTAAACGCTTTACTTGAATTTGCCAATATGGCATTGTATTACGTTCTATTTCGACTAGTACGACACCAAAAATGTTAATCATTTTAACAGAACCTGATAAGATATCGTACATATCTGGTAATACTTTAATGACAGTGTTTGTAGGGTAAATTAACGATACTATATTTCTCAATTTGTCATGGTCTTTCTTTTCTATAGCAATAATGACCTCTTCAATCTTGTTTTCATTGATGTATTCTCTAATGTTTTTAAGATCTCCAACCTTTGGTAAAAACTCCTCCATCGCTGTATCTGAACCGTTGGTTTGAATGTATCCAATAAAATCATTTCCAAACTTTTTAGACATGGAAGTAATTTCATCATAAATTTTTACAGCATTGTGATCGCCACCAATAATGAGTGTTTTAAAACCTGATTTTTTAGTGTGGATGCGTTTAATATGGATACTTACAATTATAAGTCTGAGAATGAGTGTGATGAGAAGGTGTATAAAGAATAATCCAAGAAACGATTCGTAATACTCTCTATAGGTATCAATTATGTCATCTAGGATAAAAGCAAAGAAGATAATCAATGTGCCTAATAGTGTGCCGGCGAGAGTTAAGCTAATTATTTTCGTTCTAAAAAGACGTTTAACTTGGTGATAAGTACCTTGGAAAAAGTAAATTGCTATCCAAAGGATTGGAATGAGAATAATACCGAGTATGAATTGTTGGTCATACGCTACCTCTGTACGTTCGATGTATATTTTTCTGAAATTATAAAAAAGAGACCATGAAAGGATAGCTGCTAATAAATCAAATAAAATCAATACTGCTCTAAGCACAATTCTGGTTTAAAAATGAATAATCTTGATATTGTCAATTTCCACTTTTCCACTGATCATGTCTTGCGGTAATGCAGCTCTTAAATACAATTCAAAATATTGGGAATCGTTAGAATAGGAGACTATTTCTGTTAAATCAATGTATATTTTTTTCCAAACAGCCGTTGTAGCATCTTGCTTATTGAGACGAACATTGGGATTGATGGTGTTTTCATTCTTACTATTGATCGAGATAATTCCTGTGGACACATTAACAGTGCTGCGATAGTCAACTTCCATATAAACAGGCTGACCTCCCTTTGGTAATACTAAATCAGAAAATGAATTTCCAATCCAAACAGAATCTGTTGACGATAAATTTATAATGCCCTTATAACCACTTTTACTAGCATCTGTATGTTGAGTTTGAAAAAGAGAAGCGGATGATGAAGGATCGGTCATTATCTTTAATGAGGCGGATTCAAAATCTTCCACAAAATGAAAATTCACAGCAGCATTATATCTCGTTACAGGAGAAATGTGATAGGTGTTTCCAGATTCAACATTTAAATCTTCGTAATAGTATTCCGTAAACGGATACACGATTTTTACTGTCATCCTTCCTCCATCCATAATAGCTGGAGAAATAGTTATACGTTGGTTTCCAAATCGTAAAATTGGAATTTTACAAGGAAGTTCAAAATAACCTAGAATATCATTTCCAACATATACTGCAGCGTGTTTTATACCATGAAATAACTCTCCTTCTTTTCCATTTAAGGCTGGATTTACCTTCAATGTCCATTCGTCTATTTCTAAATATGCAGGAATAGGATTGTTCTTTACACATCCACTCATCAAAAGAGTAAATTGAATAAGTAAAATAAACTTGTAAAGAAATGACATTCTTTTTTTCATAAAGTTACAACGTAAAAAAAATGAATTTAGTTTGTTAATCTGTTAAAGAAAAAGATTGACATTTTTCCATGATGCGAATGGCAACTTTTAATGCTTCAAAACCATCTGATATTGAGACGATAGGTTCTTTGTTTTGGGTGATGGAATTATAAAAATCACGAAGTTCTTCTTTGATGGCATTTACATTTTCAATGTCGGGCTTGTCGAATGTTATTTTCTTATTCTTTTTTCCTTCACCTAACTCTAGAATAACATCGTATGGAGAACCTCCATCTTCGACATCTTCCATGTGAAGTAATTCAGATTTCTTTTCTAAAAAGTCTACGCTGATGTATGCATCTTTCTGAAAAAAACGAGATTTACGCATATTTTTCATAGAAATTCGGGAAGCGGTTAAGTTAGCAACACATCCATTTTCGAATTCTATTCTGGCATTTGTTATATCTGGCGTATCTGACACTACAGCAACCGCAGAAGCATGAATGTTTTTTACTTTCGATTTCACGACACTTAAGACAATGTCAATATCGTGAATCATTAAATCTAAAACAACTGGAACATCTGTTCCTCTCGGATTGAACTGGGCCAAACGATGCGTCTCAATAAACATGGGACGAATAATTTTATCTTTCACTAGAGAAAATGCAGGATTAAAACGCTCCACATGACCGACTTGAACCGCAACATTCGCCTCAATAGCTATTTTCATTAAAGCAGTTGCTTCTTCGAGTGTTTTAGTAATGGGCTTTTCGATAAAAACATGCTTAAAAGCTTTTAGCCCCTTCATGGCCATTTCGTGATGGCTGATAGTCGGAGTTACGATATCTAAACAATCTACGTTTGCAATCAATTCATCCAGCGAGGTATATCGTTTAATCTGAAACTGATTCGCTACTTTCTCAGCAGTATCATCATCTGGATCGTAAAATCCAATTAAAGTAAATTCATTTTTTAACTCTTGAATGAGGCGAATATGAATCTTCCCTAAATGACCGGCACCTAAAACACCAATTTTAAGCATATTTATTTTTTTACAAATATAGTGCTGCTACTTGGTATTGTTCGCATTAATATGAGTGAATTATTAACAACGAATTCCACAAATAGAAATAATTTCATCTTTTTTGATGAAATCTGTTTGTGGAGATGAATATAATGCTTAAATTTGCACCACGAAATCTCAGTTGTTTTAATCTGAATTTAAAAGTTAAAACATTAAGAGGAGTAACATGGTGGTTGTAGCTCAGTTGGTTAGAGCATCGGTTTGTGGTACCGAGGGTCGTCGGTTCGAGCCCGATCTTCCACCCCAAAAAAAAGAGTGATTAATTCAATTAATCACTCTTTTTGTTTTTATACTATTTGTATTAGAACTGTTCCAATACTTGAATCCTTTTTTCAATTGGTGGATGTGTTGAAAAGAAAGCAGAAAAGTAATTGGAGATCTTTGCAAGAAAACCTTCTTTTTTCTTGATTCCATTATCGATGAAAAGTTCTTTCACTTCATCGTTAGATGTTTCAAACGTTGAATTCCCCGATATTTTAGATAATGCACTTGCTAATGCTTTTGAATCTTTGGTTAATTCAACTGCCCCTGCGTCTGCCATGTATTCACGTTTTCTAGATAATGCAAACTTGAAAATCATAGAGAAGAAATATAGAACAACAGCTACTGCTAGTATGATAAGTATAGCGGCACCTCCTTTGTCTTTACTGTCTCTTTTTGAAAAACTATTATGAAGCAAACTTCTCATCAAAATGCTAACAATTACTCCGAAAATTCCAACAAAAACAATTGTGACAATTAATAATCGAACGTCTTTGTTGCGAATGTGTGTTAATTCGTGAGCGATAACACCTTCTAACTCCTCATCAGTAAGGTTGTCAATAATTCCTCTCGTCAAAGTAACCGAGTAAGATTTCTCATTAATTCCAGATGCATATGCATTCAAGGCTTCTGTTTCAATAATAAAGAGCTTAGGCATTGTCATACCTATAGACATGCACAAGTTTTCTGTTAAGTTGTACACGCGCATGTTCTCTTTTCTTTCTAAAGGTACTGAGTGCGTAGCATTTTGAATTAGTTTAGAGTGAGAGAAATAAGCTATCAAAAACCAAACTAGAACTATTCCTAAAGCAAATGGAATAACAGTGATAAATTGATTATTTACAGCTTCTATGTCCCCCTCAACAAGGAAAAATAACACAGCATAAATCCCTATCAATATTAATAGGGGAAATGCTAGCAATAACATAATTGATTTCTGATTGTTTTTCGAAATCTGGGTATGCAGTCCGACGTACTTCATGCTTACTAATTAAAATTTAATTTCTGGCGCTTTGTCCATTGTTTGTCTTTGCTCTTCACCAACATTAAAGAATGGTTGAGGAGTCATCTTTTTCATACCAGCAACAATATTCGTTGGAATAGACTCAATAGAAGTGTTTAATTCCTTAGTAGCAGAGTTAAAGTATCTTCTAACAGCTGCTAACTTATTCTCAACATCTGAAATTTCATTCTGAAACTGTAAGAAATTAGTGCTTGCTTTTAAGTCAGGATAAGCTTCTACTTGAATATTAAAAGCGCTCATAGCTGCCCCAAGCTCCTGCTCAGCAGCAATTTTAGAGTTAACATCAGTAGCGCTCATTGCTTTTTGACGAGCTTCAGTAACACGAGTTAATACAGAACTTTCATGATCCATGTAGCCTTTGACAGCACCCAATAATTGAGGAATCAAATCGTGACGTAGCTTGAGCTGAACATCAATGTCGGCAAAGGCATTTTCACGGTTATTCTTTAAGGCAACTAATTTGTTATTAATTACAACGTAAAGAACGATAAGGAGCGCAACTCCAATTACAACATACAAAATCATAATAAATAGGTTTAAATTTTAATAAAAGTAAAGATAAGATTTATTTTTGCTCAATTAACTCTAAATTATTTTTCTTAGCAAAATTAGTTTGAGCATTTTGAACTTTGTTAATAAGCGATGTTTCTAGATTTGCTTTCTTATCTAGTTCATTTACCCATGTAAGAAGCTCTTCCCCAGTTGTTTCTTCTGTAAAAGCTTCAAACTTTATAACAAAATCATTTAGACTTTGCATATGTTTTAGATAATCAATGACAGCTGTTTTAAATTCCTCTGAACCACCATAGTTTTCAATTTCTTCTGCTTTTTTTAAGTTTTCATCTACAGTTGTTTTGAATTTTAATCTAACTTCAGTAAGACCTTTAAAATCAGCTTCTTTCATTGTTTCAGCTTCAATCACTTCACTTAGTTTATCTTCTAAAACTTTTGAGTCATAATATACATTATTGTAAGCTGTTATAACAGCATCATTTACATTGATAACTTTTTGAGCACTGTCTTCACAAGAGAAGAATAATAGCGATGTTAACGCAATTGTAAGTAGGGATTTAATTTTCATAATTATTTTTTTTAATTGTTATTATTGGCAAATATAAAAGTTTAAGCGTAAAATCAATGTTAATAATTAAATTTAATTAATTATAATTTCACATTTAATTAAGCACTTTCTATAAGATTGTAAATAGCTTTTATGAGTACCTTTTCATTATTTGAATGCTAATTTCCTTCTTTAACTACAAAATACATCTCTTTGTTTTTAAATAAAAAATATGAATAATGATCATTTTTTTGGAATTTATCGATTTAATTATTTGCTATAAACAGTGTAAGATTTAGTGTTTATGACTGTAGTCATACTTTTTCTGTCTTAAAATACCATATATTTGGAGAAAATATTGAATAACAATTAAAACAATCAACACATGAAAACAAAAACGTTAGTATTATTATTCGCTCTTCCATTGATTTTCGCATCTTGCGGAGGGGGTGAAACAAAAGTAGATGACAACGAAACAACTTCTCAAGAAGAAGTAGCAAATTCAGAAGAGGAATCTGATGAGGCGTATGATGAAACAGTTGGTATTGGGAAATACAATTCCGAAAACTATAATCCACAAGGTTTAGATGCTGAGTTAGCTAAAAAAGGAAAATCAATTTCTGAAACGAAATGTTTTTCTTGTCACAAGATAACTTCTGAAAAATTAGTTGGTCCAGGATGGGAAGGTGTAACAAAAAGAAGAACACTTCATTGGATATTGAACTTCATTACAAATCCAGATCCAATGATTGACAAGGACCCTGAGGTTCAAGCTCAATTAGAAGAGTGTTTGGTTCGTATGCCAAATCAAAACTTAGAGGATACTGATGCTAAAGGTATCGTTGAGTATATGCGTCAA
The DNA here is from genome assembly GCA_964503665.1 of uncultured Flavobacteriales bacterium. Classification (GTDB taxonomy): domain Bacteria; phylum Bacteroidota; class Bacteroidia; order Flavobacteriales_D; family Crocinitomicaceae; genus 40-80. The sequence goes on from CAZDAR010000001.1 coordinate 38,713, forward strand.
AATGACGGAGCTAAATAATAATTGACTCCTTTAAAATTAAATATAAAACCCTATCTCTAAATAATAATTGAAATTTAGGATAGGGTTTCTTTGAATTCGCCCCTATTTTTTGTTTAAAATGCTGTAATTAAAAAGCACATGAAAGAAGATATTACAACGAAAAACGACATTGAAAAAATAGTTTATAATTTTTATGAGAAAGTGAAAAAAGATAATGAAATAGGTTATTTTTTCACGGACGCTATGAAGATAAATTGGGGAAGACACATTACTAAAATGAATGAGTTTTGGGAAAATGTGCTTTTTTATACGGGTGAATATAGTGGTGACCCATTAAATACTCATAAAGAATTTCATAAAAAATTTCCAACCACACCACAGCATTTTGAACGCTGGAAATTTATCTTTGACAACACATTAGATGAACTTTTTGAAGGACCTAATACTGAGAAGATGAGATCACATGCGAAAGCAATAGCTGACGTAATGGTTCAAAACATAGATAAATACTTAACGAAGTAAGTTTTAATTTGGACTTATCACAAATGTTCCAACGCTCTCTTTTCTATTGAGCGAACTTTCGACGATAATTAAACTTACATCAATCATATTTCGTAATTCAACTAGTGCTTTTTCAAAAGTATTGGTACTCATCAATTCAGCAACTTGATTTTTAAGCGCTATCAACTTTTTCTTAGCTTCATGTAATTCTGATTCTTTACGAACGATCCCTACATAACGCATCATCGTTGACTGAAGTGTTTTTTTGAGGTGGTCTAATGAATTGTTATTTGTTGATGTGAGTTGCTCTTTATTTGCTGTATAGTTGACTTCTGAATACACTATTGATGATGTATTGTGAGAAGAAGAGTCTATTAAATATTTGAATATCCTATTGGAGTAAACGAGTGCCTCTAACAATGAATTGGAGGCTAGTCGGTTGGCACCATGCAATCCAGTATGTGCTGATTCTCCACAAACAAATAAATTAGCAATGGAAGACTCTCCATTTTGATTTACTGATACTCCTCCGCAAACATAATGTTGTGATGGAGCTACTGGAATCCAATCGTGCGCAATATCAATACCAATAGATTTACACTGATCGTAAATCATAGGGAAGTGTTTTTTGAAAGCGTCGACATCTAAATGTGTGCAGTCTAAAAATACATTCGTGTCGCCATTTTTCTTAAGTTCAATATCAATGCTTTGTGATACAATGTCGCGAGGTGCAAGTTCTAACCGAACATCATACTTTTCCATGAAACGTTCGCCGTTACGTGTTTTTAAAGTCGCTCCAAATCCTCTTACCGCCTCTGATATTAAGAAAGTAGTATCCATTTTTTCTGAGTAAAGAGCAGTAGGGTGAAATTGGATAAACTCCATATCCTGAATCTTCGCATTTGCTCGGTGGGCCATGGCGATTCCATCTCCTGTTGCTATTTCTGAGTTAGTTGTCAATCCATAAATCTGCCCAATTCCTCCAGAAGCAAGAATTGTATGATTTGCTCTGTATAATTCTATATTTCCACTTTTCTCGTTTAAGACTTCGGCGCCAAAACATTGGTTGTCTTGGACGATTAAATCGAGGGCGAAATAATGGCTGAGTAATTCAATGTTTGTAATATTTTCGATGTATTTTAACATAGCCGACACCATTTCTCGACCTGTTTGGTCTTTATGATGAACTACTCTGTGAACTGAGTGTCCACCTTCTTTACCTAAATCGAAATGACCTTCTTTGTCTTTATCAAATCGTGCACCCCATTCAATCATTTCTTTTAATCGTTGAGGCCCCTCTGTGATAACGATTTCTACCACTTCGTTATTACATAATCCTCCACCACAAATAAGTGTATCTTGAATGTGATCGTCGAAAGAGTCGGCTTTTCGATCTGTTACAACCGCGATTCCACCTTGTGCAAATTGTGTGTTAGAGGTCGTGACATCCGATTTAGTGATGACTATTATTGCTTTGTCAGGGTATTTCTCCGCTAATCTTATGGATAAACTGAGACCTGCGATTCCTGCTCCTATTATAAGGTAATCGGTTTTCATCATTTATGAGAATTGTAGCATTCTTTCAATTGGAATTAATGCTTTTGTTCGAATGTCTTCTGGGATATTAATTTCAGGTGTTTCATTGAGAAGACAATCATATAATTTTTGTAGCGTATTCATTTTCATAAAGGCACATTCGCTACATGCGCACGTATTGTCTTCGTGTGATGGTGCAGGTATGAGCACTTTGTCTGGAACTTCTTGTTGCATTTTAAATAATATTCCTGCTTCTGTTGCAACAATAAATTTCATACTTTCATTCGTCTTGACATAATTAATCATCCCTGCTGTAGAACCTACATATGAAGCCACTTTTAATATGTGTGCCTCTGATTCGGGGTGTGCAATAATGATTGCGTCTGGATGTTCTTTATGTAATGCAAGTAATTTATCAATTGAAAATGCCTCGTGAACAATACATGCTCCTTCCCAAATAACCATATCTCGACCTGTTTGACTTTTAACATAAGCGCCAAGGTTTTTGTCAGGAGCAAAAATAATAGGTTGTTCTTTTGGAATCGATTGCACGATTTTAAGTGCGTTCGATGAGGTGCATATAATGTCGCTCATTGCTTTCACTTCAGCCGAACAATTAACATAGGTAATGATTGTATGATTCGGGTGCTTGTCAAGGAATATCTTGAATTTATCGGGTGGACAAGAGTCAGCTAACGAACAGCCAGCTGCTAAGTCAGGAAGCAACACCTTTTTGTTAGGATTCAATATTTTTGCCGTTTCAGCCATAAAATGAACACCTGCGAATACAATCATTTTAGCGTCTGTCTTTGCTGCTTCTTGTGCTAAACCTAAGCTATCACCAATGTAATCGGCTACTTCTTGAATTTCAGGTTCTTGATAATAATGAGCAAGAATAACAGCATTTTTTTCTTTTTTAAGCTGTAAAACTTTTTCTTTTAAGTCTTCCATATTTGCAATATATGAGTGATTACAAAAGAAAGGAAACAGTTCTCTTTATAATATGACTATAATCATAAACAATCTCTTTAACAAGGATAAAACAACTGATGCCCCCATTTATTACCAGTATGATTTTGTTAAGGCAAGTGTAAGCCTCTCAAATACTCTTTCGCAAAAGTATCTCCGGTTTAATTTATAGCAGAATTCATTTAGGTAAAGTTGTAAATATCTTCCTTAATTTTTATGAAACACTCCAAGTAATGTCCTTTTTGCATTGCTTATTGCAATATGTACCCATTTTAGGGTTGTTTCAGTTATGTGTATTTCTGCATAGTCTGAGAGGTTAATGTAATTTGTACTTTTGTCAGAAAATATTATACTCCTTTTATCAAAATTTTCTTGGATAAGTCCATTGATTGTATCAGCCTTGTGGTCATGTAATACTTGCATTTTAAAATACCTACATTAGTTACTTTTTACTCCAGTATCTAAATCTTCTAATGGAGTTGATTCTGTCATAACTGTAACATTTATTTGACGTTGGCTTCCGCGTCCTCTCTTTAATTTTACCTTTTCAGGGGTAGCTTTTTCAAAATATCCTTCATCAAATTCTATCGCCTCCTTCAACTGGTAAAAGACATCTCGCTGTCCCATAGCTGAACGTATTTTATGCATTTACTATATGTCATGAAAGCCATTGCTTTATACCATGTGTGAAAATCGACTTTTGAATCCTCCATACTACTGCCGCTTTTCAAAGTTGTTCTAAATTCACAACCAATACATTGCCATTGATCTTTTGCTTTAAGTCAATAATGATTATGGCTACCGCATTGCTTGCGCTTAATCCCTTCTTTTTCTCGTTGCGCTTTGAAATGAGCTTTACATGAGCTCTCTGTTGGAAATTCTTCCATAAATCTTAGTATATTCATCTTGTTTTTTCTTCAAAATTAAAGTAGAACAACATAATCTTTTTACGATATGGTAATTTGCGGGGGAATCAGTAAAACAAAATCGGCAAATTGCATCTTTAAATATGAACGCTTTATGAATAATTTTTTTTAAATTGTTTTATTTGTTTCTTGATTTATGGCGTTTAAATCAAGTGCTTTTTTTACATTGAAATAGGGCTAAAAATACTCATAGCCAATAGTTCTAATTGCTTTTTTACAATTTGATTTTAGAAATTTTTTTAAAAGAGGTTTTAATTAGAAAATATTTTTTTTGTAAACTTTTTAAAGTTATCAAAATGTTAATTAACTGACAGGTAATTAATTAAAACACACAAGTTGATAACTTTTAAAAACCACTTATTAAAAATACTGAATATATTAGGTAGCTTTGGCAACACGATAATGAAAAAATAATCTAATATATGGAAACGATAATGGAAAAAGAAGTCTTGCTAAAATTCTCTAATGATGAGGTTTTTGAAGCAGCTCTAGCGTATTTTAAAGGTGATGATTTAGCTGCACGAGTTTGGTTAAATAAATACGCTTTAAAAGATTCAGATGGAAATATTTTTGAACAAACACCAGATGATATGCATTGGCGATTAGCAAAAGAAATTTCTCGTATTGAGGCAAAGTATCCTAACCCGATGTCAGCGCAAGAAGTTTTTGACTTAATCAAAGATTTTAAATACATTATTCCTCAAGGTGGTCCAATGACCGGAATTGGTAATAATTTCCAGATATCTTCCCTTTCAAATTGTTTTGTTATCGGTAATAAGGGCGAAGGTGATTCGTATGGTGGAATCATGAAAATCGATGAGGAACAAGTACAATTGATGAAGCGCCGTGGTGGAGTAGGACATGACTTGTCTGGTATCCGTCCAAAAGGATCTCCAGTAAAGAACTCGGCTTTAACGTCAACAGGAATTGTTCCATTTATGGAAAGGTTCTCAAACTCTACACGTGAGGTTGCACAAGATGGGAGAAGAGGAGCATTGATGCTTTCCGTTTCCATTAATCATCCAGATGCAGAAGACTTTATCGATGCTAAATTAGAGCAAGGAAAGGTGACGGGAGCAAACGTTTCTGTTCGTATTGATAATGACTTCATGAAAGCAGTTAAAGAGGGAAGAAGTTACACGCAGAAATATCCCATTTATAGTAGTGCTCCTAAGTATAAAAAAGAAATCGAAGCTATAGGTCTATGGAAAAAGATTGTTCATAATGCATGGAAATCTGCTGAGCCAGGAATTTTATTCTGGGATACAATCATCAATGAGTCATTACCGGATTGTTATGCAGACTTAGGATATAAAACAGTTTCTACGAATCCATGTGGTGAAATTCCATTGTGTCCTTATGATTCTTGTAGATTGCTAGCGATTAACTTATATTCATATGTGGTGAATCCATTTACACCAGAAGCTTATTTCGATTTTGATTTATTCAAGCAACATGTGCAAGCTGCACAAAGAATGATGGATGATATCATCGATTTAGAGTTAGAAAGAATAGATAATATTTTAGCTAAAATCCATTCTGATCCAGAAGAGGTTGAAATCAAACAAGTAGAGGTTAATCTTTGGGAAAAGATTAGAGATAAAGCTAGAGAAGGGCGTAGAACAGGTGTTGGAATTACTGCTGAAGGAGATATGTTGGCGGCTCTTGGAATACGCTATAGTAGTGAGGAAGGAAATGCTTTTTCTTTGGAAGTTCATAAAACATTAGCATTGAATGCGTATCGTTCTTCTGTTGAAATGGCGAAAGAGCGTGGTGCTTTCACAGTCTTTGATGCTAAAAGAGAGCAAAGTAATCCATTCATGATGCGTATCAAAGAAGCTGACCCTGCTTTGTATAATGATTTACAAGAATATGGACGTAGAAATATTGCGTTATTGACGATTGCTCCAACAGGAACGACTTCATTAATGTCACAAACGACTTCAGGAATTGAGCCCGTGTTTATGCCTGTTTATAAACGTAGAAGAAAGGTGAATCCTAATGACAAAAATATTAGAGTAGATTTCGTGGACGAAGTCGGTGATTCATGGGAAGAATATGTGGTTTTTCACCATAAGTTCAAAGATTGGATGGAAGTGAAAGGATATGATACGACAAAAAATTATAGCAACGAAGAAATTAATGCATTAATTGAGAAATCACCTTATTACAAAGCGACATCAAATGATGTGGATTGGTTGAGTAAAGTGAAAATGCAAGGAGCTATTCAAAAATGGGTTGATCACTCTATTTCGGTAACGATTAATATTCCTAGTGATGCCACAGAAGAGTTAGTAGCTAACTTATATATGACTGCTTGGGAAGAAGGATGTAAAGGTGTTACTGTTTACAGAGATGGTTCTCGTTCGGGTGTGTTAATATCAAACGAAGATAAAAAAGAAGGAGCCGCAACAGGTGGTGATTTAGTTGAAGCAAATTTCCCAACTAAAAGACCACAAGCCTTAAGAGCAGATGTGGTTCGTTTTCAAAATAACAAAGAAAAGTGGATTGCTTTTGTCGGTACAATAGATGATAGACCATATGAGATTTTCACTGGATTAGCAGACGACGAAGATGGTATTTTATTACCTCGTTGGGTAAATGAAGGGTATATTATTAAAAATAAAGACGAGAAAGGAAATTCAAGATATGATTTCCAATACACCAACACAAGAGGATATAAAACAACGATTGAAGGACTTTCTTTCCGATTCAATCCTGAGTACTGGAACTATGCGAAATTCATTTCTGGAACTTTACGTCATGGAATGAAAATCGAAAATGTTATTGAATTAATTAACGGTCTTCAGTTTGATAATGAGTCTATTAATAACTGGAAAAATGGAGTTTCACGAGCGTTGAAGCGCTTTATTCCAGACGGATTAGAAGTGAAAGGACATAAGTGTACGAGTTGTAATTCGACTAACTTGATGTATCAAGAAGGATGTTTAACATGTAAAAATTGTGGAAATTCTAAATGTGGATAACATTTCCAAGTCATAAAAATTAAAAAAGCGGTCTAATATAGATCGCTTTTTTTATGGATTTAAGTCTTTAAAAAGATTATTTGGACAAACTAAATTGTACTCCTAAAGCCAAATATGGTTCAGCACCATAAAGTGGAAAACGCATATTGTCGGGTTGGTACGCATTGGAATTAGGACTGAATGAAGCAATCATTATCAATGGAAAGCTAAGTCCCCCTTTTATGGCTATCAATTTGTTGATCTTATAGTAATAATGAAATTCTAAGCCAAGTGCCAGATTTTGTCCAGAAATAGTCGTTTTGACATTACTTTCATCTTCAGTTGTCTTGCTCTTAATCGAATAGTTAAAGCGATCTTTGACGACGTAATAATCAATTGTAGTAGCTAATGAAACAGTTTGTCTTTCTCCGATAAAAATATTGCCTCCAAGACCAATTCCTACAGACGAGCCGATGAAATCATGGATAAAACTGATGTCATAATAATTGGGATTGGCATAATATCCTGGGTGAATAAATCCATAACCGTCCCTTTCGGTGGTGTTTGCGTATTTCTTTTTACCCATTTGTCCATATCCATATCGAACACTAAATGAAAATTTCTTGATATTTAGACGATAGGTAATGTCTCCATTTAATCGAATCATTGAACCATTCATTCCTAATTCAAGAAAGTGATTTGTTTTTTTGGACGTAACCTCTTGTGCTATTCCATATTGAATAGCAAAGAGTAACAGTAGGATGCTAATTCCTTTCATCGGTTTTTAGTTTTATTAACTGACTACGAATATACAACAAGGAAGATTGATAACGCTCTTTGTGCTATATCTTTTACTGAAAGAATGAGAAGTTTAATTTAAATTATTTTAGAAATCTTTTCGAGTCTCTTTTTAAGAAAGGAATGATAATCATTAAAAAACCCGAGATTAATGTCGTTCCCGAAGCTAGGAACACGTAGAAATATGGACGTAGACTATTCATCAAATCTGCGTACACAAAATCGGGCTTATTGAATTGCCAATACGATTTGACAAATCCAGCTGCAATGAGTACAATCCAAAAGACAAATAATGAAATATTGGCAATCCAATAACCTTGTTTAACAGCCTTCTCATTTAATTTGTTTTTACTGAAAATATCACTAATAAATGCCAATAAAAGCATACTGTTGATTCCGATTGTTGCTCCCATGGTATGGCCAACAATTACGTGCGTTCCATGCATATAAATGTTGAATGTTGGAATCGACATCAATATGGCCAATCCTAAAGTTAAAAATACCCAAGCATCGGCTGCTAATAAAAAGCGATAAGATTCAATATGATAATTTTTTTTGGCAGCGCTTATGGTGGATTTCCACAAGTAAATAATTCTACCAAAAAGAAGTAATTCAGTCATACTTACACCATAAGCAATATATTGAACATATGGTTGAGTAGGTAATGTGTAAATGTGATGTCCCCAGTTAAACATCAAATTAAAAAGACCTAAGAAATATATCCAGAAGGCAAGTGAGGAGTAGCTGTATTTTTTATTCCCAGCAATTTTATCCATCAGGTAGATAGAACTACCATAAATAAGTAGATTCCATGAGCCAACAAGTGAACCGTATGATTTCCATTGGATAGTCATATCTTTTACTAGGTGATTACCGATTTCAGGAAAAATCCAAAGATTAGATTCTAAGTAAGTAAATAGAAAAAATAAGATGCCAGTAAACCACATCCACACATAGACAGGCTGTTGTTTTAACGTTTTTAAATTTTTGAGAAAAATAAAGATAAAAAGTATCCAACCAATTGTTATTGGGATGGAGAAATATTGATTAAATTCCCAGTATTCTCTTCCTCCAAAAATTCCAAAACAGTAAGAGACTAAAATAGTCGTGAACGAAATTGCTAGTATATAATACAGCCACTTTATCCAGTTATCATAGTTTGATTTCCCTTCATTATGTTCACGCAAATAATACAAAACACTACCAATAGCTGTGGTTAATATCCAGAAAATGGCGGATGAAACGTGAAGTGGGCGAATTTTTACAAATGAGAAAACATCTCTCCAAAGACCTGGTACAGCATATTCCAATGCACCTAAGAGTCCAAAAAATAACGTTGAAATTAAGAAAATCATTCCTAAGACAAGAAACGATTTAGAGCTTCTTGTTTTAAGGTTGTGTAATGGTTCCATCTAAGTGTTTTGTAAATGTTGTGGGGTCAGATTGACCAGTTGTGTTGGTATATTTCAGGAATGCAACGAATGCATCAATTTCATGTTGGGAAAGGTGAAAGTCAGGCATGACATCCGTTCCACTTTTTAAGAAAGCCTCGATGTATTCTACAGGTCTTTTTTCATAGATGTTCGTTAAATCAGGACCAAGATGTCCTCCTAATCCGTAAAGTTGGTGGCAGGAAGTACAGTTTTTATTTTGCCATAAAATTTTCCCTTCTTGTGCTAACTCATTAGCTGGAATGATTTCGACAGTATCTTCTAGATATAAAGTTGCGCTGTATCCTAAGAATGTGATGGATAATACTATTAATGTTACTAATTTAAATCGATGCGTTTTCATTGACTCTATTACTTATGAAGAAGATTATTTTATAATCAAGACAAAAGTATAGTAAATAGATTGGAAACAATATGATTTTAATCACATTGAGATGTGTGCATGCTCCTAAATACAGAATTTGAGGCTAGAAATCAGCGAAATAGTTGATTATTGTAAGCGTTTTTGAACGTAACTGTCAATCTTTAAAAATAGCTGAGATGGATTATAGGTTCTCCACGAAATCTCTTCTAATTCTCCACCCAATACAAAGTAGTGATCGATATTTATTTCTCGAAACTCATGAAGGACATGTTCTCTAAAATTCACCAATGCAATGTAGCCATCTTCTAATTCGTCAAACCATTCTTCGTAATAGCAATCATCCGAATAATGAAAGTTCAATATATTCTCACCTATTAGAATGAACTTAGTAATTCCTTCGCCAATCAAATGCTCTATGATATCACGTTTAAGTATCATGATATCGTTATGAATCGCATCATTCCATTCACCAATTAACTCAATGATGGTATACCCTTCTTCATAATCGGTATAAAGTATCTTTAAGAACAGTGTAGATGAGCCAAAGTTATCCCATTGTGGATGAATCAAATAGTTGTAAATCTGATCGGTGAATTCAAATTCATTATACTTTCTCCGAAAGAAAGGTGAACGTTTATCTTTCGACGCAACATAATAATCTCTCCAGTTATAATATGGCTCTATATCGTGCATGATTATCGGTGGAGAATTAGTGATAATTCTTTAAAAAGTGTACTACATTCTTTTCAATTCGTTCTTGAATATCAGTAGTGTCCGATTTTTCAAATGCTTTTCCTGTAATACGCTCATACAATTCGATATAACGATCGGTTACTGTTTTTACAAATTCATCCGGCATTACTGGCATAGTTTGCCCTTCTAATCCTTGAAAACCATTTTCCATCAACCATTCACGAACAAATTCTTTTGATAATTGTTTTTGAGCCTCACCTTTTGCTTGTCGTTCTTCATAGCCTTCTTTGTAAAAATAACGAGAAGAATCGGGTGTGTGGATTTCATCGATCAAATAGATTTTTCCTTCACGAATACCAAACTCATATTTTGTGTCCACTAATATCAGTCCTTGCTTAGCAGCGACTTCCGTTCCTCGAGCAAATAATTTATAAGTATAATCTTCTAACTGGTTGTACATCTCTTCGGATAAAATTCCTCTAGCGATAATTTCCTCTCTTGAAATATCTTCGTCATGTCCTTCTTCCGCTTTGCTGGCAGGTGTAATGATTGGAGTAGAGAATTTATCATTTTCCTTCATTCCTTCGGGTAAAGAAACACCACATAAAGTACGTTTTCCAGCTTTGTATTCACGTGCAGAGTGTCCAGCCAAATATCCTCTGATAACCATTTCAATACGAATAGGTTCACACATTAATCCAACTGCTACACTTGGATCTGGAGTAGCGATTAACCAATTCGGAACGATATCTCTTGTCGCTTCCAAAAATAAAGTAGCTACTTGGTTCAATACCTGTCCTTTGAAAGGAATTCCTTTAGTTAAAATATGGTCAAAAGCAGAGATTCTATCGCTTGCGACCATGACAACCAACCCGTTGTCTAATGTATAAACATCGCGCACTTTTCCTTTGTAAACGGCTATTTGCCCAGGGAAATTAAAATTGGAGGAGGTGATGGCTTGTTCCATTATTTTGTTATTTTTTTAGATTCGTTATTATCGTCTTTTCGTTTCTTTTCTTCTTTCGCTTCTTCTATTTCAAAAGCGTTTATAATTCGTTTGACTAATGGATGGCGAATGACATCACTTTGTGTCAAATTGATGATTTCAATTCCATCAACATCTTTTAAAATGTTTGTCACGTAAGATAATCCTGAACGTTGTTTGTAAGGTAAATCTACTTGTGACATATCACCTGTAATGACGAACTTTGCGGTCTGTCCCATTCGTGTCAAGAACATTTTCATTTGTTGAATAGTCGCATTTTGTGCCTCGTCTAGAATAACAAATGCTTTGTCTAATGTTCGACCACGCATGAAAGCAAGCGGTGCTATTTCTATAACACGATATTCTAACATTTCCTTTAACTTTTCAGGTGAAATCATATCCTGTAATGCATCGTAGAGTGGCATCATGTAAGGATCTAGTTTTTCTTTCAAGTCACCAGGGAGAAAGCCTAAGTTTTCACCTGCTTCTACCGCTGGGCGTGTTAAAATAATACGTTTAACTTCTTTTTCTTTTAGCGCTTTGACCGCTAATGCAACAGCTGTATAGGTTTTTCCAGTTCCAGCTGGGCCAACAGCAAACACCATTGAACTTTTACCAACAGCTTGTACTAACTTTCGCTGATTTAAGGTTTTCGCACGTACTTTTAATCCAGAATTTCCGTGAACAATAACTTCTGAGCCGTCATTTAGTTCTTTACTACCACCACTTTCTTCCAAAATTATTTGTTCAATGGCATTTTCGGATAACTGATTGAATTTATGAAAGTAATTCAGGATTTGCTCAAATTTTTTCTCAAAAACTTCCATCACTTCATCGTCACCCGCTAAAGTGATTTTATTTCCACGTACAATTACCTTTAACTTTGGAAAGAAACTTTTTATCTGATTGAGATAAACATCGTTGATTCCGTATAATTCAGCAGGATTAATTCCCTCGAGTTCAATTGTTTTTTCCAAATGCGTACTATTATTTTATTGTATAAATAAGTTCAATGTTTAATAATAACCTTACTTTTGATGCAAAAATAGTATAATTTTAGGCAATTGTTTATTGAATGGGAATAATAACATTAACATCTGACTTAGGGTTGAAAGATCATTACGTCGCAACACTGAAAGGAGCTATCTATAGTAGCTGTCCAGATGTGTCTATTGTTGATATTTCTCACCAAGTAAAGTCATTCAGTATTATTGAAGCTACTTATTATTTGAATGCTTCCTATAAAGATTTTCCAGATGGAACGGTACATGTTATTGGCGTGCAAAGTGAACCCGTAATAGGGAAAGATAATGTAACGAGTTATTTGCCCAGCATTTTGAAGTTCGATAATCAGTACTTTGTTGCTAACAATAATGGTATTTTTGGATTATTGTTAAAAGGAAGACAACCACAAGGTTTTTGGAATATTGAAAATATTCTTTCAGATGTGAAGAACATGAAAGACGCTACTAAGTTCATGTTAATTCCCGCTGCTTGTAATATCATTAAGAACAGTGATTTCGACTCTTTTACAACGCCTGCTACGCGAATTATGAATGCACTTTCGGCACGATCTACGATTGCAGAGAATTCTATATTAGGGCAAGTAATTCATGTGGATAACTACGGTAACTTAATCACCAATATTGAAAAGGGAGATTTTTACCGATTTGGTGAATCCACACCTTTCATTATAAAGTTAAAACATACAAACAGCTACCAAATTAATGTGATCTCTGAATCTTATGGAGACGTTAATCCAGGTGATTTGGTGGCATTTTTTAATTTAGATAATTTATTAGAAGTTGGAATAAATCAAGGTGCTTCGGGCAACGGAAATGGAGCCAATAAGCTATTGGGAATTCACCCGGAGGATGAAGTGTTTGTTGACTTTAGCCCGAGAGGTTCAAAAACGACCCTTGATTCTCTTTTTTAAAAGATATGATTACTCGTATTGTTAAATTACATTTTCAAGAAGAAAAGATAGCCGATTTTCTCGCTTTTTTTGAAACAATTAAATTTCAAGTGGCTAGTTTTCCTAATTGTCACGGCATGAAACTGTTGCAGGATATCAAAAATCCCTCGATTGTATTTACCTATAGTCAATGGGAAAGTGAAGCCGATTTGAATATCTATCGTGATTCGGAACTGTTTGGTGAAGTTTGGCCAACTATCAAACCGTGGTTTGCCCATAAAGCCGAGGCTTGGTCCGTGGAAGAATACTTTGATGGCTTCAAAACATAAAAGCTACCCAATTAATTGGATAGCTTTAAAAAATCTTCAACTTAATAGGTGATTATAAGTCATCGGGTATAGTCGCTGACTTATATGATTTTGCTTTAGGTTTTAATTTATCGATAAAGATAATACGAAGCTTTTCACCTTTTGGGGTAATAATTAAGTCTGAAATTCCGTTGGTAATGGTTACTGCTTGTTTTTTAGTATTATAAATATCTTTATCCATGAAAAGATCATATTGATCATCTGAAAATTGAATGAAAATATTTTTAATAACACCATTTTCTACTCTCGCCTTTCCATTGTAACAGTACGTTTCATTACCCTCAAAAAAAGATACGATTACATTTCGATACATGTCATCAGGAACAGCGTAAGACCCTCGTTTTGCGAATGCATTTTCTAATCTTTTATAGCAATCTTCACTTTGACCATATAATGCAAAAGTCGATAAAAATAAGATTCCTAATAAAACAGCTTTTTTCATAAAATTAATTTCGTTTGGTAAAACTTCTCTTTTCAAATATAGTAAGAATTTTGAACGGAGATTGTTCTTTTTTGATTTATTTATTGTCTCCGTTTTCAAAAGTCTTCGTTCTTTCAAGGCAAATAGCTTGCCAATAATTTAACGGTCAATTGAAATTGGTACATAATTGTACAATTTCGAAAGGTACTCAAAAAAGTTAAATTCCGTTTAAGTATTCTTCACTTTAAAGGTAAAATGTTTTTGTGTAAGGTAACTAAATGAGACTACAATAATGATTGTCAATAACTTGGAGATAGTCGGGTAAATGTGGAAAACTTCCACAAATATTTTTAATAAAGCATAATTCAACAATAGATTCGCTAATACTAATAGAAAGTAACGAAAAAGTTGTGTCCTTCCTCTCATATTGGATTCCGTCCAAACAACATACTTGGAGAGTAAAAAGCCAATAGGAAAAGTAATAATGAATGAAAATAGAAATGCCGCGATATAAGGTTCAAAAGCTAGTTTTGAAGTCACATGTACGATCTCTTTACCGAAAATAAAGTTAAAAGCAATAAAATACAAGAGTAAATCTAATACCATGTTAGCACCACCACATGCAGCGTAATAATACGTCTGTCGATTAAAGAAAGACTTAAATAATGGATAAAAGATATCTAAAAAACGAAAAATGATACGTCTCATTTAATTGGCAAATTTTCCAATGGCATATATCGTCGGTATTTTATCTAAGTTATAGGCTTTTTCACGCCACTCAGCTACTGTCATTGTCTGAATACGCTCATTATGGTTCGTCAAATCGGAGCCGATACACAACAGGGTGTCATCTTTCAATTCGTTCAATAAATCTTCAATCATATTGTTATTGCGAAAAGGCGTTTCCATAAACAAGTTGGTGATTCCAAACTTGTTGGCGTTAAATTCTAAATCTTTTATTTTTTTGATTCGTTCTTTCCGCTCTTTCGGTAAATATCCGTGAAAAGCAAACTCTTGTCCGTTAAATCCGCTAGAAATCAACGTTAATAAAATAGAAGAAGGTCCCACTAAAGGATGAACGTGAATGTCGTGTTGATGTGCGACAGCTACTAATTCTGCTCCTGGGTCAGCGATGCCAGGGCATCCTGCTTCTGAAATAATACCAACATCCTGCCCGCTTTCCAAAATCTTAATAATGGGCATTATTTCCTCGATAGTGCTTCTTTTATTAATGACAAGAAATTGGGAATCATCGATGGGGAACTCACGGTCTAGTTTGCGCAAATATCTTCGTGCAGTTTTAATTTCTTCCACCGCAAAATGACGTAATCGAATTGTAAGTTCCGCTACCTCCGATGGAATAACATGATGCGTTGTTTCACTTCCTAATGTGGTTGGGATTAAATATAATTTTCCTTTAGCCATTCTTCTTTATATTGGATATAATTTTATCAGTTGCCAAATCTAACATTTTATAGACATTTATAAATCCTTGTTCACCTCCAAAATATGGATCTGGAACACTTTTATTTTCATTAGGGTAAAGAAGGTCTAAAATTGGAATGATTTTTCCCTCTTGTTCCTTGTTAGAACACATGTTTAATACGTCCCAATAATTATTTCTATCCATGGTATAGATAAGGTCAAACTCATCCAAGTCATTTTTGGTGATAGGGCGAGAGCGTAATTTACTTAAATCTGTTCCAAATTTTTTCGATACTTCCATCATTCGTGTATCTGGTTTCTGTCCTACGTGATAACCAGAAGTTCCTGCTGAATCAACCAATATGTCAAGGTTATTAACCTTTATTTTTGCACGTAAAAGACCGTCTGCAAGTGGCGAGCGACAAATATTCCCTAAACAAACCATTAATATCTTCATGACGCAAAGTTAATTTTTCCATCTAAATGACCGACTTTCATCTGAGATTAATTCGTATATTCGCAGAGAAAAATTGAAATTTAATATTAATATTATATGAGTTACGATGTCATTGTTATAGGTAGTGGTCCTGGTGGATATGTAGCAGCAATACGCGCTTCACAACTTGGTCTTAAAGCAGCTATCGTTGAAAAAGAATCATTAGGAGGAATTTGTTTGAACTGGGGTTGTATCCCTACGAAAGCATTATTGAAAAGCGGAAACGTTTTCGAATATATTACACATGCGCAGGATTATGGAATCCAAGTCAAAGATGCTAAGATTGATTTTAAAGCTGTGATTGATAGAAGCCGTGGAGTAGCGAATGGAATGAGTACAGGAATTCAATTCTTGCTTAAGAAAAATAAAATTGATGTTATCAAAGGTTTCGGAAAAGCAAAAGCGGGAAAAATAGTTGAAGTTACTGGAGAAGATGGGAAAGTAACAGAATACACAGCTAACAAAGGAATTATCTTTGCAACAGGTGCTCGTTCTAGAAATTTACCAAACTTACAACAAGACGGTAAGAAAATTATCGGTTATCGTGAAGCAATGAGTTTACCCGAACAACCGAAGAAATTGGTTGTTGTTGGTTCTGGTGCTATCGGTGTTGAGTTTGCGTATTTCTATAATTCAATCGGTACAGAAGTAACAATCGTAGAATATCTTCCGAATATTGTTCCAATTGAAGACGAAGAAGTGTCTAAGCAATTAGAGAAATCGTTCAAGAAATCAGGTATTAAAGTGATGACTTCTTCTTCCGTAGAAAAAGTAGACACAGCTGGAAAAGGATGTAAAGTAACAGTGAAGACGACAAAAGGAGAAGAGATTATCGAAGCGGATATCGTTCTTTCAGCAGTTGGAATTGAAACCAATATTAGCGGAATTGGCTTAGAAGATGTCGGTATTGCAACTGATAAAGGACGTGTTTTGGTGAATGAATATTACCAAACAAATATCCCTGGATACTATGCGATTGGCGATATTATTCCTGGACCTGCATTGGCACACGTTGCTTCTCACGAAGGAATTATTTGTGTGGAGAAAATCGCTGGTTTACACCCACATACGATGAATTACGATAACATCCCAGGATGTACGTATTGCAGTCCTGAAATTGCATCTGTAGGAATGACCGAGAAAAAAGCGAAAGAAGCTGGTTTGGATATCAAAGTAGGTAAGTTTCCTTTCTCTGCATCAGGTAAAGCAAGTGCTGCTGGTGCAAAAGATGGTTTTGTGAAACTAATCTTTGATACAAAATACGGCGAATTGTTAGGTGCTCACATGATTGGTGCTAATGTAACGGAAATGATTGCTGAAGTAGTGATTGCTCGTGAGTTAGAGGCAACAGGTGAATCATTCATCAATGCAGTTCATCCACATCCAACAATGTCAGAAGCAGTGATGGAAGCAGCAGCTGCAGCATACGGAGAAGTGATCCATTTATAAAAAAAAACTATATTTTTGAGAAACTCCTGTCGAAAGATGGGAGTTTTTTTTTTGAAATTGGCATTTGATTGAAAATAGATGATTTAATACAAACGATTATCTTTGCTCTTTTCAAACAAGAATGAAAATCAAAGTTATCTGCATCGGTAAGACCGGTAAAAAATTTTTGGAAGAAGGTGAAAACGAATATCTCAATCGTTTGAAACACTACATCCAAATGGAGCGTATTGAAATTCCAGATCTTAAAAATCAAAAAAACTTAACCGAAGAACAAGTTAAAAAATCAGAAGGTGAATTAATACTCTCCAAAATTTCGGCAGGTGATCAAGTTTATTTGCTGGACGAACATGGAAAAACGTTTACCTCCGAAAATTTCGCTGATTTCTTACAACAACGTTTCAATCAAGGTGGGAAATCATTGACATTGGTCATTGGTGGTGCGTATGGCTTTTCAGAAGAATTATATGCTGCGGCAAATGGAAAAATCAGTCTTTCTGAATTAACGTTTTCACATCAAATGGTACGAATGATTTTATTTGAACAGTTGTATCGTGGGATGACCATTTTGAAAGGTGAACCATATCATCATCGCTAAACAAAATAGATGTTAGTATCACAAAATAATATATTCTTAAAAAAGATGAGATTTTTGAATCTGATATAAATAAAGTAATTTTACCCGAAATAACAAAAATGATAGGTCTAAAGATAGGTGGAGTACCAGAACATTTTAATTTACCATGGCGCTTGGCATTGGAAGAAGGGAAATTCAAAGAAATTGGATTGGATTTATTTTGGAGCGATATGTACGGCGGTACAGGCCAGATGATTAGAGGGTTTGAGAATGATTCAATTGATATTGCTGTTATTTTAACCGAAGGTATCACCAAAGCTATTTTAGAAGGATTAGACGTGAAAATTTTGGAAGTTTATGTGACTTCTCCCTTGCATTGGGGAATTCATGTACCGTATGATTCGCAAATAACAAACGTTGATCAATTAGAAGGACAAACATTTGCAATCTCTCGAAAAGGTTCTGGTTCAGAGCTAATGGCGCATGTTTTAGCGGATAGAGAAAATTGGGATCAATCGCAATTAAAATTCAATGTTGCTGGCGATGTTTATGGTGGTTTGTGGGCTTTGGAAAATAACAAAGCTCAATGTTTTCTTTGGGAAAAATACACCACTTTTCCTTTTTGTGAACAAAAGAAATGTCGTTATATTGATGAAATTGTGACTCCTTGGTCCAGTTTTGTAGTCGCTGTCAAAACATCCGTTTACGAAGAGCACAAAGAATTGTTGGATCAAATGTGTAGTATCGTTAATCACAAAGCAGAGGAGGTGAAGAATAGTGAAGGTTCATCCAATGTCATTAGTTGGCGTTATAATTTGCGTTTAGGGCAAGTTCAAAATTGGTTAATCGAAACAGATTGGAATTATGATTCAGAGCCATTTATGAATGAATTTGAAAAGACAGTCAACTATTTAGAGAAATTGAATTTGATTACCAAAGATCAAGCATTGGATTGGCAGAAAAAGTTGTTTTTATAAAACACTAACTTTTTCGTGGTCTTGAATTTGTTATATTGGAATCAAAAAAATAAAATTCTTAATTCTACGACCAATGAGGATGTCGCTACTTGTTTCGATGTAGAATCGGAATATTTTTAGAGTGCAAAAAATAGTAGAAAAAGATGGGCACCTTGAGGAAGTTCTACTATTGAACAAGGAAATCATCGATAAGGTCTTCTTTTTCAACGTTTTTAAGCGAATAAAATTCGATGACGAAATTTTTGTTACTTTTTCCTGAAGAAAAAGTAAAAGAGAAATTATATTATTTACCTTATATTTGCATACATTTTAAAATCATCCTAATAATGCGTTTTTTTTTATTACTAATTACTTTCATCTTTACTATAATCGGATTTTCTCAAAAAGATTCTACTACTAATTTTGTCGACAAATCGTCGTCATTACTTCAAATTGAACAAGGTAAAACATTGCTAAATGAGAATAACTATTTAAAAGCGATTCTTACGTTTAGAAATGCTGCAAATACAGATGTTAATTCATGGAGACCATCTTTTTGGTTGGCAAAAACACATTATAGTTTAAATAATTATGGATATAGTTTGAAATACGCCAAAGACGCTTTAGAAAAGGATTCTACTGGAGTAGATAAAGAAGTATATTATATTCTTGCTCAATCTTATCACCGTTTAGGCTCATTGGATACTGCAATTGTTTTCTATGAAAAGTGTTTGAAGGCATTTACTAAAAAAGACATTGTAGCTTTTGACATTCAGAATAGATATAAGCAAGCCGTTTATGCTAAAAGCCTCTCCCAGACAGAAGTAAAGCATGAGAAAAAACCTCTTTCAGGAGAGGTGAACTCAGGACATAATGATTACGGTCCTGTACTTTCTCATGATGGACAAACACTTTACTTCACGTCCCGAAGAAACAACACGACCGGTGGTGGACAGAACCCGTATGATGAAATGTTTTACGAGGATATTTATGTGGCACAATGGAGTCAGGAAAACCAAATGTGGGATAGTATTACTAATACTGGAATACTTAAGAAAGTAAATGGCAACGGATTTGAGTCTATGTCTTGGTTGAGTGAAGATGGTTCAATAGGTTATATTACCGTTAATAATGAAGCGGTAGACGAAAGAATCATGACCAGAAGCTCAGATATTTTAGAAATCAAAATTAACGCGAAAGAAGTTTGGGGAAGTCCAAAGTCCTCTACAACAGAAGTGTTGAACTCCATGGGGTTTGATGCTGGTGCAACGCTTACAGCAGATGGGAATATGATGTATTTCGTTTCAGATAGAAATCTAAAGAAAGGTTCTGATATTTATGTTTCACGAAAAGTAGGTAAATCTTGGGGAGTTCCTATTGTTCTTTCTGATTCTATAAATACGCTAGGAAATGAAACCACGCCGTATATCACATCTGATGGGAAATATTTGTTCTTCAGTTCAGACACACATCTTGGTATGGGCGGATACGATATCTTCGTTTCCAAAAACCTAGGAAGCAACAATTGGTCAACACCTATAAATCTTGGACCTTCCATTAATTCAGTGAATAACGACACGCATTTTAAATATTATCCATTTTTGAATAAAGCAATGTTTGCAACACAAGTGATTACTGGAATGAAGTCTAATATCGATATTTTTGAGATTGATATGACCGACTTTGATTTGTTGAAGTAGGAGTGTGATTTTGGAGTATTAAATTTCCAACACTATCTAAACGTATTCCCCCAAAAACCATTAACTTTGCACCAATCATCATTGTAAGAGAATATGAAAAATTTCAGAGGAACAGGAGTTGCATTAGTAACACCATTTAACACAGACTTATCAATCGATTTTGATGGCTTAAGGAAGTTAGTCCTATTGCAAATAGACAAAGGAATTGATTTTTTAGTGGTGCAAGGAACGACTGGAGAATCGCCTGTTTTGAGCAATGATGAAAAACTACGTGTTTTAGAGACGGTCATAGAAGTGAACAATGGAAAGTTGCCGATTGTTTACGGTGTTGGCGGAAATAACACGATGGAAGTGGCGAAAGCATTTAAACAAATTCCAGTAGGTGTAGATGGTATTTTATCCGTTTCACCTTATTACAATAAACCAACACAAGAAGGAATTTTCCAACATTTTAAAGCAATTGCGGCAAATACCGATTTACCGATTATTTTGTACAATGTTCCAGGAAGAACAGGTTCTAATATGTCTGCTGAAACAACTTTACGATTAGCCGAAATCAAAAATATCGTAGCCGTAAAAGAAGCTTCTGGAAATATGGAGCAAATTATGGAAATTATCCGTTTGAAGCCAGCAGGATTCGATGTCCTTTCTGGAGACGATGCGCTTACATTACCACTAATTGTTGCAGGTGCTGTTGGTGTTATTTCAGTTGTTGGTCAAGCATATCCTGAAGCGTTCACAGCAATGGTCAATGCTTCTTTGAAGAACGATTTTGAAACAGCTAGAAAATATCATTATGAATTATTACACGTTACCAAGTTATTCTTTTCTGAAGGAAATCCAGGTGGCGTAAAAGTTGCCTTGGAAGAAAGAAGTATTTTGAAAAATGTACTTCGTTTACCTTTAGTTACCGTTTCAGATAAATTGCGCAATGAAATTATCGCAGAAACAATAAGAATTGTTGGTATTAAATAAACATTTAAAGAGAATAGTTAAACATAAATGGATCAGTTGATTGAGGATTTAAAATGGCGTTACGCAGTGAAGCAATTTGACACGAATAAGAAGATTGCACCTGAAATTTTCAATAATTTAAAGGAAGTACTTCGCTTAGTTCCAACGTCGAATGGATTACAACCGTATAAATTCCTCATTATTGAAACACCTGAGATAAGAGCCGAATTACAGAAGCATTCATTCAATCAGCCACAAATTACAGAAGCATCACATTTGATTGTTTTCTGTTCATACAAATCACTTACAGATGAACATTATGATCGTTTCATTGAACTTAATTCAAATGCTCAAAATGTTCCGGTAGAAGAACTCGATAAATATGCGCTACGATTAAAGAGAGATTTGCAATATCGTTCTGATGTGCAAGTTATGCATTCGAACGAAAAACAATGTTACATTGCATTAGGTCAATTATTGCAGACCGCGGCGCATTACAGAGTAGATGCTTCACCGATTGAAGGATTTCAAATAGATAAGTACAACGAGGTATTAGGGTTAGACGAACACAATATTACCGCTACGGTAGTTTGTGCTTTAGGCTATCGTTCTGAAGCTGATATTAGACAGCATTGGAGAAAAGTTAGAAAAGATACAGACGAATTATTTGAATTAATCTAATCTCAAGCACGTTTGAGAAGAAGTACTTTGTAAATCCCAAACAAGAAAATTCCTACATAAAAATATACCGCGGGACTCAAAATATGAAGTGCAAATAGCAATAAAAAGAACCCCAACAAACAGAGTGTCGCCAAATTATCGCGTAAATAACTCATGAAAAGTTGTGGAATAGATTGTTTGGCGAATTGTCCATGCAAAATAAACTCCGTTTTGTAAGTCATCAAAGCTGTCAGAATGATAATCGGTAGAAGTATATAACCTTGTGTAAATCCCATGTCTTTATACATGAAAAATGAAATCATTTCAGTCGTATAATTGGTTGCTTGCAGCGCGTTAAACAAATAGGAATATCCGATAAAAATCAGCGCTGTCGTGAGGAACAAAATTCCGAAATGACCAATCATTTGCTTAGTTTCAATCGACTGATTTTTAAATTGCTGGATTTTTCGATTTTTAAAATAATATAGGATATTATAAGAAAGCAAATCTAAAAATAGAAACAAGAAAATAAAATACAGTCCCCAATTCCAAAGGTAATATCCTAAAATTGGAATTATGACATCTCCCAAAAGAAGAATCAGCTTATTTCGCTGCATCGTAATTCTTATAATTTTTAATGAGAACTTCTTTAGTTAAATCATACTCAGGATTGTATTCCAATGCTTTCTTAAAGGCGATTAATGCTGTTTCTTTATTCCCTTTTTCCAGATAGCACATACCTAATTGATGCCATCCTTTGACAAATTCAGGTTGAATTGCCAATGCTTTTTTGTAATAATAAACCGCACTATCAATTTCTAATTGGTCATATTCCTTAATGTACGCTTGATTGAAATAAGCTAAATAATAGGCTGAATCAACAGCTAGTAAATTACGATAACCTTCCAATGCTTCGCTGGATTTTCCTGACATTTGTTGATTGTAAGCCACACCGTACAACGCATCGGTTGAATTATTTTCCAATTGTGATGCTGTGATAAAATATTGCAACGCATTTTTATAATCTTCAGTTTCGGTGTAAACCCATCCTAACTGAAGGTAGCCCAGGAAGAATTGTGGATCTTGTTGAACTGCCGTTTCAAAAGAAGATTTGGTCAATTTGATATTTCCCATTTTGTAATACGTACGACCTTTAATAATATATGCATCACGGTATTTAGGATCAATTCTCAAGGCTTCATTTACATATTTGAAGGTGTTTTCGTAATCTTGAAAGTAGCTGTAAGCAGTTGCTAAGTCCAAAAATGCTTTTTTGTTTTCGGGCTCTTTCTTGATGATTTCTTTTAAATTCTTAATTCCTGTTTCGACTTCACTCGCGTTTTTATGAATACGATTGATAAGTGCGCTCGCATATAATTGCTTCACACGGATATCCTTTGGATTTAAACGATATGCTTTTGCTAATACCGGAAGTGCTTCTTCTCCTAGATATTCATCGAGTAGCTTAGAACCGTATAATTTCAAATAAGCGACATTCTCTGGTTCTTTATTCACTAAAGAATCCAATTCCTGAAGAGTAAGTTGATCCAAAGGCTTTTTATCTTCTACTACTTTTTCTTTACAAGCGGCTAAAATAAGTAGTGTCAATAAAACGGAAATAATACGCATAATGTTCTTTTTTTTCAAATATACACTTTGGAGTGGAAATGATGATTGAATTGTTATAAAATTAGGATTTTATTTATTTGCTGCATTCAAGTCACTAATGCAACTTATGGGTTGAACAATAATTTATTCCTAACAAATATAGGTGATTCATATGAATATCTCTTTCTTGTTCTGTTGTTTATTTGGGTTTCTATTTCTTTAACTCGCTCATCAGTTAATTCAGCAAAGTCCATTTTCTTTGGAATATATTGTCTGACAAGACCATTTAAATTTTCATTGGATCCTCTTTCCCAGGGGCTAACTTTTTCAGCATCTCTTGTTTCAGTTTTACGCACCCATAACATACCTGATGCTCTATCATTTAGCGTAACAATAGCACCTTTATGTTTATTACCTATTATAGTATCGATTTCTAAGTGTCCAAATACTTTCCTTTCTTCTGCTTCTTTGGGACGCTTCTCTATTCCAACACGATTAACTAACTGGCCTCTAGAGTCTTTATTGTTGCCTCTTTTACGGTATTTTCGACCTTTTCTTCGCAAGTGTGTATACAAAGAACCATTCCGTTTTTTATCATCCCAAACATATTGATAAATTCTCTCATGAGATATCGCTTCAACTCCTTCTTTTTCAAGACTCCTGAAATCTGTTCTGAACTATAATCTTCTTTGATCAAATCTATAACTTTATTTTTGGTGATTTAACGAGGTAAAATAACTCTTTCCTAGAAACAGCGAAGAAAATTCTTAGATTTCTCTCCTGTTTTGAAATTTATTTCACCACGCAATCTAAAAGTTGCATTTATTACTTGAATGTAGGTTTAAATACGTAGTTCTTTTTAAGAATATAGTTTATTTCAAGTAAATGAAAATTCCAATTTCAACGGTAAATTAAGATGTCGAAAAAGATCACGACGACATCCATACGGTACTGTTTGAATTGTTGCTTTTTCCTCAAAAAAAGTTAAATAAGAATAAAAACCTCTTATTTAATCTTACCACAGAATATAAAAGTATTCCAAACTAAACGTCTAAATCCACTCCAGAGTTGGAAAACAACTTTAATATTTTATCGACTTTCACAAGGCATTCATCAAACTCATTTTCAGCATTCGATTGCATCGTGATTGCTCCACCAACTCCACACGTCATCACTTTGCGTTCATTATTTTTCACTAACGACCGAATCACCACATTCAAATCAAAATCACCGTTGGGCTCAATATAACCGATGCTTCCTGAATAAATGCCACGTTTAAATTGCTCGTGTTGCTCAATAATATTCATCGTCGATAGTTTGGGAGCGCCCGTCATGGATCCCATTGGGAAAGTAGCTTGTAAAATAGTCGAAAATGAAGTGTCTTCTTTTAATTTGCACTCAATTGTGGAGACTAAATGATGCACTGTGTTGAAAGAATGAATTCCTGCCAATTCTTCCACTTCAACGGTTCCTTTTTGAGCAATGCGCGATAAATCGTTTCGAACTAAATCTACAATCATCATATTTTCAGAGATGTCTTTTTTAGAATTTAAGAGCGTTTGTTTTAGAGACTCATCTTCTTCTTTATTTTTTCCTCTGGCAATTGTTCCTTTTATCGGTTGTGAAATGATTCGACTGCCTGTTTTTTTTAAAAAGCGTTCAGGACTTCCGCTGAAAACTTCCCATTCATCAAATTTCACATAAGAAGAAAAGGGCGCTTTTGTTGTTTTAAATAATTCCTTAATTAAGGTAAAAGAAGAAAATTCAGGTATATTTTCGGTGTAAAATTCTTGACAGTAATTCACTTCATACGAATTGCCGTATTGAATTTCTTCTTGAATTTTTTGAATTGCTTTTAAATAATCCGCTTTACTTTCTGTCGATTGAAAAGTTAATTTAGGTAAGTTATTTTCATCTTGTTTAACTTGCTGAATAAATGATTTCCCATACGTTAACGCTTTGTCCGCATTATTACTTTGTAAAACAGTCCATTCGTTATCTTTAAATGAAATTACATGTTCTGGTTCCCAGCAAATCACATTCGGGAATCCAATCCGATCGTTATTGGATGAAGTAAGGTCTTCAATTGCATTTTTTAAATCGTAGGAAAGTGCCATTGCTTTATACGTATTTGGATGTTCATCCAGATAGTTTTGCAATAAGGTCAAATCATTGGAAGTTGTTCGCAAAAACGATTTTCGTCCTATAAAAAGCAAGCATTTGTCTTCATCAAAATAATAAGCGATGGTTTCGGACATATCAGCGATTCATGTAATCTTGTAACAGAATGGTTGCGCTGATTTCATCTATCAGTGACTTTTTTTGACGATCTTTTTTCTTCAAACCGCTATCAATCATCGTTTGAAAGGCCATTTTAGAAGTAAAACGTTCGTCAAGCAGGACAATTTCGCACTGTGGAAATTTCTTATCCAATGCTTCTTTCAATAATCGCACATTTTGAGTAATATGGCCATCTTCATTGTTCAATTTCTTTGGAAAACCCAAGACAATCGTATCCACTTTTTTTTCGGTAATCAATTTTTCTAAAAACGACATCAATTCACGGCTATAAATCGTTGTTAACCCCGAAGCGATGATATTAGATTCATCGGTAATGGCAATTCCAGTACGTTTTAAACCAAAGTCGATGGCTATTTTTCTTCCCATGGAGCAAAGATAAGTTAAAAATGGAAAAAGCCGTCCAATTCGGACGGCTTTCACTCAATCTAAAAACTATTTAATATGCGGACTGATCTTTCTTCTCGACCATTGTTAAAATCGTTGCGATTCCCACTAATGGTTCATCGGTATCATCTAACATTTCGACTAACCATTTCACAACACCTCGTTGAATTTTTGTTTTCGGGTCGTCTTCTTTTGGTGTGACATCCGTGGTGATTTTCTCTTTACACGTAAACCGCACATGAATGTTTGCTCCAGCGTAAACTGGTTTCGTGAAACGCAATTCATCAATTCCGTAATTCAACAGAACAGGATTCTTTTCGTAACTATCTACAAATAGACCAGCAGCTGCACTCATGATAAAATAACCATGCGCTACTTGTTCGTCGAACATCGTTCCCGCAAAATCAGTTTCTCTTTTATGCGCATAGAAATTATCTCCGCTCAAAGCCGCAAATTGATCGATATCTTCTGGTGTAATTTTACGACTTTCAGTTATCAATTGATCACCGACAGCTAATTCTTCGTAATACTTTTTAAATGGATGTTCTTCTAATACATTTCCTTTAGCACCTTGTTGATATACTTGTGTGATAGCAGAAATAGTTGTTGGATGTCCTTGAATAGCGGTACGTTGTAAATAATGTAGTACACCTCTTTTTCCGCCCATTTCTTCACCACCACCAGCACGACCTGGACCACCATGAACTAACATTGGCATTGGAGAACCATGACCAGTACTTTCTTTTGCACAATCTTTATTCAACACTAAAATACGTCCGTGCATCGAAGCAGCACCGATAACATATTCAGTTGCTTCCTTATTACAAGGTGTTACTATAGAAGATACAAGTGAACCTTTTCCTAATTTGGCTAATTCAATAGCATCTTCAATATTCTTGTACGGCATAATCGTCGAAACGGGACCGAATGCTTCAATTTCATGTACATCGGTTTTAACAAATGGACTATCATTAAAGAAAAGAATAGGAGAGAAGAAGGCTCCTTTGGAACGATCTGCACCGACAACGTCGAAATTATCTAAACTTCCGTAAACGATTTCTTGTGATTTGCTAAGTGCTTCAACTGCTTCACGAACTGCTTTCACTTGTCCGGTAGAAGCTAATGACCCCATTCGTACACCTTCCGCTTTTGGATCGCCGATAACTGTAGAAGCCAATCGCTTGGAAATAGCGGAATTCACTTCGTCTACTAATTCTACAGGAACCATGATACGACGAACAGCCGTACATTTTTGCCCTGCTTTAATAGTGATTTCTTTAGTGACTTCTTTGACGAAAACAGCAAATTCTTCTGTGTCAGGTGTTGCCTTTTTGCCAAGAATCATGGCATTTAATGAATCCGCTTCTAAGTTAAAAGGAACGTTCCCTTTTGTAATTACTGGTTTCGACTTTAACATCAATCCAGTAGAAGCACTTCCTGTGAAAGTGACAATATCTTGACTCGAAACAGAATCAATCAATTCTCTTGCTGCTCCAGATAATAATTGTAAAGCACCTTCCGGTAATATTTTAGAAGCAATAATATCTTTCACCACAGCTTCCGTTAAGAAACCAGTAATAGAAGATGGCTTCACCACTGCAGGAACACCAGCAAGTAGGTTAACGGCAATTTTTTCTAACATTCCCCAAACAGGGAAGTTGAATGCATTAATATGAACAGCGACACCTTCTTTCGGTACCATTATATGGTGACCAATAAAAGAACCACTTTTGGATAATGGAACTGCGTCGCCATCGACATAAAAAGATAAGTCAGGAAATTGTCTTCTTAAAGAGGCATTCGCAAATAAATTTCCAATTCCTCCCTCGATATCAATCCATGAGTCTACTTTCGTTGCTCCTGTTCGATAACTTAATTCATAATAACTATCTTTTCTTTGCATCAGATACAATGCTAAAGCTTTTAACATTCTTCCTCTTTCTTGAAAAGTCATTTTTCGTAAAACGCTTCCTCCTTCAGTTCTACCATATTCTAAAATAGAATTAAAATCTAATCCTTTGGATGATGCGCTTCCGATTATATCGCCAGTGATAGCATCAAAAACGGTTGTTTCGGTTCCTTCACCCGCAACCCATTGTCCTAATACGTAATTTTTAATAGTGTTCATTCTACAATTTGATTTTTTAGCGTTCTAAAGTTATAAATTAACTTTGAAACAGCATGAAACAAAAATGGAAACTAAAAAAAGAACCTTTAAAAAACCTTTCACACGGTTAAAACGACACTTAAATAAAAAGGATGAGCGTATATAATAAAGTCTATACTATGAATTGAAGTTAAGCGTTTTATATTTTAAGTGAGATAAATTACAAGGTGAAACATAGAATTAATAGTGAAAAAGAGCAGTAAAAAAATACATTTCACATTGTTAAAATAGCACTTAAATAAAAAATACTAGTAAAACATGTCCATATTAAAACTGTTTTCACTAAGTTTGAGACTTTAAAAATTAAATCAAAAAGAAACTTTAAAAAATTAATTATGAGTACAGAAGTTAAAACTACAGCTGCCAATACTAAAACATCAGGAGGTTTTTCTGCATTTTTAGCAGCTATTTCAATTGTTATCGCATTGGTTTTAGGAATTATTATCTTTAAGGTAATACTTGGTAATCCTGCGAATTTTGTGGATGGTAATCCGGAAGCTGAGCCGTTAAAAGGTAATTATCTTGGAATTATCTACAAAGGTGGTTTTATTGTTCCAATATTACTTGCTGTAAACATCGTTGTGATTATTTTCACATTTGAGCGTTTCTTTACAATGGCAAAAATTAAAGGAACAGGAAAGTTAGACACTTTTATTTTGAAAGTTAAAAATTTATTAGCTGCAGGTAAAATTGACGAAGCTTTGGTGGAGTGTGACAAGCAAAAAGGTTCTTTAGCAAATGTCGTTCGTTCTGGATTGATGAAATACAAGATGATTCAAAATGATGACGCTTATAGTAAAGAAAAGAAAATTGAAGCGGTTAAAAGTGAATTAGAAGAAGCAATTACATTGGAAGGACCAATGATGTCTAAAAACTTAGTAATTATTTCAACAGTAGCATCTACATCTACCTTAATTGGTTTGATTGGTACGGTAATGGGAATGATTCGTGCGTTTGCGGCTTTATCTTCTGGAGCTCCTGATACAGCACAATTAGCAACAGGTATTTCTGAAGCCTTAATTAATACAGCTTTAGGTATTCTCGGTTCTACTTTAGCAATTATTTTCTACAGTATGTTTACTACGAAAGTAGACCAAATGACACATGCAATGGACGAAGCAAGTTTTGCAATTGTTCAAGATTTTTCTAAGACTGTAAAGTAATTAGTTAGGAAATTTAATTTAATTAAAAGAAAAAAGGATGGCAAAAATTAGTAAACCGAAATCAGCTCCGAGCATCGACATGACGCCGATGGTGGACTTAGGTTTCTTATTGGTTACCTTCTTCATGCTTTCCGCTAATTTCCGAACAGACGACATAGCCGTAATTGACATTCCATCGAGTATATCTACAGAGTTAATGCCTAAAGATTTCCTTCAAATTGCAGTGGATCAAAAAGGTAGAACTTATGTTAGTTTCTCAGGGAATGAGGAGGTTAAAAGAGGAATCGTTGCTGATTTAATGAATAAGACAAAATTACAATTAAGTCAAGATCAAATCAATAGTTTTATTGAAGCGACTGAAATAGGATGTACATTTAGAGAACTACCTAAGTTCTTGGATTTGACAGCTGAGCAACGTAAAGAATTAGCAGACTTAGAAGGAGGAGGAATACCTGTGGATTCTACACACAATGAATTAAAGATATGGGTGAAGGTAGTCTATGATCGCTTGAATGAAGATGGTAAAGTACGTTTTGAGAAGATGGTTGCCGAAAATCCAGGAATGGACAAGAAGCAATTAGCACAAGAAATGAAACCAAAATTCATTTTAAAAGCAGATAAAGATGCTCCTTATCATTTTGTTCAAAATGTGGTAGGTACATTTAAGGATTTAGACATGGATACGAAGTTCTCATTCATTACAGGAATGGCAGCAGATCCTAGAAAAGTTGAACAATAATATAGAGGAAAATGGCACAGATACAAGACACAGGCGGAGACGGAAAAGGCAAGAAAAGAGCTAAGAAAGGTGTACCTCATATTGATATGACGCCCATGGTGGATTTAGCTTTTCTTCTTCTAACATTCTTTGTAATGACGACAACTTTCTCTAAACCGATGGTGATGAAAGTAGTTTATCCAGCAAAGCCTAAGAATGATAAAGTAATACCACCAAGCACGTTAATAAATAATGCATTAACTTTTATATTAACAAAAGATCGTGCTTTTTACTATGATGGAGAGTTTTTTCCAGAAGGGAATACAAAAGCACAACCTGCAACAACCTTGACTGAGATTGATATGGCAGGTGTTCGTAAATTATTAGCTGAGCGTAATAAATTTGTTATTGACAAGAAAAAAATCTACGCAGATCAGCTCTATAAAAAAGAAATAATGGACACCACCTATGTTAATTTAATGACAGAGGCTCAAAAAGACCAAAAAGCTGTTAAGGTGTTGATTAAAACCGACGACAAAGCACTCACAAAAGCGTTTGTTAACATGATTGACGAATGTATGATTGCTGACATTGGTACCTATACACATGTGGATATCAATCAAGATGAGTTAAATCTTTTAAACACAACCTTAAACAAGTAAGTTATGGCAGCAGAAGCAGCAACAGAAGTGGCGGTACAACAATCCGGAATTTCATCGGATGTGATGATGTTTTTAGTCTTGATGGGAATCGTTGCTTTTATCTCTTTGTATGAGTTTTTCACCTCCATTAAATGGCAACAAGTTACCTCTACCACTAGGAATGAGGTAGTTTTTGAGGAGAAAAATAAGATGTATGGTGCTTATCAAATTCGAAGGGATTATAATAAAAATCTTTTATTGATTATTTTAGGTTTAATTCTTTTCATTGGTCTAGTTTATGGAAGTAAATTAATCTACGATAAGTATTCAGTAAATACTGAAGAACAAGATCAAGACGAATTGACACGTACCGTAATTGAATATTACGAGGAGCCTGAAGAAGAGGAGGTGATACCAGAACCAGAGCCAGAGCTTGAAATTCCAGAACAGTTGGAGAATGAAACTGCCTTCTTACCACCAGTGGTAACGAATGAAGCAGTAGAAACTCCACCTCCAACAGTTACAGAATTGGATAATACTAAGGTAGGAAAGCAAAATGTAGAAGGCAATACAGATTATTCTACACAAGCGCCACCACCACCACCACCTGTAATTGAAAAGAAGGATCCTGTAATTGAAACGGTAGTAGATGAGTTTGCAGAATTCCCAGGAGGAAGAAAGGCATTGGTAAAGTTCTTACAGGAAAATATTCAATATCCGGACATCGCTCGAGAATTAGGCTTATCTGGTAAATCAGTATTAAAGTTTGTTGTCAATACTGATGGTACCATTAAGACAGTTTCGATTGTTAGAGGAATGAAAGATTGTAAAGAATGTGATAATGAGGCAGTTCGTGTTGTACGAAAAATGCCTCGCTGGACGCCTGCTAAGAAAAGCGGAAAGACAGTTGCATCTTACTTTATTCTTCCAGTAGAATTTGCGATAGAATAATTAATTTTTTAATAGTTTAAAACCCCGACCAAAATTCGGGGTTTTTATTTTTTTTCAAATATGGATTTTAAATATATCAATATTATTTTTAGTGTATTTATTATTGCTGTCATTTGGGTCTGGCTATATTTTATTTTATTTACAGAGGTTTTTCAAAATTTATTCCCACCTACACAGAAGTATATTTTTGTTGTTATATTAATTTTATATAGCCTTTTTAGAAGCTTTAGAGTATATATGAAACTTAAAAATTAAAGAGGATGAAAGTAGTTAAGAAAGTTTTCGGATTGTTTTTGATAATGCCTCTATTGGTGAGCTGTTGGTCGAATGAACCCGTGAAAGAAGAAGTAGCAGATATTTATATTGACGAGTCCTACAAACCGCTTTTCGATACTAGTATACCTACTTTTGAAAGTCAAATTCGCGATGGACAAATTATTCCTCATTATGTATCAGAATATGATGCCATTGAAGCTTTCAAAGAAAATAAAACAAAAACAATTATTATCACAAGAGAGTTTTCAGAACAGGAAACAGCTTATTTGAGAACGAAGAATGTAGAGTTTAATACCAATCACCTTGGCACAGATGCAATTGCATTAATTGTAAATCCAACTTCACAAGATAGTACCTTTACATTGGATGAATTAAAAGCTATTTTTAGTGGAAAAGATACTACTTGGAGAACGTCTGGTAAAAAAATTACGATTGTCTTGGATCAATCTAATTCAGCTAATTTCTATTACATCTATAACATGATTGACAGAAAGGAATTAAGTCCTAATATCACTGCTGTAAAATCGAATGAAGAAGTAATAGATGTTATACGGAAAAACCCAAATGCTCTAGGAGTTATTGGAGCAAACTGGATTAATGATGATAGAGATACAACGATGTTAAAATTTAAAGAAGGTATCAAAGTATGTGATATTGCCTTTAATAAATATTCAGAGTATTTTCAGCCTTATCCAGCGTACATCTACAATGATGTTTATCCAATGACGCGTAAGTTCTATATGATTAATAAAGGGAGTCGTGTTTCAATAAATTCTCAATTCGAACGTTTCATGGTGAATGGACAAAAAGGACAATTGATTATTTATAAATCAAACCTTATTCCTGCTAAGATGGTCGCGAGAGAAATTCGAGTTGTTCAAGAATGATCTAACTGAAGAAGCCCATTTGGAAGGTGCTTTCGTGATAAAACAATTCCGTCATTTAGGAATTTTCATTATTTTTGTCCTCATATTTTTAAAAAAGCCAATTTTTGGCAGATAAATTGTAATCTATAACTGAATATCAAAATAAAGTAAAATGAAAAAAGCATTCTATTTCGTCGTTTTTACTACCATGACAACTTTAGCCTTTGCGCAATCTTTGCAATCAGCTAAGTTAAAAACAGCTTCTGAGCGTTATGATGAAGCCACCAAAGAATTTGGTGACTTGATTACAAGTGAACCCAATAATGTTGAGAATTACTTCTATTTAGCAGAAAACTATTTACTTTCTGAAAAATTAGATTCTGCTGTTTATTTCTGGGAAAAAGCAGCTAGTTTAGATGAGAAGAATCCATTGGGGATTGTCGCAAAAGGAAAAGTACAATGGATAAACGGTCAGCAATCAGAAGCTATGCTCTCATTTGAAGAAGCCATTAAAGTTTCTAGAAAGAAAAATGCCGAAGTATATCGTCAAATTGGTTCATTCTTAACAGTCGCTCCTAAAAATGATTTAAACAAAGCAATTGCTTATTTGAGAATAGCAACCGAGATGGATCCTAAGAATGTCGATGGATTTTTATTTTTAGGAGATGCTATTTTGGAAAAAGATCCAAAAAACGGAACAGATGCAATTCGCGAATACAATAATGCCGAAAAAATAGAACAATCTCCAAGAACAATTGTTCGTAAAGCTAAGCTATACCAACGTGCTCGTAACTATAAGCTAGCAGATGAAATGTATGTACAAGCACAAACTTTAGACCCTAAATATGCCCCTGCTTATAGAGCTCACGCTGAATTACAAGCAATGTTTGGGAAATATGATTTGGCCATTACAAATTGGGAAAAACATTTAAGTTTAAACAATGATAACTATGCACGCTATAAATATGCTGCTGCTTTATACAATGCGCAAAGATATTGTGATGCATTGGAGCAAGTGAAGGGATTAGAGGCTATCAATTTTACGTCGGTTTATATTGAGCGTATTGATTTGTATGCAACCTATGAATGCATGGAGGCTTCTGAAAATAAAAACGATACTCTTAAATTTAAAGAGGCGCTTAAACGAATGAATGACTTTATCACTAAATATGATGCAAATAAAGAAGTAATTGGAATGGATTACAAATATAAAGCGTTGTATTTAACGAAAGTGGGTAAAAATGATGAAGCTATTGTCGCTTATTATAAAGCAGCTGAAGACACTACTGTTGCTAAAGAAGTGTTGAGCGGATTAGCGAAAGCATTTACCAAAGAAGAGAAGTATACAGAAGCGATTGACGCATATAATAAAATCATCGCAATAGACTCTAGTGAATTGTCTTTAGTAGATTATTTTGAGTTAGGTCGCGTTTATTTCTTAGCGAAAGATTATGTGAATTCTGACAAGGCAAATGCACATGTATTGAAACTTTCTCCAACATATAGTTTCTCTTTCTTCTGGAGAGCTCGTGCGAACGTTTTCATGGATTTAGATAGAGAAGTAAAAACTTGGGAGGCTAAGAAATTTTATGATGGTTATTTGGAAAATACAACTCCTGAGCAACAAGTTCAGTATAAAGGAATGACGTTAGAAGCGTATAGATATTTAGGTGATTATTATGTGAATTCTCCAGATAAGAATATCGAAAAAGCAAAAGAAGTATGGACAAAAGTAATTGAACTTGATCCTGAAAATGAAGCTACGTATAATAAGATTATCGAGAAGCTTAAATAACATTAAAAGCACTATATACGAAAAGGCTATCTAATTTTAGATAGCCTTTTTGTGTATCTTAGCTGTCAAAACAGATCAAAAATATGTCAAATAGAATAACAACCCTTTTTGGTATTCAATATCCCATTATTCAAGCAGGAATGATTTGGTGCTCTGGATGGGAATTAGCGTCCGCTGTTTCAAATGCTGGCGGTTTAGGAATTATCGGTTCTGGATCCATGTATCCGAAGGTTTTAGAAGAGCATATCCAAAAATGTCAACGAGCAACCAATAAACCGTTTGCCGTAAATTTACCTATGCTTTATCCTGACATTGAAAAACACATCGAAACGATTATAAAATATAAAGTTCCTATCGTTTTTACCTCAGCTGGTAATCCCAAAACATGGACGAAAAAACTGCAAGAAAATGGAATAAAAGTTGTTCATGTTGTTGCGGGAGTGAAGTTTGCCTTAAAAGCACAAGAAGCGGGTGTTGATGCAATTGTTTGTGAAGGTTTTGAAGCGGGAGGTCATAATGGCCGTGAAGAGACTACAACGATGTGTTTGGTGCCAATGGTTCGAAAAGCAGTAGACATTCCCGTGATTGCTGCGGGTGGAATTGGAACAGGTAGTGGAATGCTAGCAGCAATTGTTTTAGGTGCGGACGCTGTTCAGATTGGAAGTCGATTTGTCGCAACACCTGAATCTAGTGCACACGAGAATTTCAAAGACTACATTATCAATGCGAAAGAAGGTGATACCATTTTAACCTTGAAAGAATTGGTACCTGTTCGTTTATTGAAAAATGATTTTTACCAAAAGGTTGAAAAAGCGTATCAAAATAATGCGTCTCCTGAGGAACTCAAAGAATTATTGGGAAGAGGAAGAGCCAAGAAAGGAATGTTTGAAGGTGATATCCGAGAAGGTGAATTGGAAATTGGTCAAATTTCAGGATTGATTTCTGAAATAAAACCTGCTGCTGAAGTAGTCAAAGAAATCATTTCAGAATACCAAGTAGCACTGAACCTTCTGAAAGAAGGACAACTAGATCTTTAAAAAGAAACAATTGATACATGGTTAAATACGATAAGTTCAAACTGGAGAATGGCTTAACAGTCATTTTTCATCAAGATAAGACAACTCCAATGGCGGTCGTGAATACACTCTATAACGTTGGAGCACGAGATGAAGAGTTTGAAAAGACAGGATTTGCACACCTTTTTGAACATTTGATGTTTGGAGGTTCTGTGAATATCCCTGAATTTGACACTCCTTTGCAATTAGCTGGAGGTGAAAATAATGCATTTACTTCTAATGATATTACCAACTATTACGACGTTGTTCCAAAGCAAAATATCGAAACTGCTTTGTGGTTGGAATCAGATAGAATGTTATCATTAGCATTTACACCGAAAAGTCTGGAGGTACAACGAAGTGTCGTTATCGAAGAATTTAAACAACGTTATTTGAATCAACCGTATGGCAATGCGATGATGCTTCTGAGAGAATTGGCGTATAAAAAACATCCGTATCGTTGGTCAACAATTGGTCGTGAAATTAGTCACATTGAAAGTGCAACGATGGAAGATGTGAAAGCATTTTTTAAGAAATATTATCATCCTTCCAACGCGATTTTAGCCATTGGAGGAAACTTTGAGTTAGCCGAAGTGAAAGCCATGGTAGAAAAATGGTACGGAGACATTCCTGCAGGGGAACTCAATCAACGAAATTTACCACAAGAACCGAAGCAATTAGTTTATCGAGAAAAGACAGTAGAGCAAAAAGTACCTTCGGATGCTTTTTATTACGCTTTCAAAATGGGAAATCGTTTATCGAAAGATTATTATGTGACCGATGTTTTATCCGATTTAGTTGGATCCGACAAATCCTCTAAACTCTATGTGAAGATTAAAAAAGAACTCAAATTAGTGACGAGTATCGGAGCAAGTGTGACAGGTGCTATCGATGATGGATTATTTATGATTACAGGAAAGTTAGCGCCGAACGCAACATTTGAAGCATTGGATAAAGCACTTTGGGAAGTTCTCAACGACGTGAAAGCTAAAATCATAGAAGAACACGAATTAATCCGTTTAAAAAATAAGATTAAAACCGCGAAAGCCTATCAAGAAAAAACGTTATTGAATCGCATTATGAATCTTTGTTTCTTTGAACTTTTAGGAAACATCGAAGCAATCAATGAAGAACTTCATCGCTATGATATCATCACCGTCAATGACTTACATCGTGTGGCAGGAGAAGTATTTGACAAGACCAATTGTTCCACATTAAAAATTAAAGCAATCGCATGAATCGCACTATCGCCCCTTCGTTACAGCCTATTGAAAACATGACGTTTATTTCACCGATTGTCAAAGAATTAACCGATCAATGTCAACTCCTTTGGATAAAAGATGTTCCCGACGAAACGTGTCGTTTTGAATTACATTTTAACGCAGGAACCATTCAAGGAGATGTGCTAATTGCAGGATTGACAAACGCCTTGTTATTATCTGGAACGAAGGATAAAACAGCCACTCAGATTCACGATGAGTTGGCGCAATTGGGTGCTTATATTCATATGCAAGCGAATCATGAAGAAGCAGTAGTGGCTGTTTATTTTTTGAGAGAATATTTCGATGCGGTCTTAGATATTGTATTCGATGCAATTGCGAATGTCATTTTTCCACAACAAGAATTAGAAGATATTTTAAGAGACCGCAAACAAACGTATTTAGTCAACTCACAAAAGATGAGTGTACTCGCCAGACGACTTTTTGCGCAGTATTTTTACCAAAATGACAAACGTTACGGAAGAATTGCCGTCATCGAAGATTATGATAAAATAAACCCTAGTTCCATTGTCGATTTTCATGCGGATTTTTACCTAAAAGGATTAAGACAAATGGTGTGTGTGGCGAATTTAGAAGAATCGATAGTGTACAAATGGTGTCAGAAATTCGCTACTTGGAGCAATCAACAAGCAACATCGTTTATTGAAACAATCGACAATAAAGCTATCGACTTATATGAAGAAAAGAGCGAAGCAGTTCAAACAGCCATTCGCATTGGTTTTCCATTATTCAACAAAACGCATAAAGACTTTATTGGAGTAGACGTGTTACAGACGGTTTTAGGTAGTTATTTCGGTAGTCGTTTGATGTCTAATCTAAGAGAAGATAAAGGCTATACTTACGGAATTGGTTCTGGAATAGCAGAAATGCGAACTTCAGGACATTTGATTATCGCTACAGAAGTCAAAAAAGAAGCACAAGTTGACTCACTACATCAAATAAAGCTAGAGATACAACGCCTTAGGGATGAGAAGATAGGCGAAGGCGAATTGCAACTAGTGAAAAACTATTTGCTAGGACAACTCTTAAAAGATGCCGATGGAAGCGATGCTTTAATGGATTTATATCTAAGTGTAAATACCTACGGATTAGAGTTGGATTTTTACAATGAATTTATTGAGAAAGTGAAAAGCATTAGGGCAGATGAATTGTTAGAATTAGCAAGGACTTATTTAAAAATGGAAGATGCTACGATTATTAGAGTGGGGTGATTTTTGGCATTTGTTTTAATGTTTTGAGATTTTTGATTCAGTTATTGAACGAAATAATTATGAGAGCATATTTATTGAAATTATAGGTGAAGCAGTGGATTTTGTATTAATGCATGAAATGTCATTTTTTTATTTTTCTTTTACTTTTTGTCCGTCAAAAAGTAACAAAAACCTCATCGTCGTGATCTTTTTCATCACCCAAATCTTCCTTATTGCTTGTAAAAATAAAACTCGCTAGCGCTCAGACAGTTATTTTTACAACAGCAATTTACCTTCGTTGCTACTCGTGGTCGTCGTTTGTGGCCCAGCGATAAAATCAATTCCGATTCTACATCGGAACAAGTTGCGACATCCTAATCTGTCGTTGAGTACGAGAACTTCATTGGAGATTTTATGAGCTTTAAAATACTAGCACATCAAAACGTTATTTATCTATTTTATTTTCTTTAACTTTAGGCTCATAAAAATTATAATTCATTCGCTATGAAAATCACGTATTACGGACATGCTAGTTTAGGACTAGAAATCAACGGAAAACACATATTAGTAGACCCTTTTATCTCAGGGAATCCTAAAGCGGCGAGTATTGATATTACCACTTTAAAAGCGGATTACATTCTTTTGACGCACGCACATTACGATCACGTGATGGATGTGGAAGCCATCGTTGACCGAACAAAAGCGCAGATTATTTCTAATCACGAAATAGTGACTTATTATGCCCATCACAAAAAATATGAGGGACACGGAATGAACCCAGGTGGAAGTTGGGATTTTGACTTCGGTCGCGTAAAAGTCGTTACGGCAATACACTCCTCTTCTTTTCCAGATGGAACGTATGGCGGAAATCCTGTTGGGTATATTATTCAAGCGGAAGAAAAAACAATATACATCGCTGGAGACACGGCTCTTACTTGGGATATGAAATTGATTCCTCTATTCTTCCAACTAGATTTAGCTATTTTTCCAGTTGGTGGAAATTTCACCATGGATGTTCAAGAAGCGATTGTTGCGGCTGAATTCACCGAATGTACGAATATTTTAGGAGTTCACTTCGATACGGCAGAACCGATTACCATCAATCACGAAAAGGCCATTCAAACATTTAAGGAAAAAGGAAAAACATTGACATTATTACCTATCGGCGAATCAATTACACTTTAAAAAAGCAAACGTAATTTTAAATTTCATTTCAAATGTCCGCACTTCGAATACGATCCAACAACATCGACGATTATCTAAAAGAGATTCCGCCTATTATTCAATTCAATACGCCTTTGATAAAGAAAAAAATCAACCAGATTGAATCCAAGGCTACCACAAAAATGGAAAGAGCGAAATTAGCTTTTGAAGTCGCACGAGATGAAATTCAACATTCTTTTGACACACAAAGTAAAGTCATCACTGTGAGCGCCGAAGAAGTTTTAGCAAAGAAAGAAGGCATCTGTTTTGCCAAATCCCATTTATTAGCGGCGTTGCTTCGTGGAATGGGAATTCCAACTGGTTTTTGCTACCAACGTGTCTTGAGAAATAATACCATCGATTCGGGTTATGCATTACATGGTTTGAATACTATTTACTTAGAAGAATACGGTTGGTATCGAGTAGATCCACGCGGTAATAAACCCGGAGTCGATTCTCAATTTTCCATTGAAGAAGAAAAACTAGCGTATCAAATTAGAGAAGAACTGGGTGAAATAGATTATTTAGATGTTTTAACGACACCATTAACCGCTGTTGTGATGTCGATGTACACGTCGAAGGATTGTCAAGAATTATTTTTTAGACGACCAGAGGCAATGTGAGAATTTTCTCAATCCACTTTTCTCCCACCAAACCGTTAATAATTCTTTAACTTTCAAAATAATAAATTTATCTACCTGGACTTTTATCTATCTTTGTTGACACTCTCGTCAAACAAGTTGTCAAAAATTATGACGAATACTGAAGAATTAATTATTTTAAAGTCGAAAGAGCTATTTTATCAGAAAGGTGAAATCAAAGCTACAAGCCAAGAAATCGCCGATTTTTCAGGTGTTCAGAGAACATTGGTCAATTACTATTTTCGGTCAAAAGATAATTTATTCAAAATTGTCCACAGTGAAATCATCAAGGAATTTCATGAAAGGATGAATGCTATATTTACTGCAAACTGTATTTCTTTTGAAGAAAAAATAGATCTATTAATAGAATTTACCTTTCTATTCAAGGAACGTTACCCTTATTTTGAAGTGTATAGTATCATTGAATCGAATAAGCTGTTTGACAAAAAAATGTTTATGAAACCGCAATCGACAAACGAGATGCGAGAATTCCTTTTGGAAGTACAAAAACAAATGGATACAGGTGTCATTCGGAAATCTCATCCCATTAATTTTGTGTTGGATATCTTTTCCTTGATTTCTTATCCTTTAGTTTTAAAAGAAGTTTATAAAGACGTTTTCGACTTATCCAACGAAGACTTCGACCAAATTATACAAGAAAGAAAAACGATTATCAAAAATTTAATTTTCAATAAATAAATGAAGACAAAAAGAATCCTACTATATACGATTGCTTCCTTAGCACTTGTTTCATGTAAAAGTAAAGAGGCAGAATTCCAAAAGCCCATTCAATCGTATAATACCATCGAATTGCAACAACAAGAAGCTGAATTATATTCTGAATATCCTGCCACATTACAAGGAATAGAAGATATTGAAATTCGACCAATGATTAACGGTTATATTGAAAAAACGTACATCGACGAAGGGCAAGAAGTGAAAAAAGGCGATTTATTATTCAAGATTTCCAATCCTCAATTTGCTCAAGATGTCAACATGTATGCAGCACGTGTGGAAAGTGCAAAAACGGCTGTTGAAGCGGCAAAAATTCAAGTTGACAAAACCAAACCTTTAGTGGAGCAAGGAATCATCAGTGCCTACGAATTGACGAATGCAAATTTAGCATTGGATATGCGTAAAGCAGAGTTAGAACAAGCAAAAGCTACCTATTCCAACGCTCAAACCAACTTAGGCTACACGTTCATTAAAAGTCCTGTAAATGGTGTTGTCGGAAAATTACCGTACAAATTAGGAAGTTATGTGTATAGTAATACCGTTTTACCCTTAACAGTGGTTTCTAATATCTCAAAAGTGTATGCTTATTTTTCCATTAATGAAAAAGATCAATTGAAGATGTTTGAAACGATTGAAGGAAAAAATTTTCAAGATAAAATCAGTAAAATTCCACCCGTTACACTTTTATTATCCAATGGTAAACTCTATGAAAAAGAAGGACGTATCGAAACATTTAGCGGTTTAATCAATAGTCAAACGGGATCATTTAACGTAAGAGCAAGTTTTGATAACACAGATAAAATGTTGCGCTCTGGATCAAGTGCAGCGGTTCGTATTCCAACACATTTAAAAAATGTGATTATCATCCCTCAAAAAGCAACATCTGAACTTCAAGATAAACGACTAGCTTTTATTGTAGGCGAAGGAGAAACGGTGATGGGCGTTCCGATTAAAGTAGTCGAAATTCCAGGAGGAAAATACTTTGTGGTAACCGAAGGTTTAAAGCCGAAAGACAAATTGATTATCGAAGGTATTGGCATCGTTCCAGAAGGCACAAAGATTAAGCCGAATATTGTCCCTGCCGATAGCGTTTTAAAATTTTAATAGTAGCATTTTATGTTTAGTAAATTCATTGACCGTCCCGTCCTTTCAACAGTTATATCCGTCATTATTGTCATCTTAGGAGTATTAGGATTACTTAATCTACCCGTTTCTCAATATCCTGAAATTGCACCTCCAACCGTAAGGGTGAGCGCTAACTATCAAGGAGCGAATGCGGAAACCGTGATGAAATCGGTCGTTATTCCTTTAGAAGAGCAAATCAACGGTGTGGAAGATATGGCATACATGACTTCTACTTCTAGTAACGATGGTTCTGCTTCGATTAATATCTACTTTAAATTAGGTACAAATCCTGATTTAGCAGCTGTTAACGTACAAAATCGTGTTGCCCGAGCTACACCTTTACTTCCTCAGGAAGTGATTCGTTCTGGTGTTGTGACCGCCAAACGTCAAAGTGATAACGTGTTGATTTTCAATATCAATAGCGAGAATCCAGAATACGATATGACGTTTCTACAGAACTACGCTGACATCAATATTCTCCCTCGTATAAAGCGTGTCAACGGAGTGGGTGAAGCCATGATTTTTAGTCAGAATAACTACTCGATGCGTATTTG
Organism: uncultured Flavobacteriales bacterium; assembly: GCA_964503665.1. Classification (GTDB taxonomy): domain Bacteria; phylum Bacteroidota; class Bacteroidia; order Flavobacteriales_D; family Crocinitomicaceae; genus 40-80. Next base: position 81,473 of record CAZDAR010000001.1, read on the forward strand.
GCTACGGCCAGATGTAATGGCTAGCTACGGTCTAGTTCCGAGTGATATTTCAGTTGTTTTAGCAGAGCAGAATTTAGAAGCTGCACCAGGACAATTAGGAGAGAATGGAGATCAATCCTTCCAATATGTCTTAAAATACAAAGGACGACTCAAGAGTATCGAAGAATTTGAAAATATCGTTATCAAAGCGAGTGAAGAAGGGGAAATCTTAAGACTAGGTGATATTGCTCGAGTAGAATTAGGCTCTCAAACCTATGCGGGTGGTACTGTCACAAATGGAAAACCGGGAATTGGTGTAGCGATTGCTCAAACTTCAGGTTCCAATGCGCAAGAAGTAATTGAAGGAGTTTTAAAAGTGATAGATGAAGTTTCTGTTAATTTTCCAAAAGGAGTTCATTCGGAAATACTCACCAATGCCAATGACTTTTTGAGTGAGTCCATTTCGAAAGTTGTAACTACTTTAGTCGAAGCGTTCATATTGGTCTTTATTGTCGTTTTTATTTTCCTCCAAGATTGGCGCTCAACTCTAATTCCGGCAATTGCAGTTCCAGTAGCGATTATCGGTACGTTCTTCTTCCTTAGTTTATTTGGCTTTACCATTAACTTACTGACCTTATTCGCTTTAGTACTGGCAGTTGGTATTGTCGTCGATGATGCCATTGTCGTCGTCGAGGCGGTACATGCGAAACTCGAACAAGGCGAAAAAGATCCTAAAGTAGCTGCTCATAAAGCAATGGGTGAAATCTCTGGTGCCATTATCTCCATCACATTGGTTATGTCAGCGGTATTTGTCCCCGTATCTTTTATTAGCGGTTCTGCCGGAGTATTTTATAAACAGTTTGGATTGACCTTGGCGGTAGCGATTGTTATTTCTGCTATTAATGCGTTGACACTTTCTCCTGCACTTTGTGCTTTATTACTAAAGCCACATAATGATCATGAACACGAAAAAAAGAATTTCATAAAACGATTTTACGGTTATTTCAATATGGCCTTTAATGCCACAACAGCTAAATATAGAAAGTCAGCTCAATTCTTTACCCATAAAAAATGGTTAACCTTTCTAGTAATTGGCGTTTTCGCAGGACTTTTTGTTCTCATCATGAATACCCGACCCAAAGCTTTTGTTCCAAATGAAGATGTTGGTGGTGTCATGTCAGATATTTCACTTCCTCCAGGGACTTCAATTGAGGAAACTGAAAGAGTACTTTTAGACATTGAAAATCAAATCAAAGACATCTCAGGAATCAACAATATCTTGCGTATTTCTGGACGTAGTTTAATTAGTGGTGCAGGTACGAACTACGGAATGATTATCATTCGATTGAAACATTGGGATCAACGAAAAGATGCGTCACAAGAACAAGCTGCGATTGTGCAAGAGCTATTTAAACGAACGGCTGGAATAAAGGATGCAAAAGTAATTTTCTTTGCACGACCAACCCTAATGGGTTTTGGTTTTAGCAGTGGTTTTGAATTTGAACTACAAGATCAGCAAGGTGGAACTATCGCCAATCTGAACGAAGTTAGTCAGAAGTTTTTAGGAGCTTTAAATGCACGACCAGAAATACAATATGCTTCCACTTCTTTCTCACCCAATTATCCTCAATATGAAATAGAACTAGACGTTCCAACCATCAAACGAGCAGGCTTGAGTGTAAAGGATATTCTAGGAACATTACAAGGTTATTATGGTGGTGTTTACGCATCAGACTTCAACCGATTTGGAAAGCAGTACCGCGTCATGTATCAATCAGAACCAGAATTCAGAGCCAATACTGAATCATTAAACAAAATCATGGTTCGCAATAACAAAGGTGAAATGGCTCCAATTTCACAGTTTATTGAATTGAAGAAAGTATTTGGTCCACAAGCTATCAATCGTTTTAACTTATTTACTTCCGTTCACATACAAGGAGGTCCAAATATCGGTTACAGTACAGGAGATGCTATAAACGCCATCGATGAAGTTGCAAAAGCGACATTACCAATGGGTTATGGTTATGAGTTTTCTGGAATGAGTCGAGAAGAGATTAACGCAGGAAGTCAAACCACTTATATCTTCATTTTGTGTTTGGTATTCGTTTACTTCTTATTAGCAGCACAGTATGAAAGCTACATGCTTCCTTGGGCGGTAATTTTGTCCTTACCAGTTGGATTAGCTGGCGCCTATATTTTTGCTTGGTTCTTTGATGTGAGTAATAATATTTATGTTCAAATCACCCTCATCATGTTAATCGGATTGCTCGCCAAGAATGCCATCTTAATTATCGAATTTGCCCATGAAGCAAGAAAGAAAGGAGCTACTATTTTCGATGCCGCTATGGAAGGAGCTACTGCTCGTTTTAGACCAATTCTGATGACTTCTTTTGCATTTATATTTGGGTTGATGCCATTGATGTTATCCAAAGGTGCAGGAGCTATTGGAAATAAAGCCATTGGTACAAGCGCGATTGGAGGCATGCTCATCGGAACTATCTTCGGAATATTTGTTATTCCGGGATTATTTGTCGTATTCCAAACATTACAAGAAAAAGTATCTAGTAAAAAATAAGACTATGAGGAGATTAAAAAATATTCTATATTTAAGTATCGTTATCCTACTAATCGCTAGTTGTGGATTAAAAGATCGTTATCAACAACCAGAGATTGAGCAAAAATTACAAGAAGGCGTTGTTCGGGACAATACTTCGACAGACTCTACCTCTTTAGCGGATATCACTTGGCAAAATTTCTTTTCCGATGCGCAGTTAAAATCGTTGATTGACGAAGGATTGAAAAATAATTACAACCTTCAAAATGCAGTATTACAAATTTCGGCAGCTGAAGCAAGTTTGAAACAAAGTAAATTAGCATCCTTACCCAATCTTAATTTCACTCCGACCGCGACGTTTAACAAATCGTCTAAGAACGCATTGAACTTTCCTTCGAATGTCAATATTAACTTGCAGACGGCAACCATTTCTCTAGGATTATCGACCAATTGGGAAATCGATATTTGGGGGAAATTAGCCAGTCAAAAAAGAGCAAATTTCGCCAGTTGGTTAGCCTTTAAATCCTCTAAAAATGCTGTTCAAACAGCTCTAATTTCTGGAATAGCAAATGCTTATTATACTTTATTAGCACTAGATAAGCAACTTATAATTACAGAAGAAACCATTCAACTTCGTCAAAAAACAGTAGAAGCATTAAGAGCTTTAAACATCTCTAGCACTGCAACAAGCGCTGATGTTTCATTAGCAGAGTCCAACTTGTATGCGGCACAAATCACAGCAGAAGAAATTAAGCAAAGGATACGAGAAACGGAGAATCTTATTTGTGTATTAATTGCTTCACCATTGAAGGAAATTCCACGTGGAAATTTAGATGCCCAATCGATGAATGCAGAACTTAAAACAGGTGTTTCAATGCTTCTATTATCAAATAGACCCGATGTTTATGCAGCAGAAATGGATTTTAGGAAAGAATATGAATTGGTGAATGTAGCAAAAGCAACTTTATACCCAAGTTTAAATCTAAATTCGGGTTCTATCGGTATAAGCGCTTTGACTACGAAAAGTCTATTCAGTATTAATTCATTCTTTGCAAATATTATTGGCGGAATTACGCAACCTATTTTCAATCAAGGTAGATTAAAAGCCAATTTAAAACTACAGCGAACTCGTCAGGAAATTGCTTTAAATAATTTCAAAAACACGTTAATCCAAGCAGGAGAAGAAGTATCAAATGCAATGTATGCTTATCAAACAATTGAGAACAAAAAAGAATTTAGGGATAAACAAGTGGATGCTTTACAAAATGCCGTAAATGCCAATACAAAACTGTTGGAATTTAGCAGTCGCGTTACGTATACAGACGTTTTAGTTTCAGAACAAAACTTAATATCCGCCCAATTAAATCAAGTTAACGATCAATTATTGCAATACCAAGCAATGATAGAATTGTACCGCGCATTAGGTGGAGGTTGGAAAACTACTGAATAATTTTCACCATGAATTTAGGCTAAAGGGTTGCAAAAGCAACTCTTTTTATGCCTACTATTTCTTAAAATATGGTGTGCCAATTATTTCAAAGATTTAATCAATAACGTGATGGTCATCGATTAATCGCATACTTAAAAACGCTATGAATTACCATAGCGTTTCTCTATATTACTTATACGGAAAAAGTATCCGTGAATTATGCCTTCTCAATTGAAAACGTATAGCTTTCCATGATTTGGTTCGCCAACAATTTCTTACAAGCAGTTTCGACTAATTCGTTTGCTGCTGACTCATTTGCTGCCTCAACGAATAAACGTATATGGCGACCAACGCGAACATTTGTAATTTGAGAAAGACCAATATTTATCATACTAGTGCTAACAGCCTTACCTTGAGGGTCTAATAAATTATCCAAAGGCATTACATCGATTTCTGCTTTAAATTTCATGTCTTTATATTTTTTACAAATTTATGCTCTATTACTGAAAAAGCAAGGTATAACAGAATAATAATTGGAATTGCTATTAATTTCAATAGAATAACTGCTATTAAAGTCATCAATAAAAACGAATAACGCACCTTGTTTTCATTCCAACCATACGTCTTAAATTTTAGTGAGAACAGCGGTAATTCAGCGATGAGGAGATAACTAAAAAGCATAATACACAACACCAATACCGAAGGATGGAAAAAGTAAGGAATCAAAAATAAGGAAAGACTATTTTTCTCAATCGTGAATAGTAATAATGGGAAAATCATGAAAAATAATGTATTGGCAGGTGTTGGTAATCCAATAAAAGAAGTGGTCTGTCGTGTATCAATATTGAATTTTGCCAAACGAAACATCGAAAAAACTGGAATTAAAAGTGTTAATAATGGTAAGTAATTAAATATTTCACCTGCTAATACACCTTGAAACCAGATAGAAAAATAATAGTGCGTTGTTGCGCCGTCAAGAGAAATAAGGTCAGTAATACCTAGAGAAGGTAATAATACGAGCATCCAAATCCCAGGAGCTAGTCCAAAAGAAACCATATCCGCTAAGGAATCTAATTCTTTTCCAATTGCACTAAATTGATTTAATAATCGAGCAGAAAATCCATCTAAATAATCAAAAATGAGAGAACCAAAAATGGGAAAAACGGCTAAATCAACTCTTCCAGAAAGCGAAAAAATAATCGAAATAATTCCGCACACCAAATTCATGGCAGTCAATAAGTTGGGTATGTTAAATATTTGCATTATTCTAATGTAAATTACACTCAATTAAGTTTGAATGCGTAAATTTATACAAAATTTAGTAGAATAGTAAAACACAATATTTTTTAGTATTGTCGTTTTAATAATATCAATTGATAACTTATAATGTTTTTTCATAAAGCTTTAATCACTTTTACACTAATTTCAACTCTACCTACTATCTTATTTTCACAAAGTAGTGTTGCCCCTAAATACTCTAACGAATTTTTACAAATTGGCGTTAGTGCAGATGCTTTAGGTATGTCGAACGCAGTTGTTGCTAAGACCAATTCCGTTCATTCTGGATATTGGAATCCAGCGGGTCTAACTGAACTTGAAGATGGGTTTAATGTGGGAGCTATGCACTCCGAATACTTTGCAGGAATTGCTAAGTACGATTATCTTTCTATTGGTAAAAAAATTGATGAAAAAAGTGCGTTTGGATTTTCAGCCATTCGTTTCGCAGTCGATGATATACCGAACACCACACAACTTATCGACAACCAAGGAAATATAGACTATGATCGGATTAGCACATTTACAGCTGCCGATTATGCTTTTTTATTTTCCTACGGGAGAAAGTTAAACGTTGAAGGGTTAAGTGTTGGAGGTAACTTTAAAATTATTTATCGTCAAATTGGAAAATTTGCAAAAGCGTGGGGATTTGGTTTGGACGGTGGTATTCAATACAAAAAAGGGAAACATTGGAAATTTGGATTAATGATGCGCGATGTTACTTCCACTTTCAACGCTTGGATATTTAATCTCGATTCTCAGATGCAGCAAACATTTGTAAATACTGGAAATGAATTGCCTACAAACGGTTTAGAATTAACACTACCTCGCTTAATCTTGGGTGCTCACTTGCAATATCCACTGGGTAAAAAGGGATTCTTTATTGGTAGTGAAATTGATTTACCGATTACAACCGATGGACGAAGAAATACGATTATTCAATCCAAACCTATCAGTATTGACCCATGTGTTGGGTTAGAAGTTGGCTTTAGAGAATATGTCACAATCAGAGCAGGTATTGGTAATATGCAATATATCAAAAACTTTGATGATAGCAGAGCGTTTACATTGCAGCCAAACATAGGGATTAGCGTTGGAATTAAATATATTACTTTAGACTATGCTTTTACCGATATTGGTGATGCCTCAACAGCGTTATATTCACATGTTATTTCATTGAGAGCTCGAATTGTTAAATCTTCTAAAAAGGAGAATCAATCGAAGCTATGAAAAGGCTGATAATACTATTCACTACTTTCTTCTTTAGCTTACCTTTATTTTCTCAGGAAAATGGTAATGAATGGATTAATTACAATCAAGAGTACTACCATTTCAAAGTACACACTACTGGTATTCACAAGCTTACATATGGAATACTCCTAGAAGCAGGAGTAGATTTCAATACGGTAACACCTCAACAATTTCAAGTTTTTGGAAAGCAAAAACAAATTCCCATTTATATATACGGAGGATATGATAATTCATTTGATCCGGGCGATTATATTCTGTTTTTTGGAGAGAAAAATGACGGATGGCTAGACTCATTATTGTACGTTAATCCTGAAGGAATTGGAAATCCTGATTATAGTTTATATAGCGATACCATCAGCTATTTTTTCACTTGGAATAATAGCTCAACAAACCTACGCTACCAATGGTATGACGATCAAGATTTTGGTAATATTTCAAACACTACCGAGTACGTTATTAATAAATCAATTCTGTCATTTAGTAACAACTATTATGATATAAAAGATGTCAATGGATATAGTTCTAGTTCTTACTTCTTAGATGGCGAAGGTTGGTCTGCTGGGCAAATGAATGGAGTAAACGGCGCTATCAAATTGTACAATGTCCCAACCCCATCTCCCTACTCAGGTGCTAACGCTCCCACTACCAAATTCATTGGTTTATCAATTTCAAATTCAAACGCTACCAATACTGTAATTCCAAATGGACCTAATCATAATCTCGCATGGCTCGTTGGAACTTCACAACTGCAATTTTACTTTGAGGAATTTACAGGATATCAACAAAAAAGAGCCAAGTTTGATATTCCTTCGAACATGCTGATAAATGGAAATACACCCATTCGATTTAAGATTGCTAGTTCATCAAATTATGCCACTGATTATCAGGCTGTTTCTTATATATCGCTAGAATATCCAATGATTCCTACTTTAAACAATGGAAATTTTGGGCGTTTTATCGTAAAGAACAATTCCTCAAACACTAGTAGTAAAGTAGTTCTAACCCAAGCGCCATTAAGCAATCAAGGGTGGGTTTTTGTTCAAGGTGTTCATCCTAAAGTAATCCCCGCAAGTATAATATCGTCAAATACCTATCAATTTTTATTACCCAATTCTCCTGTAAATAGTGAACAAGAAGTTATTATAGCCAATGCTGATAGCTATATTACAGTTAATGAAGTAAGAGCTGTTTCAAGCAACAAACGCTTTACGCGTTATACAGTTGATCCAAATGACGATAAAGTCGTCTTAATGGTGTATAATTCCATTATGCTAGAATCGGCCCAAAATTATGCAGACTATCGTAGAAGTCCAGCTGGAGGAGGTTATTCAGTACTTTTAGCAGATATTGATCAATTATCGATGCAGTATGGAGGCGGAATTGAAAAACACATTTTAGGTATTCGACGTTTTGCGCAGGATATTAGTAATTCATCCAATTTTATTCCTCAAGCACTCTATTTATTAGGAAAAGGAGTGCGAGAATCGAATGATATGAACAGCAATGCTGCTGGAGCCAGAAAAAGTGCTGCTTATAGAGCTATAAATTTAGTTCCTAGCTTTGGATATCCTTCTAGTGACGCATTGATAACAGCTGGCCTAGGAAACACAACATGGGAACCACTAATTCCAACAGGAAGAATCGCTGCTAACACCAATCAAGAATTAAATGACTACCTTGAAAAAGCGAAGCAACATGACGAATATAATAATCCTAACTCAATTTCATACACTTCAGAAAACAGAGATTGGCAAAAACATATCATTCATTTTTCCGGTGGACTAAATTCAGCCGATCAAAACGAATTCTTTTATTATCTAAATGGTATGAAAGGAATTATAGAAGATTCTCTTTATGGTGGTGATGTTTTAACCGTTCGTAAAATAAGTAGTCTTCCATTAGATCCTGTTGTGGTTTCTGAAGTTACAGACCGAATTACTCAAGGAGCTTCTATTCTAAACTTTTTTGGTCATGCATCAGCAGATGGATTTGAAATTAACATTGACGAACCTTCCAATTGGCATAATCAAGGGAAATATCCATTAGTAATTGGAAATGCTTGCTATTCAGGAGATATTTATCATTATAGTCCTTCTATAAGCGAACGTTTTGTCCTTACTCCTCAACAAGGAGCCATTGCCTTTATCTCAACTGTTAAAACAGGATTCTCATTTAGTTTAAATTACTACACTTCAGAGTTTTATCGTCAATTAGGTTTTAAAAACTATCATAAACCTTTAGGTTATCTAATGAAACAAACGATTCGTGGTATTCACGATATGTATACACCTACTATTTATAATGAGACAACCTGCCATCAAATGTCTTTACATGGAGACCCTCTTTTAATCATTAACTCTCACGAAAAGAGTGAAATAGAAATTGATGATGCTTCTCTCTACTTTGAACCTCAACAATTTGATTTATCCTTAGACAGTCTTACTGTTAATCTGATTTTAACAAATATTGGAAAATCAGTGACCGATACATTTTCCATAGATTTTACCCGTACGTTTCCAAGTGGAGCTGATTCAAGTTATCATTTTCAATTTCCAAAATTAGACTACAAAGACACATTAACGTTTAAAATTCCATTTGGAGGTAGCGTTGCAGCTGGCATCAATCAATTTGCAGTAGATGTTGATTTACCTTCACAAATTGATGAATTCACGAACATCACTAACAATCAAATTAAAAAGAATTTATTCGTCAATATCGATGGTATTTTACCTATTTATCCTTACAATTTTGCAGTAATACCTAAAGACACAATAACTGTTAAAGCGAGTACTATTAATCCATTAGCAAAATGGCGTACTTATCGCTTTGAACTAGATACAACTGATTTATATAACAGCCCTGAAAAACGATATGCAGTTGTATCTGGTTATGGCGGGGTAAAAGAAGTCGCTTATAATAAATGGCTGGGAACAGGTGGAATGCTAAAACCATTAATCTTCACGGATAGCACTGTTTATTTTTGGAGAGTATCTATCGATAGTTCTGTATTCGATTGGAAAGAATTTTCATTTCAGTATATAACAGGGAAAGAAGGTTGGGGTCAAGATCATTTCTTCCAATTTAAAAATAATGGATTCTACGGTGTAGATTATGACCGTATTACAAGAGAACGAATATTTGATTCAGTTCCTCAATCGGTTGGTGCAAAAGTTATCAATAAGCCATCTAATAGTGATGAATACAATGCAAACATGGCTACGGTAAATGGACAATCTATCGAATATGGCGTTTGTACCACGATTCCTTCCTTTCAAGTTGCTGTTTTAGATCCAATTACACTCTATCCATGGAAAACATATTGGAATGGGCAGAATCCCGAACATCAATTTGGAAATGCGAACAACGGTGCAGGCTGTAGAAATAGAGTAGAACAATTCTTCATCTTTAGACAGAATTCCGTACAACAATTGGAAAACTTTCAAAATATGCTCGCCCAAATTCCAGATAATTATTATGTCATTATATTCTCAGGGATAAGATCAGATACAACCTTATGGAATAGCACACCTACTTCCGTTTTTCAAACCTTTACAGATATTGGAACTACACAGGTTCAAAACAGTAATAATAAATCATTTATTTTAGTTTATCGAAAAGGAGATCCTACTTTTGTTCATGAAGCCTTATCTTCAGAAACACCTGGAGAAACGCTAATATTTACTGTTCCAGTCATTAGTAAACGCGTCAGTGGGGTGGAAGAATCGCCATTAATCGGAGCTGCACAAAAATGGGAAACGATTTATTGGAAACACGACCCCGTAGAACTTCCATCATTAGATTCTTGCGTCTTAAAAATCAACTATTATGGTACTAATATGAACTTGGGAGGAACATTGACGTATCAAATGAGCCCTAAAGATTCCCTATTAAATCTGAATTCAATAATTAACGCGGCACAATATCCATACATACGTTTATCTGCAACTTATATAGATTCTACCAATATGACTCCTGCTCAATTAGATCGTTGGCATGTGTTATATCAACCTGTTCCAGAAGCAGCAATTGACCCTTCTGGTTTGTACACATGGCTACCCAACAAAGATTCAATAATTGCTGGAGAGAAAATAAAATTCGCAGTCGATATTAAAAACATTAGTGACTATCCGATGGATTCACTTTTGGTTCATTACTGGATAGAAGATATCAACCGAATTAAGCATCCTGTTTCTTACCCGCGCCAAGATTCTTTACGAGTAGCTGATTTGTTTCGGGATACGGTAGAATTTGATACAAAGTATTTATCTGGTGATAATATCCTTTGGATGGAAGTCAATCCTTATTTTAGTGGAATTCTCGATCAACCAGAACAGTTCCATTTTAACAATATTCTTCAAGTCCCTTTCCATGTTAATCCTGACAAGATAAACCCAATACTTGATGTTACATTCGATGGTCTTCACATTTTAAATAAAGACATTATTAACCCTAAAAGTGAAATTCTAATAACCCTAAAAGATGAGAATCCTTATTTGGTGATGAATGAATTATCCGATACGGTGAAATTCGGAATCTACATCATTGACCCATTTGGTGTGCAAACAAGAATTCCGTTTATCAACTCAATAGGTGAGCAAATATTACAGGTTATTCCAGCAAATAATCAAAACAAACGATTTAAAATTATTTATAACAGTGATTTTAAAGTCGATGGAATATACACGCTACTCGTTCAAGGTGCCGATAAAAGCAATAACCTTTCTGGAAATATGGAGTACAGAATTCAGTTTGAGGTTATTAATGAATCGACGATTACTCATTTAATGAATTATCCGAATCCATTCTCAACAAGTACACGCTTTGTATTTACTCTAACAGGAAGCCAAGTTCCGGATGATATCATTATTCAAATAATGACGGTAACAGGGAAAGTAGTTCGTGAAATTACAGAACAAGAATTAGGCACTATCCGCATCGGGAAAAACATCTCCACCTTTGCATGGGACGGACGTGATGAGTTTGGCGACCAATTAGCCAATGGCGTTTACCTATACCGTGTTTTAAGCCGTATTCAAGGGGAAGAAATCAAACACCGAGAAAGTGGAGCTGATAAGTACTTCAAGAAAGAATTTGGAAAGATGTTGCTAATACGGTGATATAGGATTAACTCTCCAATCCAAGATCTTCAATATCCTTCTCCTGTACTGATTTCATCTCAAAATAAAGGTACTGCTTTTCGATTTTCATTGATAGCAACGAGCGTAAACATACCGACAATCGCATGGTCCTGCCCATCTCTATACATGCTTTCAATCCAAATATTAACTTCCACATCCAAACTAGTGCGCCCAATTCGAACGACTCTACCTTCTAATTTTATGATGGTTCCACTTGGTATTGGATTCGTAAAATTGATTTGACTACTACTGACAGTTACAATTGATTTTCTAGAAAATCGCGTAGCAGTAAGAAAAGCAATCTCATCCATCATACTCATCACATTTCCTCCAAACATGGTGTTGTGATGATTGGTATCACCAGGGAAAACAGCTTTATAAACGGTAACTTTTGATTCTTCAATTCGCTGTTTATATTCTTCTAAAACAGTCTTTTTTTCTTTTTCTTTGATCATTTTATGCATAGTTATTTATTCATAAACCATGCTTTCTAAGAGAAGATTGGCTTCAATCGCGAAAGCATTTATCGCTTAAAAAAAGATCTGACTTAGAGTAACACTCTTTACAGTTGCGCGACAGTTCAGGATTCACACCTGATTCCATTTTTAAGTAATACAAATATACAACTTAAAGGGATAAGGGACAGATTTAGCGCAATTATATATCCCTTTTTAGACAGTCTCTTTGACTAGAAATCTTTACTTTGACACCAAGGAAATCCATTTCTTAAATTCCATCTCTTAATACCACACTATCGAAATTTTCCTTATTTTTGTGTAAAACAGAACCAATGTCGCAAGAAAATATTATCGAAACAACTCAAAATCAACTTGTCACTAAAGATGTGCTATTAAAGGCATTTCGTCTAATGTGTACAGCTAAAACACTTGCAGAAAAATACGAAGCAAATAAAGAAGTAACAGCAAAATACGTTCACGCCACCTCTCGAGGTCATGAAGCAATTCAATTGGCTGCTGCTATGCAATTACTTCCGCAAGATTGGGTTGCGCCTTATTACCGAGATGATAGTATCTTACTAGGTATTGGAATCACTCCCTATGAATTAATGTTACAGATTTTCGCCAAGAAAGAGGATCCTTTTTCTGGTGGAAGAACGTACTATTCGCATCCTTCGTTAAACCGTGAGGATATGCCGAAAATACCCCATCAATCATCCGCAACGGGAATGCAAGCTATTCCTATGACAGGTGTGGCAATGGGAATTCAATACAAAGAAAAAATGGGCTTGGCTCCTGATTATAAAGGTGTAAATCCTGTTGTTATTTGTTCTATTGGTGATGCAAGTTGTACAGAAGGAGAAGTTTCTGAAGCATTACAAATGGCGGCGTTAAAGCAATTTCCGATTATTTACTTGGTTCAGGATAACGGTTGGGACATTTCTGCAAACGCAGCGGAGACGCGTGCACAGGACATGAGTCAATACATTAAAGGATTTCACGGAATTGATTCCGTATCGATAGACGGAAGTGATTTTATCACTTCTTACACGACATTAAACGAAGTTATAGAGAAGGTTCGTAAAGAAAGAAGACCTTTCCTTATTCATGCTAAAGTTCCATTATTAGGGCATCACACATCGGGCGTTCGTAAAGAATGGTACCGCGATGACTTGGAGGAAGCAGCGAAAAACGATCCTTATCCAAAATTAGTAGCTAAGCTAATGGAGCGTGGCTATACTGATGATGAGATTACAGCGATAGAACATGAAATAAGAGCATTTGTAGACACAGAATATAATCGTGCCTTTAATGCAGAAGATCCATCGCCAGACAGCTTACAAGACCATATTTTTGCACCAACACCTATTACCGAAGAAAAAGGAGAACGTGTTCCTGCGGGTAAGAAGAAAACAATCATGGTGGACAGTGCGCTGTTTGCTATGCGAGAGATTTTAGAAAAACATCCAGAAGCATTATTATACGGTCAAGACGTCGGAGGACGTCTAGGTGGCGTTTTTCGTGAAGCAGCTACTTTAGCTCAATCTTTTGGCGATGACCGCGTTTTTAACACACCGATTCAAGAAGCATTCATCATCGGTTCTACTGTTGGAATGTCAGCTGTTGGTTTAAAACCGATTGTTGAAGTTCAATTTGCCGATTATATCTGGCCAGGATTAAATCAATTATTTACCGAAGTGAGTCGTTCCAATTATCTTTCTAATGGAAAATGGCCAGTAAGTTGTGTCGTTCGTGTACCGATTGGTGCATACGGTTCAGGTGGTCCATATCATTCCTCATCGGTTGAATCTGTTTTGACGAATATTCGCGGAATAAAAGTCATTTATCCAAGTACAGGTGCCGATTTAAAAGGATTGTTGAAAGCTGCTTTCTACGACCCAAATCCAGTGGTTGTTTTGGAACATAAAGGCTTGTATTGGTCGAAAATAAAAGGAACAGAAGGAGCGATGTCTGTCGAACCATCTGACGATTATGTGATTCCTATTGGAAAAGCACGAGTTGTTCAGGAGGCAAGTGAGGAGAATATCAAAAAAGGAGATTCTGTCACAATCATCACTTATGGACGTGGCGTTTATTGGAGTATTGAAGCTATGGAATCATTTGAGGGGAAAGTGGAAATTGTTGACTTACGCACCTTGAATCCTTTGGATTTTGAGACGATTAATAATTCGGTGCAAAAACACAGTAAATGTATCGTTGTGACAGAAGAGTCAATTGAGAATAATTTTGCTATTGGCTTAGCTGGTAGGATTCAACGCGATAATTTTAAGCACTTAGATGCGCCTATTGAAATTGTTGGATCGATTGATACGCCAGCTATTCCGTTAAATTCTTCTTTAGAAGCAGCACTTTTACCGAATGCTGAAAAGGTGAAAAAAGCCATTGAAAGAACATTAGGTTATTAATTTCAATCATATTATAAGAGCGTCTTTGAAGAATGAAGGCGCTCATTTCTATTAAAGAAAAAAATGGAAAACGATTCAAAATATCTACAAAAAATAGTTTTCTATGACGGTGAGTGTGGCTTTTGTAATTATATCGTTGGTTTTATTTTGAAGTATGAAAAAAATGAATCACTCTATTTCTCAGCGCTTCAATCCGAATTAGCCCAAACACTACTTGTTGAAAAACAAGGTGTAATACTCGATTTATCTACTTTTTATTATCTAAATAACGATATATTGTTTAAAAAGTCAAATGGCTTCTTTAGCTTATTAAAAGAACTGAAATACCCCGTTCGATTCTTACGGATATTTCAATTCATACCTACGTTTCTAACCGATAAGATATACGATTTTATTGCCACTAGAAGGAGAAAAATCCAAAGCCCAAAGTGCTACTTCCCTACTCCTGAACAGCGCCAACGTTTTATTCGTTAACTGAATTTAATCTTCATTGAATAAAATAAAAATCATTACCATTTAGTCATCAAAAGAAATTGGTTCCAAGTTTGTAAGCACAATTAATGTTAATTTCTCAATAGTTCATTTACACCAATACCAAATTTAACTTTCTACCGTTTATTTCAATTAAATATTTCTATCTTTACATTATGAAGAATACCTTATTATATCTTTCTTTACTTCTTTTTGTAGCTTTCAACAGTATGGCGCAAGAGGACAAAAGTAAATACTATGATAGCTCAATGACCCAATTATATGGTGTGATTGTATCTAGCGACAGTTTATATGAATTGCCGTATGCATCCATCATTAACAAAACGACTAAACGCGCTACAATAAGTGATTACAATGGATTTTTCACCATGGTCGTTTTTCCTGGAGACACATTGTTGTTTGACTGTTCTGGTTTTCAAAAGTCTTCATTTATCATACCTGACTCTTTAAATTCTGATTCTTATTCTATCGTCCACATGATGACAGAAGATGGTGTCGTTTTACCATCTGTTATTATTTACCCATGGCCTTCAAAGGAAGCTTTTGCAAATTACTTCGTCAATATGGATCCATATGAAGATGCACTAAGAAGAGCACAACGTCAATTGTCGGGTGAGAACCTTTCAATAGCTGCTTCTAAGATTGGTACAGATGCTGATTATTCTTATGGCTCATACCGAATGCAAGAACAAACACGTTTGTATAACATAGGTCAAATTCAGACATTGAACAACCTATTGAATCCTGCAGCGTGGGCGAAATTCTTTAACTCTATGCGAAAAGAGAGAGAAAAGAAGAAATAACATTACGCTTTTCATTTTATAGTTTACATTTCTGACATTTTTCTGTGGAGTATTTAAATATACACTAAAAATCACTTATGATTAAAGTCATAATATGAGTTACATAATTAAGATAACTTTGTTCTTTTGATTCTTAATTTCTCATGTTTACACTATGAAAAACCTATTTACGCTCCTAATATTCTGCTTTTTTGGTTTTGGTTATTCTCAAGATACCATTAATGTTCAATCATTACCTCAAGCTGGATTTACCTATGTTGTATCGAATGATACGGTGACCAATTATGCTATTCCAATAGCGTCTACCACGCATCAATCATGGGACTACTCCAATTTAGTAGAAAACTATCCCAAAGTACCGACGTATGACTCCACCTCAAAAACGTCATATGCTACAATTTTCCCTACCTCTAACTTATACACTTATGGACCAGCCATATTGTACAGTGGTTTATTTGGCTCATCTCCTGTCGACTCACAAGGATCTAGCAATGGACATATGTTTTGGCTAGCTGATTCAACTGGATTTTGGGTGGAAGGGTTTCGACCTGACAATGGAATTAGTGGTACGTATGAAGTGCACAATCAGCCACATGAGCTATTAATACCACTACCAGGAATAATGAATGAAGTAACACATAATGTAAGTAGTTGGCAAGTGGAACTAAATGTCAATCCCGCTGATATGGATACAACGTATATAACACGTGTCACAAAACGCTTTGAATACGATGCTTTTGGTGAGCTTAAGACACCTTATGGAAACTATACAAAAGTACTTCGTCTACATGAATTTTCGGTAAAGGTGGATAGTATTTACGCGCATATCTCTGGTTACAGTTATCCAATGGAATTATCTAGAGACACTACAAATACCTATTTTTACTTAGATAAAGACACTGATTATCCAGTGATGACCATGTATGCTGATGCTCATAACACGATAAAATATACGGAATATTTTAAAATGAAAATTACTTCTACGATGGCTGTTAATGACCTTGAATCAACGCTAAATAATAAGATGTATCCAAATCCTTTTACAGATGAATTATTTTGTGAAACAATCAATGAAGGCTCCGTTTTGAAATTAATGACAATGGATGGTAAACTGGTAAAAGAGTATAGCATGAAGAGCGGTATCAATCATATAGATGTAAGTGATGTTGAAACTGGTTTATATCTCTCTATACTTCAATCTTTGGATGGGAAAACAATCAATTACTTCAAAATCATTAAACGATAATAAGTTTCGTTCATGAAAGAAATTGCAAACTAAAAAGGAGAAACATTGTTTCTCCTTTTTTAATTTTGTACTACTAATATAGACGTTAATAATTACTTTATCCCAACTAAATACACATTGGGTGAATCTCTAAGCAATATCCAATTCTATTCCTTGCTTAACAATAATTTTCTTCATATTGATTAGTGCATAGCGCATACGTCCAAGAGCAGTGTTAATACTAATATTTTCACTCTCTGCAATTTCTTTAAATGACAAATCTTGAAAGGTTCGCATATACACGATGTCTCTTTGCGATTTTGGTAGCAACTCTATAACTGCCACAATTTGCCCTTTTAACTCCTCCTTGCTAATTCTTTGAATAGTATTCAATTCTTCATCTTTCAAGATACTGAAGATGTTGAAATCATCATTTCTTGAAGTACTTTCAGATACAAATTTGTATTTCTTTGCCTTACGAAAATGGTCAATTACCAAGTTATGCGCAATACGCATCGCCCAAGGAAGAAACTTTCCTTCTTCATTGTAATTACCGCGTTTCAAGGTATTAATAATCTTCACAAATACTTCCTGAAATAAATCATTAGATAACTCATGATCTTTTACCTTTAAATAGATAAAACGGAAAATCTTTGATTTATGACGAAGAAGTAATACTTCAAACGCCTTATTGTCGCCTTTTTGATACAACTCTACAAGTTGTTGATCATTTAATGATTTCATTGACATAACTTCCTAACTATTAGAAAAAAAATGTATTTTATCCTTGTGTTAAGTAAATGTATGCTATAGGCGCTTTTTTAAATGTTGTTAATTAATACAAATATAAAGTAAAAATACAATAAACAAAAAAATAATGATTAAATGTATCTTTTATTGATTGAGTGTTACTTCGTTTAAATCAGTGAATTATAAAATTAAAGCCCCATTTTTAATGGGGCTTTATATATGTTGTCGTCTTTGTCTATCTGAATAAATCAGGAAGTAAAGACGGAAAAACGGTTGCATAAAAGCAACCGTTTGTATCTATTTTGTAAAATTACAAAATCCTTTTGAATTAACTGAGATTACATCATTCCACCCATTCCGCCAGGCATACCGCCACCCATTGGCATCGGGTTCTCTTCTGGTTGATCAACGATTAAACATTCTGTCGTCAATAACATAGCTGCAATAGAAGATGCATTTTCAATGGCTACACGTGTAACTTTCGTAGGGTCAATCACTCCTGATTTAAATAAATCTTCGAACACTTCTGTTCTTGCATTATAACCAAAAGCACCTTTTCCTTCTTTTACACGCTGAACGATAACCGCTCCTTCTCCTCCTGCATTTGCCACAATTTGACGTAACGGTTCTTCAATTGCTCTTTTCAAAATTGCAATTCCTGTTTCTTCATCTTCATTGTCACCTTTAAGGCTATCTAACGCTTCAATCGTACGAATTAACGCTACACCTCCACCAGGAACAACACCTTCTTGAACAGCTGCTCTAGTCGCTGCTAATGCATCGTCTACTCGGTCTTTCTTTTCTTTCATTTCGACCTCAGTTGGAGCTCCAATATAAAGAACAGCAACACCTCCCGCTAATTTCGCTAAGCGTTCTTGTAATTTCTCTTTATCGTAATCTGATGAAGTACTTTCAATTTGTGCTTTGATTTGAGCTACACGCGCATCAATATCTTCTTTCGCACCTGCCCCCTTCACGATGGTTGTATTGTCTTTGTCGATCTCTACTTTATCTGCTTTTCCAAGCATATCTAAAGTGGTGTTTTCTAATGTCAATCCTCTTTCTTCAGAAATCACTTGGCCACCTGTTAAAATAGCGATATCTTCTAACATTGCTTTTCTTCTATCGCCAAAACCTGGTGCTTTGACAGCAGCAATTTTCAACGAACCACGAAGTCTGTTTACGACTAAAGTAGAAAGTGCTTCTCCGTCGATATCTTCTGCAATGATTAACAATGATTTTCCTGCTTGAACGACTGGTTCCAATACTGGAAGCAATTCTTTCATGCTAGAGATTTTCTTATCACATAACAAGATAAGCGGATTCTCCATTTCGGTAATCATCTTTTCTGTGTTCGTTACAAAGTAAGGAGAAAGATAACCTCTATCGAATTGCATACCTTCTACTGTTTTTACTTCAGTAGTGGTACTTTTCGCTTCTTCTACCGTAATAACACCATCGTTGCCAACGACTTTCATTGCTTCAGCGATTAACAATCCAATTGTTTCATCATTATTGGCAGAAACAGTCGCAATTTGCTTATTTCTTTCGTTGTCAGAACCGACTTCTTGTGAAATTTCTCTCAACTTAGCGACCACTCTTTCAACCGCTTTATCGATTCCTCTTTTAATATCCATTGGATTAGCACCTGCCACAACATTTTTCAAACCTGCGTTAATGATAGCTTGCGCTAAAACGGTTGCTGTTGTTGTACCATCTCCAGCGGCATCAGAAGTTCTTGAAGCAACTTCTTTTACCATCTGAGCGCCCATATTCTCTGCCGCGTCAGTTAATTCTACCTCTTTTGCTACTGAAACACCGTCTTTTGTTACGTGAGGTGCTCCAAATTTTTTGCCTATAACAACGTTTCTACCTTTTGGTCCTAATGTTACTTTTACTGCATTTGCTAAAGCATCCACTCCTGCTTTTAATTTTTCGCGGGCTTCTACGTTAAAATAAATATCTTTTGCCATGATTTAAAATTTAATTTTTAATGTTTGTTTAACCAATGATTCCATAAATATCCGATTCTTTCATAATCAGATACTTCTTTCCGTCTAGTGTGATTTCGGTACCTGAATACTGACCATAAATTACTTGGTCTCCTACCTTTACTGTTAAATCTTCGTCTTTTTTACCATTACCAACAGCTACAATTGTACCTTGTAAAGGTTTTTCTTTCGCTGTGTCAGGAATAATAATTCCACTCTTTGTTTTTTCTTCTGCCGGAGCTGTTTCTACTAAAACGCGATCCGCTAAGGGTTTAAATAAAATTGCCATATTGTAACGTAATTAAAATTGATTTTTACAGTTCATTTTAGACGAAAAGCATGCCAATGAAAAAATTGTTCTAAAGGAGTGACATTCTGTCAAGAAATACGCTAAAAGGATTAGTAAACTGACATAAATTCTGATTCATAGCGTTTGTCTCACGCTTATCAATTGTACTTGAAAATTCCTGAAAATTTTGCTATCAAACACAAAAAGCCTAACGTCAAAATCGTTAGGCTTTTATAATGAGGTATGAGATTCTTATTGTTGTGCGCCAGTTGGTAATTCGCCAGCAGGTAATTCTGTTTGTCCTGGTTGTTGATCAGGCTGTTGAATTTTTTGTGTCTTAGGTGTCAAATACACTGTTAAAACAACACTTAAAACTGCTATAAAACCAGCTAATCCCCAAGTTGCTTTATCCACAAAATCATTTGTTTTTTCAACGCCTCCCATTTGTGTTGCTGCACCAAAGTCAGAGGATAAACCTCCACCTTTAGGGTTTTGTGCGAATATTAAAATAACTAGTAAAGCACTAGCCAAAATAATTAAAAGGGAAATAAGTGTACTCATGTTTTTATTTTAAATTTTGTAATCGAATTTTTAGTTCTTCTATTTTTTCTGCAAATATCATTCTTTTTTCGGGAATTGTCAAACTTAATTGTTCATAAGCTTTAATTGCTAATGGAAAATTACCCTGAATGATGTATATATTTGCCAAGGTCTCACTGTATAAAAGGCTTGAATCATCCACGCTTTCTTGCGCTTTTTTAGGTGCTGAAAAAAATTCTTTCTTCGGTCGAGAAATAGTTGGTTTTTTTTCTATAAAGCGGTCAATTAATGCTCCTTTTTTATCTTCTGCCTGTTTTTCGGATTCATTCTTGGCCATCGTATCCTCTTCGTTTGAAATAGAAGACGCTATTTTACCCTTTGTCAACCAACCGGAAAAAGTATGTAAATGAGTTGAAACTGGATCAATAGCTGGAGACGTTTCTGTTTCAACATCGGAAATCGCTAAGGATTGTTGCTCTTCGTCTTCAACTAGTTCGAGTTCTTCTTTTTCATAGGCTACTGACTCACTTTTTAAGATATGTGAAAAAGCGGTATCTATAGCGTTTGACAAAATGGAACGCTCTAATGTGTCCATAGCATCTTCTTGTGCTATTTCTGGTTTCACCTCATCAAGAGTTACTTCGTCATTTGTAGGTGTTTCTTCAACAGGTTCAACGACCGTTTCCTCTTTCGTTTTAACAAAAGGCTCATCTGTCGTGTCCAATTTAAGAATAACCTCTTCATGTTCTTGTTGTTGAACATCACTCATTTTTGGAGTAGTTGTTTTTTTCGTTATCTCCTGATAATTAGTTGTATAAAGGTCTTCCTTTGCTTGAATAATTTCGTAAAGTTTCACACGATCAGTTACTCTATATGCGTATCTATTTAATTCAGTGTCAAACGCTAGATTCTTTGTCTCGGCAAGTGCTTTTAAATAAAATATCGTAAAAATTTGAGCATACGGATAGGTATCGGCAAGATGCTTCAATTCAGTTACTTCTAATGAAATAACCCCTCTTTTATGCGTAATTATATTTGCTAATGCAACACTATCCATTACCAATTCGACATTAATTTATTAATTACATCTTGTACAATCTGCTTATTTATTTCTTCTATCAAATTTGATTCTACGGATGAAAGATCCTGATCAGCTGGAAAATCGGCAAATCTAGAAACAGTCATACTCATATCATTTTCTGCAATTTCCCCTTCTTTCGGAGGAACGTTGACAAAGATTGAAAATTTAACAGAAACCGTTAACCTACTTTTTGCCGTTACTTCTCCTTGTTGAATCGCTGCTGGCGTCACATTGTAACCAACTACCATTCCTTCAATAACTATTTGTGAAGAATCTTTATTTCCTTCTAACTTTAAACGTGTATTGTTCTGAATTCCATCTTTTAAATCTTCGGTCAACAAAGCAGGATAACTTAATGTCGCATTCGGTGCTTCATTTTCTATCGTGACAACAGAAAACTTCTTCCACCGTTCATCCATGGAACCCTTATCTTTAAACGAGACACTCGTTGGCCAACAAGAAGTCAAAATAATGGAAAGTGTAAAAAGAAGGAAATATCTCATCAAATGTTCAGGTTATATTCTTTAATCTTTCGATACAATGTTCGCTCTGAGATCCCTAAGTCTGAAGCGGCATTTTTTCGTTTCCCTCGGTGTTTATCCAAAGCTTTTAAAATCATCTTCTTTTCAACGTCTTCCAATGACAAGTTATCTTCTACTACTTCATGTGTTTCGTAATAAGGCTCTATCACTTCATCATACGTTTCGACATCATCCACTCGGTCTTCTTTTATAGGAGTGGCAAGGGAGGATGCAGTTAATAAGTGTTGAGGCTCTCTTTTAGTTTCCGAATACATTTTATTAACCAATGCTGATTGATCGTCTGTTAAATTCAAATCTAATCCACCTTGCGTAATGAGTTCCGACACTAATTTTTTTAACTCGTTCAAATCACTTTTCATTTCAAAAAGAAACTTGTACATGATTTCTCTCTCAGAAAATGAATCATCCTTTGCTTGTTTATGGATCACCTTTGGTAAAATCTCATGAGATATATCCAAATAAGAGGATAGGATTTCAGCGTCAATCTCTCTTTCTTTTTCAATTACAGAAAGCTGTTCGACTAAATTCTTTAACTGACGAATATTTCCTGGCCACGTATATTTTTGAAGATAGTGAACACCATCTTCCGTTAATTTAATGGTGGGCATTTTATATTTATCGGCAAAATCACTGGCGAACTTTCGAAATAACAAGTGAATATCGTCTTTTCGTTCTCTTAAAGCGGGCAAATGAATTGGAACGGTACTCAAACGGTACAGTAAATCCTCACGAAATTTACCCGATTGAACCGCTTGTTGCATATTTTCATTTGTCGCTGCAATGACACGAACATTTGTTTTTATCATCTTGGAAGAACCTACTTTTATAAATTCGCCTGTTTCCAAGACACGTAATAAGCGCACTTGTGTTTGCATCGGAAGTTCTGCGACCTCATCTAAGAAAATCGTTCCACCGTCTGCCACTTGAAAATAACCGTCACGGCTTCCTGTTGCTCCCGTAAACGATCCTTTTTCGTGTCCGAATAATTCGGAATCAATCGTTCCTTCAGGAATAGCTCCACAGTTCACCGCAATGTAAGCTCCGTGCTTTCTAGCGCTCATTTGATGGATAACCTGAGGAATGATTTCTTTTCCCGTTCCACTTTCGCCCATCACTAAAACCGAAATATCCGTTGGAGCAACCTGAACGGCCACTTCTAAAGCTCTGTTTAGTAGGGGGGAATTTCCTATAATTCCGAATCGCTGTTTGATTAGTTGGCTATCCATATTTTATTTTTGAGCAATTTTTCCAAATAATGTTGCCGAAGAACAATTTTCAATTTTCACATAGACGTAATCTCCTGGTTTAATTCCTTCTTCTTTCGGAAAAATCACCTTTGTACTATACGTATTTCGCCCCACCAAATCGTCATCGGAGCGCTTTGAATTTCCTTCTACTAAAACTTCTTGCAATTGACCAACTTGACGTTTATTGGCTGCTAAACTCAGTTCTTGCTGTAAATTAATAATTTCTGTAATTCGTCTACTCTTCACTTCTTTTGGAACATCGTCTTCGTATTTACGTTCCGCTAATGTTTTTGGTCGCTCCGAATATTCAAACATATATGCAAATTCATATCCTACTTCCCGCATCAACGAAATTGTTTCTTGGTGTTGTTCTTCTGTTTCACCACAAAAACCAATAATTAAATCGGTAGAAATCGAAACGTCTTTCACGATTCGGCGAATGGCTTTGATACGCTCCAAATACCATTCACGTGTGTAGCCGCGATTCATTTTTTCTAGAATCTCCGAACTTCCCGATTGAACTGGTAAATGAATGTATTTACAAATATTGTCATACTTCGCCATCACCTCCAAAAATTCATCCGCCATATCTTTTGGATGAGATGTAGAAAAACGAACACGTAATAAAGGATTTACTTGCGCAACAGCTTCCATCAATTGCGCAAAATTCATGGTTGGTTTGGATGGATCTTTGATTTCGCCTTTGCTGGTCATATTCCATCGGTAGCTATCCACATTTTGTCCTAAAAGCGTGACCTCACGGTAGCCTTTATCAAATATCTCTTGACATTCACGTAGAATGGATTGCGGATCTCTCGAACGCTCTCTTCCTCTAGTAAATGGAACGACACAGAACGAACACATATTATCACAGCCACGCGTAATGCTCACAAATGCCGTAACACCGCCTTTATCTAAACGTACGGGACTAATATCGGCGTAGGTTTCCTCTCTCGAAAGAAGAACGTTTACCGCCTTTTGACCTGTACCCACTTCTTCGACCATCGATGGTAAACTTCTATAGGCATCAGGACCAGCAATCAAATCGACTAATTTTTCTTCTTCTAATAAACTTATTTTGATACGCTCCGCCATACAACCCAACAAACCAACGACTAATTCTGGTTTCTCACGTTTTTTTATTCCGAAATTTGCCAATCTATTTCGGACACGTGTTTCGGCATTATCTCTAATCGCGCAGGTGTTCATGAAAATCACATCTGCTTCATCAATATCTTCTGTTGTAACATAACCACTTTTTCCCATGATAGAAGCAACGACTTCGCTGTCTGCAAAATTCATCGCACAACCATAACTCTCAATATAGAGTTTTTTTGTTGGGTTGTCCACTGGAACATTTAATTTCAACGCCGTTCCTTGAATAGACTCATCATGAGATTTAACTTTTAGTGCATTTATATCGTTTGAATCCATTTTTAATTTTATAGAATTACAAATTTACAAAATATATGGATGTCAAAATGTCAGTTAGAATAAAATTGAGGAAATTTTAGCTTAAATCTTGTGTAGAAAAATACTAAAATGATGACCATTCTTTTTAGAGACGCTTAATTTAATAAACCTAATTTCTTAAATTTATCAAATAACTGCTACTTTATACCCCATTTTTAATTATATTATAAAATGAAATTACTGTTTTAAACGCAATAACTTGGACACATTTTTCTAATTAATCATGCTTATTAGGCAAATTGTAACACAAGACAGAAAAATAAAAGAAATTAGATTCACCATTTATAATTAGTTTTGAATATGAGATTTTATTTAATTATTTGCTGTTTATTCTATTTCTTTCCAGTTGTTGCCCAAAACACAACTCCGAGCGATTCGCTATTAGCTGGCGTTCATTTTGAACATACATGCTACGACGTGACGCATTATGATTTATTGGTTAAATTAGATATTGAAAAGCGGACGATTAGTGGCCATAATACCATTAGCTTTTCAGTTGTAGCAAACAATAATCGTATTCAATTGGATTTGAGTCATCATTTACAGATTGATTCCATTTTATTTGAAGGAAAACAGTGTACGTTCAATCGTTTGTACGATTCTTTTTTCATCAACTTACCACGAAATACAACTGCTGGTGAGCATTTAAACGTCATCGTATTTTATCACGGTAATATGCTTGTGGCTAAAAACCCGCCTTGGGATGGAGGCTTTATTTTTTCGAAAGATAGCAGCGGAAAACCTTTTATAGGTGTTGCTTGTCAGGAGATTGGTGCAAGTACGTGGTGGCCAACGAAAGAACTTCTCTCCGACAAATGTGACAGTGCCGATATGTATTTTGAGATTCCAGCTAATCTCAAAGCCATTTCGAACGGACAATTTATTCAACGCGAAGAAAAAGGCGCAACTTCCATTTATCATTGGAAAGTTTTGTATCCGATTAATAATTACAATATTTCTGTGACGATTGGCGATTTCGTCCATTTTACCGATGCATACCGTTTTAAAAAGACCGTTTATCCCTTGGATTATTATGTTTTACCTGAAAATTTAGCCAAAGCCAAAAAACAATTTAAGCAGGTCAAACCGATGTTGAAAGCTTACGAACAATTATTTGGACCTTATCCTTTTGCACGAGACGGATATAAATTGGTGGAAGCACCTTATGCAGGAATGGAACATCAAAGTGCTGTGGCGTATGGAAATAAGTATGAAAATGGGTATTTGGGACGTTATTTTTCAGCCGTCAGTAAAAAGTTTGATTTCATCATTATTCATGAATCGGGACACGAATATTGGGGAAATAATGTCTGTATGCCTGATCGTTCCGATATGTGGATTCATGAAGGTTTTGATACCTATTCCGAATTGCTTTACATTGAAAAAATCTTTGGCAAAAAATACTGCGATGATTATGTAGCGTATTGGCGAGCATCTGCGAAAAACAGTGAAGCAATTGTAAATGAGCGTTATAGTAATGAAATTCCGACGAGTGATATTTACTACAAAGGAGCGTTGTTATTGCATACAATTCGGTATTTGGTCAACGATGATAAATTGTTTTTAGGATGTTTAAAAGCCATTCAAACGGAATTTTCCTTAAAAACAGTCGATACGCCAACACTTATTCAATTCATGAATAATTACTTAAAGAAAGATTACACGGCTATTTTTAATCAGTATTTATATAACGCTTCACCGCCTATTTTAAATTTCACATTAACGCCCAGCAAAACGGGAAAAGGTTATGATTTCACTTACAAATGGGATGGAGTAGAAGCCGATTTTATTTTGCCCATTACCGCTATTTTCAATAAAAAGAAAATGTATATAATAGTGACCAATAAAATGCAAACACTTCACATTCCTATGAAATTAATTACAGGCTACGATTTTGATTTGTCGAATGGTTATTTTATAGTGAAATACGAATGAGGTTTCTCACAAATCGCACGGATGACACAGAAAACTTTGCGACTTTCATAGCGTCATTGCGGTAAAAAAAAGGATGCAATCGCTTTTACAATCACACCCTTCCATATTATAAAGCGCTATAAATTCAATAAAAGGATTTTCCTTCACGAACATATCTCCTCAACAAAGGATTCGGGCGGTAACGATCATCTCCATATTCGGCAAATAACGCTTCTAATTGAGAAAGCACATTTTCTAAACCAATTTCGTCTGCCCATTTTAGCAATCCTTTTGGATAATTCACTCCTTTTGTCATCGCCAAATCAACATCTTCAATCGACGCTACGTTTAAAAATACGGCATCAATCGCTTCATTTATCAACATCACTAAAATACGGTTGAAAATGGCGTTTCCAAGTTTTTTATCTTCTTTCGGTGCTGGAAGTTCCAAACCTTCTGCATAGTTGTAATATCCTCTTTTCGTTTTTCTACCAAAATAACCTGCTTCACTGTGTCGTTTTTGGGTGAACGATGGACGAAAACGTGGGTCATAATAGAACGCAGCGAAAACAGATTCTGTCACTGCATAATTTACGTCATTTCCAATATAATCCATCAACGTAAAAGGGCCCATTTTAAAACCACCAATATGCGTCATTGCCCAATCGATAGTAGCAAAGTCAGCCATTCCTTCTTCATATATTTTCAACGCTTCACCATAAAAAGGACGTGCTACACGATTCACGATGAAACCAGGTGTGTCTTTTGCAATACAAACGACTTTTCCCCAATCGCTAATAGTTGCCTTTGCTGTTTCTAAAACTTCATTTGCTGTTTGAACCGCTGGAATAACTTCTACCAATGGCATCAATGGTGCTGGATTGAAAAAGTGAATCCCTAAACAACGACTTGGATTTTTCAAGGAAGACGCAATAGACGCAATAGAAAGCGATGAGGTATTCGAAGCGAGGATACATTTCTCTGAAACAACAGCTTCAATTTGCTTGAAAACAACATGTTTGATATCGATATTCTCCACAATTGCCTCAATGACTAGATCCATCTCTGTTAAATTCGCAACTGATTCCGAGTATTGAATTCTTCCTTTAATTGTTTCAGTTTCATCACTTGTCATTTTTCCTTTAGCAACTAATTTCTCAAAAAGCATTTGATACGATGCTTTAGCACTTTCTAAAACAGTTGAATTAGCATCTACTAAAATAACGTTATGACCATATTGAGCGGCAACTTGAGCAATTCCTCTGCCCATTGTTCCAGCTCCAATAACGCCTACTTTGTTTATTTTCATCGTTTAATTTCCTTTAAATACGGGTTTTCTTTTCTCTAAAAATGCTTGTACACCTTCGTTGAAGTCATGAGAATTTCCAGCTTCAGTCTGAAGTTCCTCTTCCAATGCTAATTGCTGTGTCAAATTATTCGTCCAAGTCGCATTCACTGCTCTTTTGGTTAATCCAAGACCTTTTGTTGGCATTTGAGCGATTTTTGTTGCAAATTCATAAACTATTTCATCTAAAGAGCCATCTTCCACAGCTTTGTAAATCATATTCATGCGTTCTGCTTCTTCCGCTGTAATTTTGTCACCTGTCATGAATAAGGCCATCGCTTTTTGATAGCCAACTATGCGCGGTAGAAAGAACGTTCCAGCAGAGTCAGGAATTAATCCAATTTTAGAAAATGCTTGAATAAAAGCAGCTGATTTAGTCGCAAACGTAATGTCACACGCTAATGCAATGTTTGCACCTGCACCTGCAGCAACGCCATTAACAGCAGCAATAATTGGTTTTTCAATCGTGCAAATCAACTGAATGATAGGATTGTAGTGATCTTTTACAATCGATTGTAATTCGGGGCCTTCAGGATCAATAGCTTCGGCTAAATCTTGTCCAGCACAAAAAGCTTTTCCTTCGCCTGTTAAAACGATCGCACGAACTTCTTCATTTTGTGCGGCGCTCTTCAATGCTTTTTGTAAAGCAAAGGCCATTTCTTGATTGAATGAATTAAAAACATCTGGGCGGTTCAGTTTTAAAAAACAAACACCTTTTTCTATTTTTTGAACTAAAGTCATATTTGAACAATTTTTGGGCTAATTTACATATTCCTAATTGAATCGAGGAGTGGATAGGTTAAAAATATAAAACGAAAATGGAAGAAAATCACTGCATTTTTGTCATATTTTGATTGATTTCAAGTCATTTTTTCTGTTTAAACATGAAAAAGAGACAATGGCAGTGATTTTGAGGAGAACAGGAAAATAACATTTCATTTAGTTGAATAATATAATATCAGTTAAAAGAAAACGTTTTTTTTAATAAATTTAAAGATAAAATAGCATGAATAAGAATTTAAGAAACTTCGGACTCGGAATTCTTGGAGGCTTGATTCCTCTAGGAGCCTATTTTGCGATCAGTACTTTTAATGATTCAAAAATCAGCACATCTGATCGGATTCTAAACGAAAGTACTTACTTTAAGAAAGCAAGTTATTCAGGTGATGTGGCATTAGCACCTAACTTCATTGATGCTGCTGAAAATAGTGTTCAATCAGTTGTTCACGTGACAACAAAAGTGGTAACAACACAAGTACAACGAGATCCTTTTTTTGAGTTTTTCTATGGACCTGGAAGTGGTGGTGGAAGAGAGTATAAACAATATGGCTCGGGTTCAGGATCTGGTGTTATTGTTTCTAAAGATGGTTATATTGTGACCAATAATCACGTCATTGCTAATGCGAGTGATATTGAAGTTATCTTAAATGATAATACTAAGTACACCGCAAAAGTAATAGGAGTCGACTTATCGACTGACTTAGCGGTGATCAAAATTGATGCGACTGGTTTGAGACCTATGATGATTGGAAACAGCGATGATTTGAAGATAGGAGAGTGGGTGTTAGCAGTTGGAAATCCATTTAATTTAACGAATACAGTTACCGCTGGAATCGTGAGTGCAAAAGCTAGAAACATTAATATTATTGATCGTAGTAATCAAAATATCCCTATTGAATCATTCATTCAGACAGATGCAGCAGTAAATCCAGGGAATAGTGGAGGAGCTTTGGTCAATACAAGAGGAGAATTGGTAGGGATTAATACAGCTATTGCTTCTCAAACAGGAAGTTACTCTGGTTACTCATTTGCAATTCCATCTAATTTGATGATTAAGGTAATGAGTGACTTAATCGACTTCGGAGTTGTTCAACGAGGTTTCCTAGGTGTTCAAATTTCTGAAATATCACAAGAGCTAAAAGAGAAAGAGAATCTTAAAACGACCGTTGGGGTTTACGTAGGCGAAGTGGTGGAAGATGGTGGAGCTAAAAGAGCTGGCATTAAAAAAGGAGATATTATCACGAAGATAGGTGATAAAGAAATTACCTCAGTTTCTCAACTACAAGAAGAAATAGGTAAAAAACGTCCAGGAGATAAAATTGCGGTGACTATTATTACTAGTAAAGGTAATCAGGAAACAAAAGAGGTCGTCTTGCGTAATAGTAATGGAGACACAAAATTGCTTGATAAAGAAACGATTTCAAAATCGACTGCTTTAGGAGCTAATTTTGAGAATCTTTCGGCGAAAGAATTAAAAGAATATAATATTACAAATGGTGTGAAAATTTCTTCACTATCAGCAGGTAAATTAAAATCACTTGGTTTAGAAGCTGGAATGGTGATTACTAAGATTAATGATACACCTGTAAATTCGGTGGAACAATTGACTAAAGAATTGAATAAAAAAGAGGGTGGTGTGTTATTAGAGATAACAAGTAAGAATGGACGAAAAGATTATGTCGGCTTCGGTCTTTAATAATAAAAAAATAATTACTATTACTGAGGTTCAAAATATTGAATCTCAGTAATTTGTGTATTGACGGCATAGAATTTGATAATGCAGAAATAGTGCCTGCCAAATGAAAATATATTTTGTAAGTCTATAAAAATAGACTACCTTTGCACTACAATTTTTTAAAAAGCAACTTTTTTTAAATGAGACAACTCAAAATCACTAAATCGATTACCAATCGCGAAAGTCAATCACTGGATAAATATTTGCAGGATATTGGTAAAGAAGAACTAATTACTGCAGACCAAGAAGTAGAATTAGCCCGCAAAATTAAACAAGGTGACCAACAGGCTCTTGAGAAATTAACGCGTGCCAATTTACGTTTTGTTGTCTCTGTTGCAAAACAGTACCAAAATCAAGGATTAACGTTACCTGACCTTATTAATGAAGGTAACCTAGGATTGATTAAAGCAGCTCAGAAATTTGATGAGACACGTGGTTTTAAGTTCATTTCGTATGCTGTTTGGTGGATTCGTCAATCTATTCTTCAAGCATTAGCGGAACAAGCGCGTATTGTGCGTTTACCGTTAAATCAAGTTGGATCTTTAAATAAAATCAATAAAGCATTCTCTCGTTTAGAACAAGAATTTGAGCGTCCTCCTTCCGCTGAGGAATTAGCTGAAGCGTTAGAGGTGCCAGAAGATAAAATTAAGGAAAGTCTTAAAGTATCAGGACGTCACGTATCTATGGATGCTCCATTATCTTCTTCTGAAGATGGAGGAACCTTAATGGATGTGATGCCTAATACAGACACTCCTCGTGCAGATCAATCATTAATGATTGAGTCTTTACAAAAAGAAATTGAACGTTCATTAAGTACGTTAACTGATAAGGAAAGAGAAATCATCCGTTTGTTTTTCGGTATTGGAATGAATCACGGTTTAACTCTTGAAGAAATAGGCTCTAAATTTAATCTGACGCGTGAACGTGTTAGACAGATAAAGGAAAAAGCCATTCGGCGATTGAGGCATACCTCTAGAAATAAATTGTTAAAATCATATTTAGGATAATAAAAAAACGGCTCTATACTTTAGAGCCGTTTTTTTAATTTATAAACGTAAAATTTTAAAAAGGAATGGGAACTTTAGATGGTTATGAGGTTGGACTTAATGCTCATGTAGAAAAAGAAAGAGCAGCAGTGGTGTTGATATCAAAGACAGGAGAATTGATGTATGACAAAGGAGTAGAACTTGTTTTGTTTAGAAATCACTTAGTAGACACAACTACTTCTGAAATACTTAGCTTACATGAATATTCTAAAAAAGTAGTAAATAAACCCATTGATATCTTTACGACTTCTGAGTTAGCGAAAGAAATGATGGAGCTAGACTTGAAGCCTTCTAAAATTGACATTGGTCGATTGGCAGCAGAATGGTTAGCAGCTGCTAATAAATACGCTTCTAAAAGAGATTTCTTAAATGATAAATTAAAAGACTATACCAATAGTGCTTCCAAAACAATCGAACCAAGAGATGTGGTGTTATATGGTTTTGGTCGTATTGGACGTCTTGCAGCTAGAGAGTTAGTGAAACAGGCTGGGAAAGGACAACAACTTCGTTTGAGAGCTATCGTTACAAGAGGAAATTCAGATGCAGATATCATCAAGAGAGCGTCGTTACTAAGAAATGACTCTGTTCATGGTGCATTTAAAGGTTCGGTAATTGAAGATTTGGAAAACAAGGCACTCATCATTAATGGTCAAATCGTTCAAATGATTAGTGCGAGTAATCCTGAAGACATTGATTATACTTCATATGGTATAAACAATGCATTGATTATTGATAATACAGGGGTTTTCACGGATAAAGAAGCATTGTCAAGACATTTAAAGTCGAAAGGTGCAGCGAAAGTGTTATTAACTGCTCCTGGTAAAGAAATTCCAAATATTGTATACGGCATTAACCAAGGTGATTTAGATTTGGAGAAGGAGAATATCTTTTCTGCAGCATCTTGTACCACCAATGCTATTTCACCTATTTTAAAAGTTGTTAACGATAAATTTGGTATTTTAAAAGGTCATATCGAAACAGTTCATGCCTATACGAATGACCAGAACTTATTGGATAACATGCACAAAAAGCCTAGAAGAGGACGATCAGCTGCTATTAATATGGTGATTACTTCTACTGGCGCTGGAAAGGCAGTAACGAAAGTGATTCCCGATTTAAAAGATAAATTGACAGCAAATGCTGTTCGAGTACCTACACCAAACGGTTCGTTAGCTATTTTGAATTTGAATATTAAAGGAAAAACCAATGTTGCTGAAATAAATGCCGTTATCAAAGAAGCGGCTTTGAATGGAGATTTGGTCAATCAAATTTATTATTCATTTGATCCAGAATTAGTGTCCAATGATATTATTGGAAACACATGTTGTTCGGTTTTTGACTCGAATGCTTCTATAGTTTCTCCAAGTGGAGAAGATGTAGTGCTTTACACTTGGTATGATAATGAGTTCGGTTATACAAAACAAGTTATCCGTCTAGCAAAATATATATGTAAAGTTCGTCGATTGATCTATTATTAATCAGCTCTTAGTTAAACATAAAAGGGATTATTCAATTTGAATAATCCCTTTTTACTTTCAAGATGAGAAGATATTATTTGTTTGATATTTTTCCTCTAGGACGTATAAACTCATAGCTAGAGAAATCTTGTTTAGACTTTACGCCATCACCGTAGAATTTGCCGTCAGGTGTTGTAATTGTTACTGCGCTATTAGAGTAAATAGTAGAGTCTATTTGATTCCAAATCAGTTCTTCCGTTTCCATCATTTGATTACCTTCAGGCTTTAATAAAACGACTTTATTGCGAATGAACATCTTGTTTTCGTTGGGGTAATATTCTCCGTATTGACCAGTCAAAATGGTTTCTATATTGCCTTCCTCATCATAGAAAAAGACACACAGACTGTCTTTTAATTTCGTGACATTCTTCGGTTCATAATATGTTTCTGCAATGGAAGCGTAGATACGAACTTTGGCATACCCACTATCCGTCATGAGAAGTTGTAAGTCTTTTACACGCTCGTTTGGATCTGTATTCTTAACTGTTATTTTTTGTATCTTTTCTAGGTCATTGACACAAGCGGATAGCAATAATATAAGTAAGAATAAGATGCCGTAAATGCGCATTTTTAATCGATTTTATACTTTCTAAACCAACGGTCATTAAGACTTGGTGAGAAGTTTATTCCTAGATTAAATTGAATGAACTTCTCATTGTAGGAAGGCATATTCTTTATCGTTTGATCGGCATATCCTACAGAGAAATTTATGGAGGAGATAGAGCGTAACATAACGAATGGAAAACCAAACCCAACGGTGTAAGATTTTTTATCCATATAACTACCATTCATACCGTAAGGCAATTGACCAAAAGAAGTACCAACACGATAGCGCACTTTTGATAAATAACCTGTTGTCGCTCGTTCTAAAAATAATTGTTGAGGAATGTATTCAACTCCGAAAGAATAAGTAGCTGTGTTTCTATAATGGTAAGATACGTTGTTATTAGTCCCAAAACTCTCAGTATATTCTTTCCACATATTATTACGATACTCTGCTGAAAAGGATAGACGAGAATTAAGCTTTGCATTTTGGTTCTTCTTTCTCGTGTTAAGAATGTATTGTACACCAATAGATAACGAAGAAGGAAGTGTCACTGTACCTTTGGTTTGATCTGACTGAATGTAACCATAACTGTTCTGGTTTTCTAAATCAGTTGCGTATGCTTTTTCGGAGATATATGTTGCACTCAAGTTTTGTTTTGGTGTAAAGGATGCACCCAAAATTACTCTATCTTTATCTAGTAAGAATTGATAATTTAAACCTAAATCGTAATGAAAAGAGCTTAAATAATGGGTTGTTGAATACATAACACCAGAATTATAGATTGCATCTTGGTCGATATAAGCTGTTTGTATATTCTCTAAAGAGCCAAATAAATATCCTAAGTTCATACCAACACCTAATTTATGGTGCTTTAAATTCAAGGCAGTTACTGAAAAGCCAGTAAAAAATAAGCTAGAATTCCCTTTCCCTTTATACTGATGGCGCATATTCTGCGTTTCATCCAAGGAAATAAGTTCAGAGAAATTATAACTACTTCTTGAAAATGGTCGGATACCAAACGCAAAACCAACAATTTTCGCAAAAGAAATACCAAACGCAAAATGATTTATTTGAGTATAAGAACCTTTCTCAGTAACATTATTACTGGTAAAAGAACGCAAGGTATTATCTACGCCTATAGTAAAAAGAGGTTGTCCTTTGCTTATACTAGAGTATGAAGAAGGGTTGTAAAAATTGATAGAAATACTATCAATGGCTGATGAAAGTGTGTTTCCTAAAGAACTATAGACAAGACGATTGTCTGAGCTTAGTATTCCTATTCCATTAGAACTGTATGGGATATTAGCATTTTCCTGTGCATGAAGTGAAAAAGCGAATAACACAGAAGATAAACAATAAAGTAACTTTTTAATCATGCTGTTTTTGCAGTATTTCGTATAGTCCATTAAGCGTTAAATGTTCGTCATAAATTATGGGTAATGACTGATCTAATTCTAATTTATTCACATCGCCACCAGTCGCAAAGATAACTAAATCTTTAAATCCATGCTGATATGCTTTAATCATTCCTTCAATTTCGTACTTTGTTCCATTCATGACCCCTGAAGACATGCTATTAACGGTAGAATTACCAATTAATTTTGTTGGAGTAATATTTTTTAAAAGAGGTAGGTTTTCAGTGTGTTCGTGCATTGCAGTAAATCGCATTTGTAAACCAGGAGAGATAGAGCCACCAAGGTAAACACCAGCGCTATTCACTAAGTCAAATTTCACACAAGTTCCTACATCAATAACAATTGCATTTTTTTTAACTTGTTGGTAAGCAGCAATTACATTTGCTAGTCGATCTTTTCCCAGTGTATTTCGAGAATCATAATCGACAGAAATGGGAATGGGAGTAGTTTCTGTCAATAAAATAGCAGTCGAATTAAGCTGTTGAAGAATTTCACTGGTTTGTTTTTGAGAAAGTACAGAAGACAAAATTGATTGGTCGTAAGAAATGCTGTTTAAGTAATCAAAACACTTGTTTTTATCCTTTAATAAGAATGATGAAACGTTACATAGTGTTGATTCACAGAATATTCCTATTTTTATTCGCGTATTTCCAGCATCGACAACAAGTCGTTTCATTTTTTAAATTTTCAGGGAAATTAAAAAAAAAAATTCAATTCTGTTTGTGAATTAAAAAATGTCTCTATATTTGCACTCACGAAAATCAAGGGAACGTAGCTCAGTCGGTAGAGCAAAGGACTGAAAATCCTTGTGTCGGCGGTTCGATTCCGTCCGTTCCCACAAAAAGCCTTCATTCTTGGAGGCTTTTTCTTTTAGGCTTAAAATAGTGTTATTTTTAAAAGTCTTCCTACAATTTATTATCTTTGTATTTTATAATTAAAATTAAGCGTGAACACAGTTTATATTGTTAGAAAAGAACATTTTAATGCAGCTCACAAACTTTGGAGAGAAGAATGGTCAGATGAGAAGAATGCTGAGGTTTTTGGGAAGTGTAGCAATAAGAATTGGCACGGGCACAATTTCAACCTATTCGTTACCGTTAAAGGAGTTCCGAATGAAGAAACAGGATTTGTAATTGACTTAAAAAAGTTAAGTAAAATAATTAAAGAAGAAGTAGTAGAACAAATTGACCATAAAAATCTAAATGTCGACGTTCCTTTTATGCAGCATATAATGCCTTCAACAGAAAATTTAATTATTAAGATTTGGGAATTATTGAAAAACCCAATCGCAAATGAAGGAGGAACATTGTGTAAGTTGCGATTAGAAGAGACTGAAAATAATTTTGTAGAATACTTTGGCGGAAATACACCGTATTAATTAAGACATAGAATAAGTGGAAGAAAACGAAAATACAGAGAAAACGGTAAGAATTGCCAATGCTTACAAAGGAATTTTAGCAGACTTAGGAGAAAGTCCTAGCCGTGAAGGATTATTGAAAACACCAGAACGTGTAGCGAAAGCATTACAATTTCTGACAAGTGGAAATCAGATCGATCCTGCCGAAATATTAAAGAGCGCGCTCTTTAGTGAAGATTATTCTGAAATGGTGATTGTGAAGGATATAGAGGTCTACTCAATGTGCGAACATCACATATTGCCATTCTTTGGAAAAGCACATATAGCGTATATTCCAAATGGAAAAATTGTTGGATTGAGTAAAATACCGCGAATTGTGGATGCTTTTTCTCGTCGCTTGCAAGTACAAGAGCGCTTAACCTTAGAAATTCGTGATTGTATTCAGGACACATTAAAACCGCTTGGAGTTGCTGTTGTTCTCGAATGTGCGCACATGTGCATGCAAATGCGTGGTGTTCAAAAACAGAATTCTTTTACTACAACAAGTGCTTTCACAGGTGAGTTTTTGAATAATGAATTAACGAGAAAAGAATTTATACAATTAATAAATGCAAATTTACATTAATATAAAATAGATATGGAAAATAGATTCATGCAAGAAGAAGGCGTTTTCGCTCAAGATATCGCCAGAGATTTTTTTAAGAAAGTATATGCTTATATGGGATTAGCCCTTTTAGTGTCTGGAGGTGTTGCTTATTATTTTGCAACGTCACAAGATTTATTTAGCCGTGTTTTCTTAACTGCTGAAGGAGGAATTAGCCCCTTGTTTTATGTAGTCACTTTCGCACCAGTTGGTTTAGCGTTATGGATTCAAATGGGCTACAGGAAACTTTCTATTCCTATATTAACTGCTTTATTTATGTTGTTTGCAGGTTTGATGGGAGCAAGTTTGAGCACCATTTTCTTTGTATATAGTCTAAACTCTATCGCAGTGACATTTTTTGTGAGTGCAGGTGCGTTTGCTGGAATGGCAATCTTAGGGTATACAACTAAAATGGACTTAACTAAAATGGGAAGTTTAATGTATATGCTTTTCATTGGTATTTTCATTGCCTCAGTCGCGAATATGTTTGTCAAATCCGATGGTTTGAGTTGGGGTATTTCTTTCATAGGCGTTTTTGTTTTCACCGGTTTAACTGCTTATTGGATGCAAAAGTTGAAGGATGTATCTAAAAACTCTATGTTAGACGGAGTTGAAAGAGACAAATTAGCATTGATTGGAGGCTTGACATTATACATTTTATTCATCAATCTTTTCATGTCACTATTGAGACTTTTCGGTGGTAGAGATTGATTTTAACAGTAATATTTAACAGTAAAAGCCGATAGTTATTAACAATGTCGGCTTTTTTATTGATAAAACGTTTGTAAATTAATTTTTTTTAACAGATGAATTATCCTATTTTTGCATTAAAATTGTCTAAACATGAAGAAATTTATTAAAAAATTTTCTATTGTACTTCTCCTATTGATTAGTACATTCTCTATCAATGCTCAAGTAAACGATACACTAGCATTTGATGCGAGTATTTCAAAATCTGGGTATGCAGCTGCTACTGTTACGATTGGAGATTACGATTGGTCGCTGTCACAAGCAATGCAATCGAGTTCACCTGATGCAGGAGATATGAAATTCGGAACCAATAGCCTACGTATGAGAAAAAATGGTCCTACAGATTTCGGTTATATTGAAATGGTAGAAGATAAACCTTTCGGTTTAGGAAGTATTTCTTTTTATGCTGCACGAGCAAACTTTTCCGGGGACAGATCGGGAGTTGCTCCTGTGTTTGAAGCACAATACAGTACAAATGCTGGTGCTACATGGATATCTGCCGGTTCACCTGTAGATTTAGATGGAGTTGATGCATTGACAAAATATGAATATTCAAATATTAACGTAACAGGAAATATTCGCGTACGATTAATTATGACAAGTGGTGATGCTTCAAAGCGTTTCAATATAGACTCTTTAATCTTGACAGGTTATTCACCTACTACAGTATGCGAGAAACCCTTAAATATGGGAGTTGTTCATAATACTGACGGATCAATTGATCTTACGTGGGATGCACCGACTAACTTACCAGCAGATGGTTATCAAGTAGCTGTATTTAAAACAGGAACACAGCCTACTACAACTGATTTTTTCAAAATCCCATCTTCAGAAACAAATTTCTCTACAGATACACTTTTTAATGGAACTTATTTAGAAGACAGTACGACTTATTTAGTTTACTTATATTCAGTATGTAATGAAGCGACTGTTGATCACTCTGATACTATAGCGAGTCCTGTAAATGTTTTAATTATCCCATGTGATGGTCCTGCAAACTTAGTTGTGGTTGATAATACAGATGGTTCTATTACCGCTTCATGGACTGCACCATCTGGATTACCAGCAGAAGGTTACCAAATAGCTGTAGTGGATGCTGGTTCAACGCCTTTATCATCAAATTTCTTCACCGTTCCGTCTTCTGAAACTACTTTCACAACAGACACCCTTAAGAATGGTGCAAATTTAGCTAACTCTTCTTCTTATGATGTTTACATTTATTCATCATGTAACACGGCAAAAGAATATCATTCTGATACAATTAACGCTAATGTTCAATTAGCGGCATGTGCTAAACCAACAAATTTAGTGGTGGTTGATAATGGTGATGGTTCAGTTACTGTAACATGGGATGCAACTACACCATTGCCTGGAAATGGATATCAGATAGCTTTACATTCTAATGGAAGTACACCGAATCAATATGAATATTTCAATATTTTGTCAAGTGAAACATCTTTTACAACGGATACATTAACAAATGGTGCAACTTTAGCTACAGGATTTGAATATGTTGTTACGATGAATGCTGTTTGTGATGCAGTTAATGTGTCTGCACCGTTGAATGATACACTAGCGATAATATTACCTACAACATGTCTTTCTCCTACTGGATTAACTGCTGTAAGTAATGGTGATGGTTCCATTACAATATCTTGGAATGTCCCTACAAATATCCCATCTAACGGATACTTGATTGCTATGGCTACAGATCAATTAGTAACAGATAGTGTGTATATATCAGTAAATGATGGTAATCAAACTACAATTACGACAGATACATTACCGAATGGAACTCAATTGGATCCTTACGGTAATTACTTTGTTTATATCACGTCTAATTGTGGTAGCGAAACATCACCAATAGATAGTGTTGCCGTTAGTGTAGCAATGCCATGTGTAGAAGTTACTAATTTGACTGTTACTGCAGACGCAGATGGAACAATTGGCGTAACTTGGGATGCACCATCATATTTACCTTCTGATGGTTATCAAATTGCTATTGCGGTAGAAGGAACGTTACCGACAGCAGGGGATTATTTTGATGTAGACAAAACGAAAACTTCTTTTTCTTCTGATACACTAAATAACGGAACAGCTATTGTTCTTGGTAATAGTTATGTTGTTTACTTCGTTTCGTTATGTTCTTCGACTCAAACATCAGATACGCTTATAGATACAGTTCAAACAACTGCTTTACCATGTCTTGCTCCGTCTAACTTAACAGTTACTAATCACCAAGATGGCTCTATAGATATTTCGTGGACATCCGCTACTCAACCGACAAATGGTTATTTCTATGCGATTATGCCAGTTGGAACAGTACCTTCTTTTCCTGGAGATTACGTAGCAACATCAGCAACTTCCATAGCAAACGCAACAACTACAACTGGTTCTTCAGCTCTTACTTTTGAAGCTGGTGAAACGTATAAAGTATATCTTATTTCTTCTTGTGATTCTATTCAAGGAAATAGCGGCAATGTAACGGAAAACTTCACTATGGCACTTTCTGTGAATACA
Source organism: uncultured Flavobacteriales bacterium (assembly GCA_964503665.1). Taxonomy (GTDB): domain Bacteria; phylum Bacteroidota; class Bacteroidia; order Flavobacteriales_D; family Crocinitomicaceae; genus 40-80. The sequence continues at coordinate 121,985 of CAZDAR010000001.1, forward strand.
GTGAACTCTGAAATTACAGGTTTATTTCCAAATCCAACTTCTTCCACTTTAACAATTGAAATGAGTGCGTCCGTTGGGTATGTAACTATTATTGATTTAACAGGAAAAGTAGTTTATACAAATGAACTGACTTCTAACACAACTAAAATCAATGTGGAAGAACTTCCTGCAGGAATGTATCAAGTGAAAGTTGCAACAACAACAGCAACTTCTTTTGGCAAGTTCATAAAAGAATAAATTTATAAGAAGTCTTTCGCTAGATTTCTAAAGATAAGTAATTAGAAAAAGGCTTAATTGAAAATACTTCAATTAAGCCTTTTGTCTTTTTTGAGTGATTGTGTATTTATGATGGAGAGTTACTTTTTTTAGTGGATGTATATTTGAAAGAAAATAGGTCAAATAATTATCTATTCAGTTTTTTTTAAAATTCCATTTATTTCAAAATATATCGTATCTTTGCGCCACTAAATTTTTTTATTAATCGGAGTTTCGTACTCCAAACAATAATTTATAAGAATGGCAACAAGAATTAGATTGCAAAGACATGGTAAAAAAGGAAGAGCTTTTTACCATATTGTAGCTGCTGATAGCAGATCTAAAAGAGATGGTAAGTTTATCGAGAAATTAGGAACTTACAATCCAAACACAAACCCAGCAACAGTAGAAATTAACTTCGAAGAAACACTTAAGTGGGTCCAGACAGGTGCTGAAATGTCAGATACTGCTAGAGCAATTTTATCTTACAAAGGTGTATTATACAAAAACCACCTTTTGAATGGAGTTAAAAAAGGAGCTTTAACAGTTGAGCAAGTTGAAGAAAAATTCAATAAGTGGATTGATGAGAAAGCATCTAGAATTTCTGGAAAAACAGATAACTTAGCAAAAGCAAAAGCAGAAGCAAGAGCTGCTGCAATAGCTGCAGAATCTGTTGCTAAAGAAACGAAAGCGGCTGCTATCTTAGCTAAGAATACTCCAGCTGAAGAAGAAGTAGCTGAAGAAACTCCAGCAGTGGAAGAAACTCCAGCAACAGACGAAGCTGCTCCAGAAGGAGAAACAGAAGCTTAATTAAAACGTTTAAATGAATAAGGCAGATTGCTATCATTTAGGATATGTATCGAAACTTCACGGATATAAAGGTGAAGTTTCGTTATTTTTAGACGTTACCGATGCGTCTATCTATAAAAAGTTAGACATGGTTTACGTAGATCTAAACGGAAACCTTACACCCTTTGTTCTCGAGAAAATTAAACTAGCACCTAAGAATTTTGCCTACGTAAAGATTGAAGGAATCAATAGTGAAGATGATGCTACTTTTTTACTCAAAAAACAATTATACTTACCCGCTTCAACCCTCCCTAAATTGAAAGGGAATGAGTTTTATGACCATGAAATCGTTGGATTTAAGGTGATAGATAAAACTTACGGTGAAGTTGGAGAAGTAGAACAAGTTGTTGATTTAGCTATCAATCCACTGTTTCAAGTTAGGCATAGTAGTGGCAAAGAGATTTTAGTTCCTTTGCGTAAAGAGTTTATTTTCAAAATTGACCGCGTCAGCAAAGAACTTCATTTAGATATTCCCGAAGGCTTAATAGAACTTTACTTACAGTAATTGTCTTCCTTTAATTTCAAATATTTTACGATTCAACAAGAACATGCCGCTATGAAAGTTGGTACTGATGCTATGTTGTTAGGAGCTTTTGCTGAAGTCGATAATCACGATGAGGTTTTAGATATTGGCGCAGGAACAGGTGTTTTATCATTGATGCTGGCGCAAAAGGCAGCTAACCTATCTGTATCAGCGGTTGAATTCGACGAAGAAGCACTCAAAGATTTAGCAGTTAATTTTCAAAACTCATCGTTTGACTCAAATTTTACGATTCTAGCCGAAGACTTTAATACATTGGAATTGGAGAAGCAATTCGATGTTATTATTTCCAATCCTCCTTTTTACAAAGATTCCTTTACAGCAGGAGAGAAGGGAAGTCGATCAAAAGCACGGAATGAGGAGAATTTATCTTTTGAAACACTTATTTCAAGATCAAAAAAAATGCTAAAACCAGGAGGTAGATTTTGGTTTATCTTTCCTTCTTCATGCTATGACCAAATAAAACGATTCGTTGTTGAAAACCAGTTATTCATGGAGAAAGAAGTAGTTGTTAATGGAAAGCCAAGCACACCTACTCGCGTAATATTTTGTCTGTCTTTGGTAAAATCAGATAAGGTTGAGAAGTACAGTTTAACAATTAGAAATAGTAGTGGTGGATACACCCAAGAATATATTGAGTTAACCAAAGATTTTCACGCAAAGGATTTATCTCAAAAAAAAGAAGGCTAAAATAAAGTAAATCTATTTTAGCCTTCTTACAATTTTGTGAGCTTTTTATTTAGAAAGCATATTGTCAAAACTATGTTTTCCTGGGCCTAAAATAAGGATAGCGATGAATGCTCCCATTATTGCTAGGTTTATATCATTATTGCCTATTACGTCAAAGTTATTCACCGTACTCATGATGACATATGCCGTAATGATGAGTGGAATCGTAGCTAATCGAGTGAAGAGACCAATAATTAAAAGAATAGAACAACCAAACTCTGCAAAAATTGCGAGTGAAAGAGAGATACTTGGACTCATGCCTAAAAAAGATACAAATTCAGGACTGATTTTATCAAAATTGACAATTTTAGCCCAGCCATGAGGAATCATAATGGTACCAAATACAAATCGCAATAGTAATGATGTCCAGTCAGCTGCGTTCTTTGAGGATTTAGTAGATAGTAAGATTTTCTTAAACTTCATACTTGTATTAAATTAAAGATTTTGACTCGTATACTCGTTATATTGAAAATGGTTTCACTTTAGTTCGGAAGAAATCTCAATAGCATTCGTTATTAATTTATGAATAGGGCATTTATTAGCGATTTGAAACAATCGTTCTCGTTGTTCCGCTGTCAAGTTTCCATCTAATTCAATTTCGCGGTGAATAGTAGGTAGTTCTCCTGGCTTCTCAGCTTTGATAAACTGAATATTTGTTCGTATTTCTTTTAACGCCCACTCTTTGCGGTCTGCATACATTTTTAGTGTTGCAGAAGTACAGGCAGCTAAAGCCGCAATAATAAGTTCATCTGGAGACATGCCTTTGTTTTTACCACCTAATTCAGTTGGCTCATCTGAGATTAGTGTATGACCTGATTGTGAGGTTATTTCAGTCTCATAATTTTCTGATTGTGTTTTTGATTGAATAGATATCATGATTATAAGATTTAATATTAAAGTACTATTTTACGATTATTTCTCAGAGAAAGCAATGTTTAAGGTGTTTATTTTTTAATATCAGACATAGCTAGGTGAAGAACAAAATCTTGATTTAAGAAAATGGAAGACTTTGAAAATAAATGCGGTTATTCAATTGAAGTAATAAAATGTTTTCGTATTTTAGCATAAGATTCAATTTCAAACCATTGATTAAAACTGCTCTCTTTTCTTTTATAATTCTGCTATGTTTTTCTTGTAATACGAATGTTGTAACAGAAATTAAAATAGTCAAAGAATTGAAAAATAAAGACTTACCGTATGTCTTACATAAAGGTAAGTTATCTGTGTTGTTTGAAAATAATTCATCTTCTTACTTTGAATACCATGGAAGTAGTATGGGATTTGAATATGATATATTAAAAGAGTTTTGTAAAGACCATCAGTTGGAGTTGGATATTCATATCGCTTCCAATAGAAATGATATGTTTAAAATGTTACAAGATGGTGAAGTAGATGTTATTGCAAGCAATCTTTCCGTTACCAATGACCGAAAAAAAGAGATTTCTTTTTCCTCCCCCATTCTAAATGTTGAACAAGTATTAGTCCAACGTAAGTTCGATGAAGAAAACCCTTCAGATTATATTTCTGATGCGACACAATTAGCACATAAAAAAGTAAACGTTTGGGAGAATTCAGTTTATTATGATAAACTAAAAAGTATACAAAATGAGTTGGGGGATACTATTTATATTTATGGTGAGAATGGCGATATTAGTACAGATTATTTAATTGAACAGGTGGCAGATGGCAATATTCAATATACCGTTACCGATAAAAATATTGCACTTATTAATCAATATTATTGGAAAAATATAGATATTTCTCTTGAACTAAGCTTTAAGCAGAAAATTGCATTTGGACTTCGTAAATCATCCGTCAAATTAAAGGCTGAGTTGGATAACTGGATTGAAAAGTTTAGAGAAACGGAATTGTATAGCTTTCTACACTATAAATATTTTGAACTGCCATCAACAGCACAATTAGCATTAAAATCTTCGCCTTCTTCCAATTATGCTGCAGTGAGAAAATTAATTATTGCTCAATCAAAAAACAAACCGTTTGATTGGGAATTAGTAGCTTCTATTATTTATCAAGAATCTCGATTTAATCCCACTATTATCGGTTTAGGTGGGGCTTATGGATTGTTTCAATTTATGCCTTCTACTGGCGTGAAATTCGGTGTTTATCCTAGCTCTACTATAGAGGAACAAGTAGAAGGGGGAATTAAACTCATTTTAAAAAATTACAACCTTTGGAGTAGTGCCAGTACTGAAGAAGATCGAATTAAGTTTACCTTAGCGGGTTACAATTCAGGAGCATCTCATTTATATGATGCTAGAACCTTGGCTGCTAAACATCATTTGAATCCCAATAAATGGAATAATAACGTAGAAATAATGTATCGAAATCTTTCTTCTCCAGAATATTACAATGATCCAGACGTTAAATATGGTTCCTCTAGAGGTGTTCTAACGGTATATTACGTAAGGGATGTTTACAACCGATACATTAAATATAAAAGCACGAATAAATAAATGCCCTCAAAAAAAAAACTAATTGTCATTCAGGGCCCAACAGCTTGTGGCAAAACTGCATTATCTATTGCGTTAGCAAAACATTTTAATACAGATATTCTTTCCGCAGACTCACGACAGTTTTATAGAGAAATGGAAATTGGAACCGCAAAACCAACGCTTATTGAATTGCAAGAGGTGTCACATCATTTCATTAATTCAAATTCTATTCATCACCTGCTAACCGCTGGAGAATATGAACAACAAGCATTACTTCTTTTAGAGGAACTTTTTCAAAAGAGTGATACAGTTATACTTGTTGGTGGTTCGGGTATGTTTGTGGATGCCTTAGTGGACGGTTTAGATCTTATTCCGACAAACGAGCCTATTCGAGAAGAGTTAAATAAGCGTTTTGAAAATGAAGGTATTAGCAATTTGGTACAGGAATTGATATCACTGGACGAGAGTGCGAATAACACGATAGATTTAAATAATCCACATCGCGTTATTAGAGCACTCGAAGTAGTTTTAATTACTGGAAAATCAATTAGTTCTTTTAAAAATCGTACGCCAAAAAAACGTTTGTTTGATACTTATCGATTTGCGATAAATTTACCGCGTGAAGTATTATATGAGCGGATTAACAAACGGGTAGATATAATGCTAAAACAAGGACTGTGGGAGGAGATTCAACAGTTATATGCCTTGAAGCATTTAAAGACACTTCAGACAGTAGGATATCAAGAGTTTTTCGAGTATTTGGATGGTGCAATTTCTTTTGAAGAAGCGATTGAGTTAGTCAAGAGAAACAGTAGGAGATATGCTAAACGCCAATTGACTTGGCTACGACGAACGAAAGATATAAATTGGTTAGAAGGACAAGACGTTAAAACACAAGTTGACGAAATTTTAAAGAAGTTAGAATGAGAATTCAGTTAAACAATGTGGAGCCTGTACCGTTACGAGATGTCCAAAATCATGTTTCGACGTGTTGGAATACGATAGTAGATATTCTTTCCGATCAGCGAGTTGTTGTTCAGGCAGTTTCAGGAAAGGGAAAATCGACCTTTGTCAATAGTATTTATGGCATTCGCTTTGACTTCGATGGTGAGATTTTATTGGACGGACAGTCTACTAAAACTATTTCAATGGATGAATGGAGTGATATACGTTCTACTAAGTTATCGGTTGTTTTTCAGGATTTACAACTCATCCCTCATTTAACAGTGGAAGAAAATCTATCCTTGAAAAATGAATTAACGCATCACAAGACAAGTGAAGAACAAAAACAAATGGTAGAACGTGTCGGACTTCTAGACAAATGGAGCACCCCTTGTGGATTGCTTTCATATGGGCAACAACAGCGAATTGCCATTGTTAGAGCATTGCTTCAACCGTTTGAAGTCATTTTGTTAGATGAACCCTTTGCTCATTTAGATAGTGAGAATTCACAGCTTTGTTATGCGCTCATAGATGAAGAAGCCAGAAAAAATAACGCAACGGTGGTACTGACGACCTTGAACAATACAACGATTGATTCATTTGACCAATTATTGATATTATGAAAATCTATCATAAACTTTTCTTTTCGACAACCAGCAAGACACAACTTGTTGTTGCTGGATTTGCCACATTCATAGGCTTTCTGTTGTTATTAGTTGGAATTAATTATGTTTTCCAAATTCAAAATTATCGTTCTCAAAATGAACTCTTAACCGATAATGTTTTTGTGGTTCAACGAAAAATATCCAGTGGTGGAGCTTTTAAGATTCAGAAAACAGAATTTAATGAGAAAGATCAAGCGTTTATCAAAAGTCAACCTTTTATCGACAACTTTCAGCCTTTGACCACCAATAATTTCGACGTGGATTTTCAATTGTCGGATGAGAATATGCCCTACATGCGCACCGATATCTTTATACAGAGCATTTTACCGGACTTTTTGGATGTGAAAAATATAGATTGGAGTTGGGATTCCACAAAAAGCTATGTGCCAATTATTGTTCCTAAGGAGTTTTTGATTATGATGAATTCATTTATGAGTTCAAAGAATATGCCTCAGCTTTCAGAGGAATTGGCGAAGAAGATTCATTTTAGATTTAATCTTAAAAAAGGAGATCAGCGTGAGGCTATTGAATGTCGTGTGGTGGGATTTACAAGTGTTTTTTCAGCTGTATTGGTTCCCGATGAATTTATGAAATATGGTAGTCGTAAATATGGAACCGAAAAGGAGAAAATCACACAATTGATACTTTCTCACTACGAAGATGGTTTTGGTCAATTTAAAAAATTCCTAGTAGATAATTACTTGGAGACTAAGTCTACTGACTTGATTATGAGTCAAGTAAAGAGCATGACATTAATATTATTTAATTTCATAGTGGTATTGGCAGTAATTATCATTGCATTGTCTGCAGTTATATTTTCTCAATACAGTCAGTTAATGATTGAGTCCAAAAAATATGAGATACAAACTATGTTACGCTTGGGACACAGAGTGAAAGCCATTACGAATGTTATTTTTTATTATTTCGCTAAAATTATATTGATTATCAATATTTTGACAGTGGGTGTTTTCATTGTAACATTATTTTTTCTTAATTCATATTTTGCAAAATATGGCTTTGATTTTCAACATTCACTCTCATTTTATCCATTTATTGTGCTAGGTTTTATTAATTTCACATTATTATATTTTATTTGGAAGAAAATATCCTCCGTTATAAAGCATTATTAAATAGTTAATATTGTCTTAGCCATTGGTCTAAAAATTAATTTTAAACGTTTAAAAATAAAAACTACAAAATGAAAAAAGTACTTATATTATTTGCTGTAATCCTTCCTATTTTTGCTTTCAGTCAAAAAATTCGAATTAAAGTAGATGGTGAAAAAGACACCACTGTTTTTTTGGTAAAGTATTATGGAAATAAAACACTTTATGCAGACACAGCGGAAATGGTGAATGGTGTTGTCACATTTGATGGGGCAAAGCAAAAGGCCGGAATGATGGGGCTTCTATTGCCTGGCCAAAAATTCTTTGAATTCATTTACAATAAATCGGAAGTAGATTTTGAAACGAAAGGACCGAATTACGTTGGGAATATGAAAATCAAGAAATCAGTTGAAAACAGCCTATTTCTCGAGTATATTAATACGTTGAATGTGAATCGAGAGAAAAGCAATAGCTTGTTAGATAAATCGAAAACACTCGATAAAGATTCAAAAGAGTATAAAGATATAATGGCACAGTTGGATGCTATTTCGAATGATGTAAAAAACTATCAGCATAAATTTGCAAAGGATCATAAAGATAAGCTTGTTGGAAAGATTGTTGCGATGATTTCAGAAGTAGAAATTCCTGAAGCACCAAAGAATGAAAAAGGAGAAATCATTGATTCCAACTTTCGATACTTTTATTACCGTGATCACTTTTTTGACAATGTAGATTTAAAAGACGATCGTTTAATTAATATGGCCATGTTTCATCAGAAACTAGAAGTCTATTTTGGAGATAAATTCCTCATTCAAAATCCAGATACCATTGCAAAATTTGCTTTTAAACTGTTAGACCAAATGGATTATCGTTCAGAGATATTTAAGTACACTTTGACACAGATTATGATTACGGTAGAACAGTCGAAAGTAATGGGGATGGACAAAGCTTTTATCCTTCTAGGAGAGCGTTACTATTGTAATGTAGCTCCTGATGGAAAGCCCTACGTTGATTGGGTGAAAGAAGAAAAATTGAAAGATATTTGTGATAAAGTAAAAGTCGGTAAAAATCTAACAGTAGGAGCACAAGCTATTAATATTATTTTACCAGATACCACTGAGAAAAATTGGATGAGCCTCTATGATTTGAAAGCAGAATACACGATTTTATATTTCTGGGAAGCAACTTGTGGACATTGTAAAAAAGCAACGCCGTTATTGGAAAAACTCTATACTGAGAAATTAAAAGCACGAAATGTTGAGGTTTTTGCAGTAAGTAAAGCCATTGGAGATGAATTCAAGCAATGGAAAAAGTTTTCGTCAGATAACAAGCTAACCTTCATTAACGTTGCATTGACAGATAGTATTTATAAAGATGCTGTGAAAGATGCCCGTAAATACATCCCTAGATATACGACCATTGAGTCATTGAATTTCTCAGATACCTACGATGTTTATTCGACTCCAACTATTTATGTATTGGATAAAGACAAGAAAATTGTCGGAAAACGATTAGGATTGGAGCAATTAGAAGAATTCATCGATCGAATGCAAGGAGTGAAAGATGCTGTCAAAATTATTCCTCATGATTTTGAAAAAGACAAAAGTAATCACTAGTTTTTAGAAGAAATAAAAATAGATGAACGCCAACTTGGATTATAAAAGTTGGCGTTTTTTGTTTGTACTTTTATTTTTATTTTTTTAATCCAATCAATTCGCGTTATTCTTAAACTTAAATTCCTTATTTTTGTTTTATGGAAGATTTTATTGTATCGGCTCGTAAATACAGACCACAAACATTTGATAGTGTTGTTGGGCAAAAATCCATTACATCTACATTAAAGAATGCTATCAAGAACAATCATTTGGCACAGGCATTCTTATTTTGTGGTTCTCGCGGAGTGGGGAAAACGACAACTGCTCGTATCCTTGCAAAAACAATAAATTGTACTAATAGAACAGAAAATGTAGAAGGATGTGACGAGTGTGAATCTTGTAAATCTTTCAACGAAGGTGCTTCTCTTAACGTATATGAGCTTGATGCAGCTTCTAACAACTCGGTAGATGATATTCGTAGTTTGATAGAGCAAGTTCGTATTGCGCCTCAATTAGGAACTCGTAAGGTGTATATTATTGACGAGGTTCACATGTTGTCAACGCAAGCGTTTAATGCGTTTTTGAAGACATTAGAGGAGCCACCAGCGCATGCTATATTCATCTTAGCGACTACCGAAAAACACAAGATTATTCCAACCATTCTATCCCGTTGTCAAATTTTTGATTTCAATAGAATTAAAGTAAAGGATATTGCCGATTATTTGGCACAAATTGCTACAAAAGAAAGTATCACAGCTGATCCTGATGCACTGCATTTAATTGCGCAAAAAGCAGATGGCGCTCTTCGTGATGCCTTGTCTATTTTTGACCAAATCGTTAGTTATGCAGGTCATACTGTAACCTTGCAATTAGCACAAGAAAACCTAAATGTTCTAGATTACGATTATTACTTTAAGATTGTCGAAAGTGCCTATAAAGAAGATATTCCTGCTGCATTATTACTATATAATGACATTATAGAAAAAGGATTCGATGGCCATAATTTTGTGATTGGTTTGGCAGAACATTACCGTAATCTTTTGATGTGTAAAGATGTTCGTACGGCTAAATTATTAGAAGTAAGTGATACGGTTGAACAACGCTTTATCGATCAATCAAAACTATTGGATGCAAACTATGTTTTGCGTTGTTTAGGTGTGTTAAGTAAAACAGATGTTGACTATAAATCATCTAAAAATCAGCGTTTATTGGTTGAGTTGGCATTGATGCAAATTAGTTCAGTGAAATCGGAGCTTGAAAAAAAAAACGATTAACTGACCCCGTTAAAATCATTCCATATCCCAATCAAGTCTCTTTACGTGATAATGTAAAAAAAGCACCTGTTGCTGTAAAAGCATCTCCTCTAACGACACCATTTAAGAAAGAGGTACGCGTACTTTCTGCTCCTACAGGACAATTGAACTCTGAGTTTATTTCTATTGAAGAGCTAAAAATGAAAGCGTTACATGTCGCGCAGTCATCGGTTGAGGATATTTCCACTAAGCCGAGAGAGCCTTTTACATTCGATCAATTAAAAATGGCTTGGCGTTCATTCGCATATGAAATCAAAGAAGCGAAGAAGCTAGGTTCTGAAACGGTCTTCAGTATTATGACTAAAAAAGAGCCTAAATTAGAAGATAACACGGTTGTTTATTCAGTAGATAACGCTGTTATGCACGAACTCATGATGAGTAATTTTGGAGAAGAACTCTTACATTCTTTACGAACAAAATTAAATAATTGGGGTGTAACTTTGGATGTGAAAATAGCCGATAATTCAGATGATTTCCCCCAATTTTTGACAGGGAAAGACCGTTTTCAACAAATGGCCGAAAAGAATATTAATTTGATTACGCTCCTAAAAACGTTTAATTTAGATGTTGAACTTTAAAACTTTGCGTTATGTTTAAAACTACTTTTATTCTACTATTTAGTACTATTTTAATTTTAGGCTGTAAAAAAGACAAAGATTTAAATTTCTCTATTAATGGAACGGTGCTAGATGAATCTTTCGATAATGGCTTAGCGAACGCAACCGTTATTATTTTTGAAAAACCAGTTGCTAATTTTGATTTGAAAGAAATTGGTCGTGTTCAAACCGATAGTGATGGAAAGTATTCTTTGAAATTCCCTCGTAATCGTGTGGAAAGTTACGTAGTGAAGATTCAAAAAGACTTTTACTTTGATAAATCATACACTGTTCTATTTAACGATTTAGACCCTAAGAAAAGTATTGAATACAATTTTGGAACAACTGCTTATAGTTGGGTGAAAATCCACTTAAAGAATGTCGATGAGGTGAATGCTTACGATGACTTTATCTATAAAAAGACGAAGGGGAAAGTGGATTGTGCAGATTGTTGTCCAGCGGAGGAATTGCATTTTTACGGAGCACTAGACACCACGTTTTATTGTGTTTCTGACGGAAATAAACCATTTGCTTACTATTTTGAATTGAGAAATACATCAAATCTAGGAGTGAAAGAGCAACATACTATTCCATTCGATACTATTACACTTACCACGACGTATTGATTTATGCGTATTTTAAGAATTTAATAGTTGTTTATTCTTCTTAAGTCGAATTATTACGGTTAACTTTGTATTATAAACATTCCAAGAGATGAAAGAGATCATTCTGAATACAATAGAAGAGGCAATAGAAGATATAAAAAAAGGGAAAGTAATCATTGTTGTGGACGATGAAGATCGTGAAAACGAAGGAGATTTCGTTGCAGCAGCAGAAATGGCAACACCTGAAATGATTAATTTCATGGCGACACATGGTCGTGGATTAATTTGTGCACCTCTTACAGAAGAGCGATGTAATGAGTTAGAGCTTAATTTAATGGTTTCCAACAATACTGTATTGCATGAAACACAGTTTACTGTCTCTGTTGACTTACTTGGAGACGGCTGTACGACTGGAATATCTGTTCATGATAGAGCGAAAACAATCAAAGCTTTAGTAAATGATGAAACAAAGGCTACTGACTTGGGACGTCCAGGTCACATTTTTCCTTTAAGAGCTAAAAAAGGTGGGGTTTTACGTAGAACAGGGCATACGGAAGCATCTATTGATTTGGCCCGTTTAGCTGGATTGAAACCAGCTGGAATTTTAGTAGAGATCTTAAATGAAGATGGCACAATGGCCCGTTTGCCACAATTGGCCGAAGTGGCGAAAAAATATGATTTGAAGTTAGTTTCCATTGAGCAATTGATTAAATATCGAATGGAACACGACTCTCTGATTGAAGAAATTGTGAATGTTCAAATGCCAACAGAACATGGTGATTTTCAATTGTATTCCTTTAAAGAGAAATTGACTGGTGAAGAACATTTGGCGCTTGTAAAAGGGGAATGGGAAAAAGATGAACCAGTATTAGTGCGCGTTCACTCTTCTTGTATTACAGGTGATATCTTTGGTTCTTGTCGTTGTGACTGTGGACCGCAATTACACCGTGCGATGGAGTTAGTGGAGAAAGAAGGCAAAGGCGTGATTGTTTATATGAATCAAGAAGGACGAGGAATTGGTTTGTTGAACAAATTAAAAGCTTACAAACTGCAAGAAGAAGGATTGGATACCGTTGATGCAAATCTGAAACTAGGATTTAAATCAGACCAAAGAGATTATGGAATTGGTGCTCAAATATTGCATTATTTGAATGTCTCTAAAATGAAATTAATGACGAATAATCCAACCAAACGGACTGGGTTAATTGGATATGGACTTGAAATAGTAGAAAATGTAGGTCTAGAAGTGATAGCGAATAAACACAACGAAAGTTATTTGCGCACTAAAAGAGATCGCATGGGACATTCGCTACATTTAGACCCGTCTGACAATGATTAAAGTCGTTGATTTACATAAGTCGTATCAATCACTGGAAGTTTTAAAAGGTGTTGATTTAACAATAAATAACAGTGAAATTCTATCCATTGTCGGTTCTTCTGGAGCTGGTAAAACAACCTTGTTACAAATTATAGGAACATTAGAAACACCTTCGAAAGGAAAAGTGTTTTTTGATGAAACGGATGTTTTTCAGTTAAGTGAAAAAAAACTAGCGCAATTTAGAAATTCAGAAATTGGATTTATCTTTCAGTTTCACCAACTTTTACCAGAATTTAATGCCCTAGAAAATGCTATTTTACCTGCTTTGATAAAAGGTGTTTCGATTGCTGAGGCGGAGAAAAAAGCAGAAGGACTTTTCAAAATCTTAAATATACAACACCGTAAGACACACTTTCCAAATGAACTTTCGGGTGGTGAACAACAACGTGTGGCCATTGCACGCGCATTGATCAATCAACCTAAATATGTGTTTGCAGACGAACCATCAGGTAATTTAGATTCTCAAAACGCACAAGAGTTACACCAATTATTTTTTGACTTGAGAGAGAAATTCGGAACTGCTTTTATCATCGTAACACATAACATGGAATTAGCCGATATGGCCGACCGAAAGCTAGTTATGAAAGACGGTATATTGTTGAAAGATGATTGACCGAAAAGAGCTCAAAACTTTTCTAGATGAGAAGTACGTGCAATATCATACACCTAATTTTATAAAAGACGATCCGATTCAACTTCCTCACTTGTTTAGAAATAAAGAGGATATTGAAATTGTTGGATTTATCGTTGCTACTATCGCTTGGGGAAATCGTAAATCGATTATCAAAAGTGGTGAAAAATTAATTCAAATTCTTCAAGAGAATCCTTATGAATTTGTAATGAATTATGAAGGACAACCTTTGCAATTTGTCCATAGGACATTCAATAGCAATGATTTATCCTATTTTCTATTATCGCTAAAAAATATCTACACAAAATACGGAAGCTTAGAAAGTGCTTTTGCATTGAAAGCTGGCGAAGAAGGAATTAAAGCACGTATTATCAATTTTAGAACTATATTTTTAGAACTACTACATGAAAGCCGAGTCGAAAAACATCTTTCAAACCCTGATAAAAACTCGTCTGCGAAACGATTGAACATGTTTTTGCGTTGGATGGTTAGAGATAGTGGGCGAGAAGTGGACTTTGGACTTTGGAAAAGTATCTCCACAAGTGAGTTGCATCTTCCCTTAGACGTTCATACAGGTAATATTGGTAGAAAACTGGGTATCCTTACACGAACACAAAATGATTGGAAAGCAGTGGCTGAAATTCAGTCTGTTTTAGTAGAGTTTGATCCGATTGATCCGGTAAAATATGACTTTGCTTTATTTGGATTAGGCGTGTATCAAGAATTAGAAGACTGATTTTCTTTTTCCACATCAACAATAGGATTCGTTTCTCCTACTTCTAAGGTACTATTCTCTGCTAAATCTCCAGTTGATGCTTCTACTTTTGGTTCTTCCGTAGGGATTTTTTTATCGTAAGAAATTGAATTCAACGCCGAATCGACTTCATTAATCTCTCTTTTAAGAGGTGCCATAATTTCATCCTCGAGTTTATCTTCACCACCTTTGAAAATACCATCTAAGTTCAAATCTTTTTTTATTTCGTTTCCTGATTTTGATATCTCCGATTTTAAATCATCAGAAGCTTGCTTTATTTGGTAAATGGTTTTTCCAAAAGACTTTGCAATGCCAGGTATACTTTTAGGTCCAAAAAAGATAAGAATAAATAATATAATTAATAAAACTTCAGAACCCCCTATGTCATTTAAAAAAAGAAGCATTAAATCAAATTTTGATAAACAAATTTACTAAAAATGTAATGAGAAAAATAGATGAACACTAATTTAACCTTAATATATTGGATTAATGTTTGAATTAGGAACTTTTTACTTTATAATCAAGCTCTAATACTTTCATCCGCTCTTTTTCTCCAACAATCCAAACGATATCACCTTTTTCAAGTATAACATCGGATTGTGGATTCAAGATACGTTCACCGTCGTGCTCAATACCAACAATTAGTCCACCTGTCAACTCTTTAATTTTAGACTCCTTGATGGATTTATGGCAAAAATCTTCTTTGACTAATTCGATGTTTTTAAGAACGAATTTTGGGTTTTTAAAGCTAACTGTTTCAATCATTGAGTCATTCATGAATTTTACAAAACCTTCTATTTGTTCATCCGATCCAATGATGAATAAAATGTCGTTTGGAAAAATTACTTGAGTTCGATTTGGAATATAAATACTTATGTCTCCCCGCTTGATGACCGCAACATTGATTCCGAATTTCTCTCTTAAGCTAAGTTCATCTAAACTTATACCCGTAATACTTGATTCCTGCGGAACAATTACTTTGGTCATGTGTCCATCCCAAGGTGTTAAATAGCTTTTACGTTCTTTTGCATGTGTGTTTTCTCGGCTATTGTAATTTTCGATAAAACGATTTTCAAATTTCCGATACCGTTTTTGAATCTTCCGTGGGAAAATTAAACTGATTAAGATGACAATGGTAAATGCTAAAACAGCATATTTGAAGCTAAAGAATGTATTTAGATACATTCCTAAAAGTAATAGTGCAAGGGCTATTCTGAAAATGAAAATGATTGTAACTTGTGTTCTTAATTTCCTGTCTTTTCTAAGTTCTTCGATAATACCAGTGTTAATTCTGTGAAAAGCTAATGACCAAATAAAAGGTAATAATAATAATAGGGTAGCAACGGTTAGGAGTAAACCACCATGTTTAATTAATTCATCTGCTTGTGCTAAAAATGAAAATGATATTAGATTGATAGCTATAATAACAACACTCATTAAGACTACGTGAATCACGTTGTTTCTGACGCATATTTGCCATGCACTTTTTGATTTTACTTCTAGCATGTTGGATGAATAATTTTCCAAGAATGTTTTTACTTTTCTTGGAAGTATTCTTTCGATTAGAGTAACCATTTTTTCTGTTTCCTTCATTAAGTAAGGCGTTAAGAAAATGGTAATGGTGGAAACGGCTACTATAATTGGATAAAGAAAATCACTAATCACCCCCAGAGACATACCTAAGGTTGCTATAATGAAACTAAACTCACCAATGGGAGTGTGACTCATCCCTGTTTGAACAGATTGATTCAAAGGCTGACCAGCGATGAGTGCACCTGTTGTGGTGAAAATAACCTTACCAATAATCGCAACAACAGTTATTAAGACGACAGGAAAGAAATACTCTATTAATGCACTTGGGTTAATCATCATTCCAACGGAGACAAAGAATATGGCGCCAAAAAGATTCTTGACAGGTTCTATTAATTTTTCGATACGCTCTGAAAAGATGGTACCTGCAATGATGGAACCCATAACAAAAGCACCTAAGGCAGATGAAAATCCTGCTTTCGCTCCCAGAACAACCATTAATAGACAAAGTCCCAAAGATACGATTAGTAACATTTCATCGTTCAAGTGTTTCTTTACTTTTTTCAACATACTAGGAATTACGAAAATTCCTACCAAGAACCAGATGATTAGGAAGAATGACAATTTTAAAAACGTAAAAAACAATTCCATTCCTGAAAATTGTTTACTGACAGCGATTGTTGTCAATAAGACCATTAATAAAATAGCCACAATATCCTCAATGATAAGTGCGCCGAAGACAAGAGAAACGAATTTTTTTCCTTTTAAATTCAGTTCTTCTAGTGATTTGATAATGATCGTAGTAGATGACATCGACAACATAGCCCCCAAAAAGATACTATCAATGGTTGTCCAATTGAGTAATAGTCCAGTGGAGTAACCTGCAATAAGCATGAATACTGCTTGAAAAACACCTGTGATAAAGGCACTTCCTCCAACTTCCATTAGCTTTTTAAAACTAAATTCTAGTCCCAAACTAAAAAGTAAGAAGATGACACCTATCTCTGCCCAAACTTCAATACTGTGTGCATCTTTAACAGTTGGTAAATAGTTAAAATAAGGACCTGCTAAATAACCAGCAATGATATAACCGAGCACGAGCGGTTGCTTCAGCATTTTAAATAACACGACTGAAACGGCAGCTGTAATAAGAATTAGACCTAAATCATTTATGAGTGGTGGTAATATTTCCATTCTTTACTTAGCGAAGTTTTTAAATGCGATAAAATTAGAACTAATAATTAATTATAGCTAATATTTAGCCGTTGGAATTATCTTTCATAATTAATTTCAATTCACTTATATCCTTTTTGATCGATAGGATTGAAGATTTAAGTGAATTGTCGTCTAATTTGACATTGGGTAAGTCAGGTGAAATATAATTGACAAATTTCCACATTTCAATAACATCATTGACGTGAACGAAGTAAGGATCGTACAATGTATTGGTCGAAACCAATTGAAAAGACTGTTTTTCATCCAGGAAATTATTGACAATTTTGAACACAATTCCATCTTCTTTGGTTACAATAATGCATGGAGTCCCACTTTTGATGAGGCGCCAATTCTGAATAAATTCACCCACTACAAAAGATCCTTGCGTCACTGGAGGCATAGAGTCACCTTCGATTGGAAAAGAACGATATTTTTTTTCCTTGGATAAAAAAGGTAATGAAAAAGTAGGTAGGATTTTTAAATATTCTGGATCGGCGTAGCCACTAGCGTAACCTGCTCTTGCTTTTTGAGGAATCAACTCAATCAACTCATTGTTATCAGCATCTACCGTTTGGGTGAGAATACGCAGCTTTTTTCCTTCGATATCTAAGTTTTGCGAACTCATGAATTGACGCCAATCATGTTCGTTAAACAAGGAGAAATCGGTTTTTAAAAAAGCATCACATGTAATTTTGTAATACTGACATATTTGAAGCATCGTTTCTAAGTTTGGATCTGCTACTCCATTTTCGTAACCACTGTAACTTGAACGTGTTAAGCCTAAGATATTAGCAAGTTCTTCTTGAGACTTGCTAATTGATTTTCGTAAAAACTTTAGATTACTTCCGATATACATGATTATTTTTTTATCAATGATTGACGTAAAAGTAATCAATTATTTTAAATTCTCCAAACGTTGGTACTTCGAAACGATAGGTTGCCCTGTTAATTCTCCATAAGCAGCTGAAATACTGGCTCCTATGAAAATAGCTTGAGAGCCATAATAAACAAAACCTAATAATATAAGAATAACACTTAGTACATTTCCAGATTTAGCAAAATAGGCTACTTCCATATAATATTGTATAAGAAATTGGCCTAATTGAAGTAGTAATGAGGCATAGAAAGCACCTATAAATGCAACTCTAAACTTTACAATTGCATCGTTTAAAAAACGATATACAAATGTCAAGAAAATTGACATAGCCATGATGGATAGTGCATGTTGTGTTAATGTAAACCAAAATGTAGACATTAAGATATGATCTTCCATCAATACTTTTCCAAAAGAACTAAATAAGATTTGAATGAAATAGGTGAAAACAAGTAAAATTCCCATTACTGCTAACAAAGCAAAGGATACCAACCGTGAAAGAAGGTTGACTATAAATCTCTTTTTGTTCGATTCAAAATGAGGGTTAATTCCGTAGAAATGATTGATACTCACTTTTAAAGAAATAAATATAGCGGAGCATGAAAAGAGTAGGACAATCACTCCAATATATTGTAAGAAGACATTATCGCCACCTAACTTGATGGATTCTAGAAAAGATAAAACACCACTAAAGTCATCAATTCCAAAATAATCTGTTAGAAATTTATTGATAAAAATGGTTACAAACTCCCTTCCAACAAAAGAGCCAATCACATTTATTGAAATATAAAGTATTGGTATTAAAGTAAAAATTAGATAAAAAGAAAGAGCTGCACCGTGAAATAATCCCATATCCAAGTCGAAGCGAGAGAAAATTCCTTTCACAACTTGCTTTTTTTCTTTAAATGATAAATCTCTAAAGCGCTTTCGTTTGTCGGCGTTTGTCATGTGGCAAAATTAATGGCTTGATTCAAATAACGAGGTACAAGACAAATTATTTTTTTAAATCAACTGTTTTAAAAATGAAATTCATTAACCATGCAGGGCCAATAAGTAGAAATTGGATGTCTTTTAAGAATGAAGGTTTCTTTCCTTCTATTCCATGGCCGACAAATTGACCAATCCATGCTATTACAAAAACAGCTATCGAAATCCAGAGTAATCCAGATGTTCCAAAAGATTGATAAAGGTATTCATTTCCGAAGGATACGATAAGCGCCCAAATGATGAATCCGAAAAATAAAGATGTCGATAAAACGAAATAGTAAATCAACACGATTGCTAGGATAATGTATGACCAATTAAAGTAAGGGGATATTACTTCCATACTAGAAAAAGTGGGGATAGTACGAATCATTCCAAAAATTGAAAAGAAGATAAGAGGAACACATATCCAATGAATGCTCTTGTTCTTTGGATTTTGATGACTTTCTGCATATTCTTTTAAAAGCCGTTCAATTTTCTGATTTTTCATAGCTTTAAATTATGTTTAATTAATCTCACCTCTTCTCCTTCAATGAGTATTCCAACTGCATTTCATCTAATTTTTTAATCACTTCTTTTGTTGGATTAATACGGATGTTTCTGGAATTCATCTCCACATGCATTTTGTCATCTAATGGATCATATACTTGGAAAGTCAAATTACATTTACCTGGATTTTCAGTGAATAAATTATTTAAATTACTAATTAATAGTTGATCAAGTCTTTTATTTGAAATACGAATGTGTAAATCATGGGCCATTTTATCTTTTAATTCCTGAATTCGCTCAACGTTACTAATCTTAAATTCCGCTTCTGTTCTAAATCGAGGAATTTCAAATCGACCTTTAATCGCCACAAAGTTATTTGGAAAAAAATAGGGTTTAAATCGCTGATAGTCATCTCCAAATAGAAATAATCGATGTTGATCTTCGTAATCTTCTATCACCATTATACCATAAGCTGTATTTTTCTTAGAAATGCGTTCCGAACATTCGGTTACAATTCCTGCTAATAAGATTTCTTTATTTAAATGTTCTTGTGGATTTTTTAGCATGGTCACATTGCCGGTGCAAAAAGAAGAGATTTCCAATTTATAATCATCTAATGGATGTCCTGAAATAAAAATTCCAATGACTTCCTTTTCTTTGTTCAGTTTGTAAAGAGATGGCCAATCTTCTGCTTTTGGAATCTCAGGTTCTGACATAGCAATAGCTTGTCCTTCTCCAAATAAGGATACTTGTGAAGAGTTTTCACTTTCTTGAAATGAGTTTCCATACCGAATCAATTGTTCAATATAATTCCGTCCATTGTCATCTTCTTTGAATAACTGAGGACGAGTAACGCCTTTAAAAGAATCAAATCCACCGGCATACGCCAAACTTTCAATTGATTTTTTATTGCAATTACGTAAATTGATACGTCGTACAAAGTCAAAAATAGAGAGGTAATTACCGTTCTCTCTTCGCTCAGTAATAATCGTTTCTACTGGTGAACTTCCCATTCCTTTGATGGCACCTAAACCAAAACGAATGGCACCTGCATTGTTGACTGTAAAGTAATACGATGATTCATTGACATCTGGCCCTAAAACGTCGATTCCCATTTTACGTGATTCTTCCATAAAGATGGAAACACCCTTGATATCGTTCATGTTGTTACTTAACACAGAAGCCATATATTCCGCTGGATAGTTGGCTTTTAAGTAAGCAGTTTGGTAAGCAATCCAAGCATAACAAGTCGAGTGAGATTTATTGAAGGCATATGCAGCAAATGCTTCCCAGTCTTTCCATATTTTTTCTAATTTATCAACAGGATGGCCATTTAACTTGGATGCTTGATCGATAAATTTAGGTTTCATCTTGTTCAAGACATCGATGAGTTTTTTACCCATTGCCTTCCTTAAAACGTCGGCTTCACCTTTCGTGAAATTGGCTAATTTCTGCGATAAAAGCATCACCTGCTCTTGGTAAACGGTAATTCCGTAGGTTTCTTTTAGGTATTCTTCTGATGCTTCTAAGTCGTACTCAATC
The DNA here is from genome assembly GCA_964503665.1 of uncultured Flavobacteriales bacterium. GTDB lineage: Bacteria > Bacteroidota > Bacteroidia > Flavobacteriales_D > Crocinitomicaceae > 40-80. The sequence continues at coordinate 143,031 of CAZDAR010000001.1, forward strand.
GCTTCTTCACCATTTTTACGGCGAACAAAAGAAGGAATATATTCTATTGGCCCCGGACGATACAACGCGTTCATGGCAATCAAATCGGCAAAAACGGTTGGTTTTAATTCCCGCATGTATTTTTGCATTCCAGGAGATTCATATTGAAAGATACCAATCGTTTCTCCTCGTTGAAAGAGCTCATAAGTTGCGGAGTCATCAATTGGGATTTGTTCAATATCTAGTTCGATACCATGTCGCTCTTTGATGTTTTGAACCGCATGTTTTATCAGTGTCAGTGTTTTTAGCCCTAAGAAGTCCATTTTCAGCAAACCTGCTTGCTCCACGACAGAGTTTTCAAACTGCGTACACCACATGTTTGAATCTTTGGACAGCGCTACTGGAACGTAATTAGTGATATCGTCAGGAGTAATGATAACACCACAGGCATGAATTCCTGTATTTCGAATAGTTCCTTCTAATTTTAATGCTTGATCGATGACAACGCTAGATAAACTACCTTCTTTTCGAATTCGAATTAATTCCTGTGCTGCTTGAATATCTTCTTGTTTACCTTTCAGTTTATCACTCAATTCGGCTTCACTGAGATTGAATATTTTCTTGAGCGATAAATCAGGAATCAACTTGGCTAATTTATCTGCTTCAGAAAGCGGTAAGTCCAATACACGTGCCGTATCGCGAATGGAAGATTTAGCAGCCATCGTTCCCCACGTGATAATTTGTGAAACTTGATTAGCGCCATATTTATTAATCACCCATTCGATAACACGCCCACGACCCTCATCGTCAAAGTCGATATCAATATCGGGTAGCGATACACGATCTGGATTTAAGAAACGCTCAAATAGTAAATCGTACTTAATCGGATCAATATTGGTAATTCCTGTACAATAAGCGACTGCAGAACCCGCAGCAGAACCACGGCCTGGACCAACAGAAACACCCATGTCTCTTGCTGCTTGACAAAAGTCTTGGACAATTAAAAAGTAACCAGGATAACCAGTGTTTTCAATCGTTTTAAGCTCAAACTCCAATCGCTCCTTAATTTCCTCGGTAAGTTCGCCGTAGCGTTTTTTAGCTCCTTCATATGTTAAATAGCGTAAGTAATTATTCTCACCGCGTTTACCGTAATCTTCGAGGTCTTTACTATCCTTAAATTCTTCTGGAATTTCAAATTTAGGGAGTAAAACTTCTCGTCCAAGATGATACGGTTCTATTTTAGCCAGAATTTCAGCAACCGATTCTAATGCTTGAGGCAAATCAGCAAATAAGGCTCGCATTTCGTCCGCAGAACGATAATAATAGTTGTTGTTGGAGAAGCCGTATCGGAATCCGCGACCGCGTCCAATAGGTGTCGATTGCAGTTCGTTTCCTTTTAAGCAGAGCAATACATCGTGCGACTCTGCATCGCTTTTGCGTGGATAAAAAGTATTGTTGGTAGCGACTAATTTGACATCATGTTGTTCAGAGAATTGCACCAAAATTTGATTGATATGATCTTCATTATCCTGCCCGTGACGCATTACTTCGAGGTAAAAATCTTCGCCAAATTGTTCTTTCCACCAAACTAATGCTTCTTCGGCTTGTTTTTCACCGACATTTAAAATCAAATCAGGAATTTCACCGTAAATGCCTCCAGAAAGTACAATAAGGTCACTTTTATATTTTTCAATCGTAGCTTTATCAATACGCGGAACGTAGTACATTCCTTCTGTAAAGGCAATCGAAGCGAGTTTGATAAGGTTATGATACCCCACTTTATTTTTGGCCAATAAGACAATTTGGTGTCCGTTGTCTTTTTGTGTTTTATCAGTGAGATCTTTACAAACGTTAAATTCACATCCAATAATTGGCAGAATAGGTTCTTTGTCAAACGGTTCACCTTTCTCTTCAGCTTCTTTTTTAGCGACAGCTAATTTCTTATTGTAATCGCTAATGCCTTTTTCAAAGTGAAAAGCACCCATCATATTTCCCGAATCTGTTAAAGCAACAGCGGGCATATTATTTTCGATGGTTAATTCAATCAAATCTTTTATCGTGGTCGTTGATTGCAGTATCGATAGTTGTGTGTGATTATGTAGGTGGGCAAAAGGTATCTTCTTTAAAGTAGTGATATCTTCTTTAATCACTGGTGTCTTTTCCGCTTCCTTGACACTCTCTTTTTTTAATGCTTTACTCGCTTCTTTAAGATTGACATGATTTAAACCAATCGGCTGAATAGGAGCGGGGTTTACCTCTTTGAAACGATTGAAATACGCTTCGTCTTGTTTCAGCTGTTCGATGGAAAATTCTTCAAGACGAATCAATTCCAAGAAACAACGCGTCGTTGCTTCAACGTCTGCGGTGGCGTTATGTGCTTCCGCAAAAGATTGATTAAATAGATGCTTATTTAATTCCGTTAAAGTCGGTAATTTATAACGACCACCACGACCACCCGTAATTTTACATAATTCAGCCGTTTTCTCGGTACACGTATCTAAAATCGCTTTGTCTTGTAGAAAGGGCGTGGTTGGATTCTGGCGGTAATACTCCGCCGACATGATGTTAATATCAAAGCCAACATTATGACCAACAACGAAATTAACCTTGTTAACCGCTTCGTGGAATGCTTGTAAAACAAATGCTAAGCTTTCTCCTTTTTCTTGCGCTAATTCCGTTGAAATACCGTGAATACGCTCCGCATCAAATGGAATATTATAACCTTCCGGACGAATTAAATAATCCTTCGCTTCCACCAGATTCCCCAATTCATCGTGTACCTGCCAAGCTATTTGTACAGCTCTTGGCCAATTGTCAGAATGTGTGTAGTCTAAATTCCAATTACGTGGTAAACCTGTGGTTTCGGTGTCAAATATTAAGTACATCTATGGCAATCTTTAAAGAGATTCAAAGATAAGAAATTAATAGGGTAGGTAAAAGTAATGTTGATAAATAGGGAAGAATTCTTTGTTTAATCGTTTGGACTCTCTTCCTTCCGCTCTCTTCTCTCACTCTTACTCTTAGTTTTGATTTCTTGGAAAAAAGAAATCAAAACTCCAATATAAACCCTATCGAAGGAACAATCGTTGCTATCCGTTGTTTTAACACCACAGGAATCGCATTGCTTCCATCGGATTTGATTGGATTTCCATCGGTTGTTTCAAAGCCAGAATTGTCTTCGGTGCGTTGGAACGTGAACTTAGGTAAGTAGGGCGTCTTGTAATAAAAGATATTCTGAAGGTCGATAAAAAGCGTTAAACTTACTTTCTTGAAATTGAATTTTTTATCCACACGAATGTCTAACTGTTGGAAAAAAGGTAAACGCTTGCTGTTTAATTGTGAATAGTCATAAACGCCTGTTCCAGTGGTTAAATAACTTGCGGTGGAAGCAGCGATATCAAACGGTGTGTACGGTTGGCCGCCAGCAATTCGGTATTTTGCTCCAATATCCCAGTTGTGTTTGAATTTATAGCCAAAAGTGGTGGAGAATACAAAGCCATAATCCCAAGTCGAAGGTCTGAATTTCCCATCTACACCAGAGAATTCTGATTTATAAACGGTTGCGCTTATAATGTAAAATAAGTTTTTCACCAACTTTTGTTGCATGTAGGCTTCTATTCCGAAAACACGCCCTTTTCCGGTGGAAGAATAACTATCGTTACCAACGGCAGAAAAATCAGTCCCCACATTGGCTAAGGAAATACCATCTGTCAATGAAACGGGATAATTACAGTAATCTTTGTAAAACACTTCAAAGGTGAAACGCAAATCATTTCTTGGGATAAATTGTGTGCCAATAGTGTAATGAGTTGCATTGATGTATTCCATTTTTTTATTCGCAAGATTATTCGATGAATCTCTGAAACCTAAGACAGTGTATACGGGTAATTTATAGTAGGTTCCAACAGAGCCAGAAATGTTCCATTTTTCATTGAAAGCATACGAAATAGAAAGTCTTGGCGAAACTGTTTTCAAAGGATTGAAACCCGTCTTCGTATAAGAATTCATGTCGGTACGAAAACCACCTGTGACTAATAGTTTCTCGTTGAAAAAATACTTACTCAAATGTGCATACCCACCAAATTTGAAAAACTCAATCGCTGATTTAGTCGTAAAACTAATTGCTGGTAGTATGACATTCCCGACTGAATCGGTCAATTCCTCTTTTACCGTATTGAATAAATTCAAATCGTATTTCACATATTGCGCACTCACGCCATAACTGAATTTCCAACCGTTCAAAAATTGATTGAAATCGACTCTCAATTTGTTTTCAATTTCATGACTTTTCAGGCTGAGTAATTTATCACCACTTTTCAAAGCGTTGTTTTCATAGCGATCGGCTCCGTTGAAAAACATATTTCGACTCAATGCAATAGTGAAATAACCTTTGTTAATCAATCTTTTTAACGATGCACCAACGGTATAATTCCATTGTTTCAGAAGTGGATTAGCACGGTTGATATAAGCGGTATTCGCATCTGCTTCTTTTGGAATTGCTAATTTAAAGTTGTCAATGGCGCCAATTCCGATAAATGTCAGCTCTGTTTTGTTATTGATTTTATGATTGACTTTGTACTGGAAGTCCCAATAATCAGGACGAATCGGTAAATCGATTAATTTGAATAATAATTGCAAATATGATCTTCTAGCGGAAAGCATATACGTCGTCTTTTTGCCTAAAGGACCTTCTAGAGTCGCGGCAACTTCACTTCCAGAAAGACGGACATTTCCACTGAATTTATTCGGATTTCCATTGCGTTGTTTGATGACGATTGTCGAAGCGAGTGCATTGTCATAACGACTATCAAAAGCAGATGAGGTCAATTGTACATCACTAATAAATGAAACGTTTAAAATACCCGTTGCGCCACCGCTTGCTCCTTGTGTTTGAAAGTGATTTAAAACAGGAATTTCTATACCATCTAAATAATAGACATTTTCACTTGGACCACCACCTCTTACAATAATATCATTTCTATTCGGCGTTGCTCCACCTGCGACACCTGGCAGCACCTGAATCACTTTCGAAACGTCGAAGTTTCCTCCTGGATTGACTTTAATTTCTTCTGCGGTTAATTTTTGTGTTGATAAAGGTGTGACCATATCCGTTGCTCGTACAGATTTTGCCGCATTTATAGTGACTCCCTCAATTTCTTCGGCTTGTACTTCTAATTCAATTTGTATTACTTGTGCATTTCCTGAATTTAGATTGATATTATAACTTAGAAAAGGTTTGTAGCCTTCGTACGTCGTTTCTAAATTATATTTCCCAACAGGTGCTGTAATATTAAAAGCACCATTTTCATCGGTGAAAGCTTTCAACGTATCAATTCCTTTCAGGATAATAACAACACCAATTAAATTTTCTTGCGTGTTTTTATCTTTTACGGTACCCGTAATTACACTCGTGGTTTGAGCGTAAGCATTTGAAAAACAGACAACCAATAGTATAATAGAAAAAATATTTTTCATAAAATTGAATACATGATATAGTACAAAAGTAAACTAATTATTGGTTAATATTAAAAATAACGTATTAAATTATACTATTATTCTAAAAAGTAGTATATTTGTGAACTAATTAATAGTTTTAAAAGAAGATTATGAATTACGATTTGATAAAAGAGGTGGTGGATTTGGTGCAGGATTTTGAAAAAGAAAATGCTAAAAAGAGATCATTCGCAGATAATATAAATGGATTCAAACAATGGATGGTAAATTCTTTTAAGGAGGAAATTCCAAAAGAAGAACCGCATTGGGAAGGGAAAGAAAAAGGACGAAGTGCAGAAAGTGTGATTAATACATTGATTGTTCACATGAATCGCTATGCGAAGAATTATTCAAAGTCGGCGATTCATAATTCGGAGTTTTCTACGCAGGAGGATTTTATTTATCTCATTAATTTGAAAGCGTTTGGAGCGATGACCAAAATGGAATTAATCAAAAAGAACATTCAAGATAAACCTGTTGGAATGCAAATTATCAATCGATTGATTGCTAACGGTTGGGTGAATCAAACGAATTCGAAAACAGATAAAAGAAGTAAAGTAATTGAGATCAATAAAAAAGGATTAACTGCTTTAGAAAAACAAATGGATAATATTCGTCAAGCGACAAAAATGGTGACCGGTGATTTAGACCACGAGGAAAAGATGGAACTCATTCGAATACTCAATAAACTCGATGATTTTCACCATCCAATTTACTGTGAAAACTTAGATCCATCGGCATTGTTACAGTTGTTGAAGAAAACAAATTTAAATTAATCAATGAAAAAGAAGATTGCAATAATAGGTGCTGGGTTTTCTGGAATTTCTGCTGCGGCGTATGCTGCCAAAGCGGGGAATGAAGTACATGTGTTTGAAAAGCACGACCAACCTGGAGGACGCGCACGGCAGTTTATCACTGATAATGGTTATACATTTGATATGGGCCCAAGTTGGTATTGGATGCCAGATATTATTGATCAATTTTTTCAAGATTTTGGAACGCGTGCAACCGATTTTTTCGAGTTGGTTTCGCTGAATCCGCAATTTGAAATGATCTTTTCGGATGGAAAAGTGGCTGTTCCTGAGTCGTATGAAGATTTAAAGCAATTGTTCGAAGACTTAGAGTCAGGAGCTGGAAATAGATTGGATACTTTCATGAAAGCGGCTAAATTCAAATACGAAGTTGGCATGCAACAATTTGTCAACAAACCCTGTTATAGTTGGTGGGAATTTGTTTCACCGAAAATTGCCAAAAGTGCGTTGAAGTTAGATTTATTGACCAATTTCAGAAGTTACGTAGGAAAGTATTTTACGCATCCAAAATTGAAAGCGTTAATGGAGTTTCCTGTGATTTTCTTAGGTGCTTCTCCCAAAAATATTCCAGCACTTTATAGCTTGATGAATTATGGCGGTTATGCTTTAGGAACGTGGTATCCGATGGGTGGTTTTCATCAATTGGTGGTAGGAATGAAAAAAGTGGCAGAGCAACAAGGAGCGACTTTTCACTTTAATCAAAATGTATCGAAAATAAATACAGATAATGGGAAGGTAACTGCTTTGGTCATCAATGATGAAATACATGAATTTGATGCCGTTATTGCTTCTTCCGATTATCATCATACGGAAACGCTTTTAACCAAAGAGGAAAGAAATTACACCGAGAAATATTGGGAAGAACGCACGTTTGCCCCTTCTAGCTTGATATTTTATTTAGGAATAAATGAGATTGTTCCCAATTTAAAACACCATACTTTATTCTTCGAAAATGATTTAGATGAACACATTGAAAGCATTTATGGCGACAAAAAATGGCCAGAAAAACCGTTGTTTTATGTATGTTGCCCATCCAAGACAGATCCAAATGTAGCGCCTAAAGATAGCGAGAATTTATTCCTACTAATGCCTTTAGCAACAGGAATAAACGATGATGAAAGCACTAGAGAAAAGTACTTACATGAAATGATTGCTCGCATCGAGAAAATCACAGGAACGACTGATTTAGTTTCTAAAATAGTCTACAAGAAAAGCTATTGCGTCAGTGACTTTGTGAATGATTATAACGCCTATCAAGGAAATGCGTATGGTTTGGCAAATACCTTGTCACAAACAGCAGTTTTAAAACCAAAAATCAATAATAAGAAAATTAAAAATTTGTTTTACACAGGACAATTAACCGTTCCTGGACCAGGAGTTCCACCGTCTATTATTTCGGGGAAAATTGTGGCACTAGAAGTAAATCACCTTTAAAAATAGGATTATGAAAAAATTATTTGATGAATTATCGTACGAGGTAAGCAAGAGCACAACGCGGAAGTATAGCACTAGCTTTTCGTTGGGGATTTTGGCATTATTGCCTTCCATTCGTCCAGCTATTTATGCGATATACGGCTATGTACGTTTAGCAGACGAAATTGTGGACAGCTTTCACGATTACGATAAAGCAAAATTGCTGAAACGTTTTAAAAATGAAACAGATCTAGCGTTGGAAGAAGGGATTTCACTAAATCCTCTTTTGCAATCTTTTCAAGAAACGGTACATAAATATAACATTGACAGGACATTAATCGACCAATTTCTACACAGTATGGAAATGGATTTACAAAAAGTCGATTACAATTCCTCGTTGTATGATGAATATATTTACGGTTCTGCCGAAGTTGTTGGATTGATGTGTTTGCAAGTTTTTACCAATGGAAATAAAGAGGAATTTGAAGCATTGAAACCGTATGCAAAGAAATTAGGTTCGGCGTTTCAAAAAGTCAACTTCTTACGAGATTTAAAAGACGATTATCATATCTTAGGAAGAACGTATTTTCCTGGTATTGATATGGAAGTATTTAATAACAACGTAAAAATCGAGATTGAAAAAGATATCGAAGCGGAGTTTAAAGAAGCTTTAATAGGCATTAAAAAACTACCTGTTTCAGCGAAATTTGGAGTTTATTTGGCCTATCGTTATTATGTGTCACTTTTTAAGAAAATTCAACAAACATCGGCCGAGAAGATAATTACCGAGCGTGTCCGTATTCCTAATTCTAAGAAAATGTCGTTGACGTTAAGAAGTTATGTACAATATAAAACGACTTTATTGTAAGGTTTACAAAATATTAGATATAAAATGAGATATCAATTAAAAAAATCACAGCAACTAAATTGCGATTTAGAAACCGTATGGAAATTTTTCTCTGCACCAGAAAATCTAGTGCGTATCACGCCAAAAGAAATGGGATTTGCGGTGCATTCAGCTGTTAAAGGTATTCCAATGTATGTTGGAATGGAAATAGATTACACTGTTACACCTTTGTTGAAAATTCCACTGAAATGGAAAACACGTATTACGCAGGTGGAAGATCGAAAGAGTTTTACCGATTTTCAAGAAAAAGGACCGTATAAATATTGGAATCATCACCACGAATTTATTCCGAATGAAAAAGGAGTTTTCATGAAAGATACCATTGATTATGAATTACCTTTGGGTTTTCTAGGAAGTATAGTTAATCGTTTAATTGTTCGAAAAAAATTAGCGTCGATTTTTGACTATCGGACTAAAATTGCAGACGAATTGTTTAACTCAAATTGAAAAAAGCATGAATTTTCTAATAGTTTTAGTGGTATTCTTTGCAATGGAAGGTGCTACTTGGCTCATTCATAAATACATCATGCATGGCTTTTTATGGATTTTACACGCCGATCATCACGACCATAGTAACGAAGGACAACTAGAGAAAAACGATTATTTCTTTGTCATTTTTGCACTTCCCGCAATTGCGGTAATGTATTATGGCAGTACACTTGGATATAACTATGTTTTTTACATTGGTTTAGGAATCAGTATTTATGGAATGGCTTATTTTTTCGTGCACGATATTTTTATTCATCAGCGCGTTCCATTTTTAAGAAACACACAAAATCCCTATTTACTGGCGATTCGTCGCGCACATAAACAACATCATAAACATTTGGGCAAAGAGGAAGGTGAGTGTTTTGGATTTTTGTGGGTACCCGTGAAATATTTCAAAATGTATTTTAATAAAAATAAGGCATGAAACCATACACCTACTTATTGGTTGATTTCTTAACAATTATTGTTTGCTTTATCGCTTCATTTAATAAAAGAATATTATTCAATAGACTTTTTGGTGCGTATTTAAAAGCGGCGATTGTGGCAGCCATTCCTTTCATTGCTTGGGATGTGTGGTTTACCAAAATAGGGGTTTGGTGGTTCAATACTGACTATACAACAGGTATAATACTTCTTGGATTACCGTTGGAGGAGTGGCTTTTCTTTTTCTGTATTCCGTTTGCGTGTGTTTTTACTTATTTCTGCTTGGATAAATTTTTCAACTTAAATTGGACCAACGTATTCAATAAATACCTAACTTGGATAACTATATTAGTAGGCGTTGGAATAGCGATTGTTTTTCACGATAGAATTTATCCTTTTGTCACAGGATTGGTGACTGCCACAATAATTGCGTATTTATATTATGTGGCAAAAGTAGATTGGATTGGTAAAGCCTCGTTTGCCTTTATGGTTTTATTACCTGGTTTTTTTATGGTAAACGGTGTGTTGACAGGAACAGGTTTGGATGTACCGATTGTGAACTATAATCCGGATGAAATTTTGAATATCCGACTATTAACCATTCCAATTGAAGATACCGTATATGGTTATGCTCAATTTCTATTGGTGATTTATTTATTTAAACGATTTAAAACTTCTAAACATGAAAAAGTATAAAATTATCACAGGAACAACATTAGCTTTAGGATGGATGTCATTTTTGACGTCATGCGCTTCAATTCCGCCAAAAGCAACTGCTGTCAGTAACTTTGATGTGAATCGTTATTTAGGAACATGGTATGAAGTTGCTCGGTTCGATTTTCGTTTTGAAAAGGACTTAGATAATACGATGGCACAATACAGCTTGAATAAAAAAGGAAATGTAAGCGTATTGAATAGCGGTCACAATTTCAAAACAGATGAATGGAAATCAGCAGATGGTGTGGCTAAGTTTAGAAATAGTAAAGAGGTTGCTGCATTGAAAGTGAGCTTTTTTGGACCATTTTATTCAGGCTATAACGTTATTGCTTTAGATAATGAGTATAAATACGCATTGATAGCAGGTAAAGATTTGGATTATTTATGGATTCTTTCTCGTGAGAAAACGATTCCTGAGAATATTAAAAAGGAATACTTAAAAATTGCAGCGGATGTTGGTTATGATATTTCACGACTTATATGGGTAAAACACGATAAGGAAAGTCCGTTTTTAAATGGAAAATAAGATTGTCGTATTCTGGTTTAGAAGAGATTTGCGGTTGGAGGATAACGTTGGTCTACATCACGCTTTATCTGCTCGTTTTCCAGTGTTGCCTATTTTTATTTTTGATACCACTATTTTAGAAAAACTCGACGATAAAAAAGATAGACGAGTAGATTATATTCACCAAGCGCTAACCACTATTAACGCTGAATTAAAAAAATACGGTTCCCAAATAACCACTTATTGGGGAAATCCATTGGAAGTTTTTACTGAACTTTCTGAAAAGTACGACATTCAAGACGTTTATTGTAATCGCGATTATGAACCGTCAGGAATCAAGCGAGATACGGTCATTTATAATTTCTTGCAATCAAAGAATAGTTCACTGAAAGCGTATAAAGATCAAGTTATTTTTGACAAAAAAGATATTCTTAAAGCAGACGGAACACCTTATACTGTTTACACGCCTTATGCCAAAAAGTGGCGCGAAAATCTTTCAGAAGAAAACTATCAAACGGTCGAAATAAATCCTGAAATTTTTTTTCAACAAGCGTATAAACCGATTCATTCGTTAGCTGAAATTGGATTTGAAAAAACGGATATGCTGTTTGAAAAACCTACATTGAATCCTGCGATTATTGATGAATACAATAAGTACAGAGATTATCCAGCAATGGAACTTACGACACAGCTTGGAGTTGCTTTGCGTTTCGGTACGATTAGTATTCGAAAATGTGTGAAATTTGCTTTGGAACATAATCAAACGTGGTTGTCAGAATTGATTTGGCGAGAGTTCTTCATGCAAATTCTATATCATTTTCCAAAAGTGGTGCATCAATCGTTTAAGGAACGCTATGATTATATTAATTGGCGAAATAATGAAGCTGAATTTCACAGTTGGTGTGAAGGTCAAACTGGTTATCCCATTGTAGATGCTGGAATACGTCAATTGAATTCTACTGGATTTATGCACAATCGTGTGAGAATGGTGGTCGCAAGTTTCCTATGCAAGCATTTATTAATCGACCGGCGTTGGGGAGAAGCTTATTTTGCCCAAAAGCTAAATGATTATGATTTGTCGGCGAACAATGGAAATTGGCAATGGGCAGCAGGAAGCGGTTGTGATGCCGCACCTTATTTCAGAGTTTTTAGCCCAGATCGACAAACCGAGCGATTTGATAAAGATTTTTCGTACATTCGAAAATGGGTCCCAGAATATGATACGGAAGAATATATTCAACCAATTGTTGAACATTCTTTTGCAAGAGAAAGAGCGTTGGAAGTGTATGGGAATGCATTAAAGAAATAAAAACATGAGTAAAATATTAATCGCTGGTGGAACTGGATTTGTAGGGAAAGCATTGATTTCCTATTTAAGTGGAAAAGGCTACGAATTGTCCGTCTTAACACGAAATAAAGTAAATGGAAATGATAAAGTAAGCTACTATCAATGGGATATTGAAAAAGGCTATATTGATCCAGAAGCATTTGAAGGTGTAGATATTATTATCAACATGACAGGTGCCAATATTGGAGAAAAACGTTGGACAGAAAAGCGTAAAAAAGAAATAGTCGATAGTCGTGTAAATGCTATACAGTTACTTTATAAATGTGTTTCCGAAAATAATTTTCTCATCAAAACACTTATTTCTTCCTCTGCTACTGGCTATTATGGAGCGGTTACAACCGATACAATTTTTGATGAAACTTCTTCAAAAGGGAAAGACTTTTTAGCGGCTGTTTGCAGTCAATGGGAAAATGCAGCGAAACAATTTTCAGGATTAGGAGCACGCGTCATTATTTTGCGAAAAGGTGTCGTTGTTGGGAAAGGTGGTGGTATGTATCAAAAAATAGCACCGTTAGCGAAGAAAGGGATTAATCCAGCTGTGGGAACTGGAGAACAATATATGGCGTTGATTGATATGCGCGACTTGACCCGATTGTATGATTTTCTATTAACACATCCTGAAATCAGCGGAATTTTTAATGCTGTTTCGTCCGATCATATTACCATGAATGAATTAGCGAAAGACTTTTTATCTCATTTTAATAGGAAAACTTTTTTACCGAATGTTCCTGGTTTTGTCATTCAATTGCTATTTGCTGAAATGGCGACGATGCTTTTAAACGGATCAAGAGTGAGCAATAAAAAAATTAAAGAATGGGGATTCAAATTTCACTACGAAACGCTTGCCAAATCCTTAGAGGATGAAGCTTAATCAATCAATTTAATCAAAATAAAGCTTTATTTTCTAAAAGAAACGGTTATTTTTAAAGTCCTATTTAAAACGATAAAATTAGTTTGAAAGCGTTAAAGGAATATATTATTGATAGCCAGCTGTATGTTTCTTTGATGGGAACTTTGCTAGCCTCCTTTTTCATGTTAGAGCAAGAAACATTTCGTTTCCCTACCTTTTTTCTCCTTTTTCTCACCTATTTTAGTGGTTATCTTTATACGGAGTTTCAATATTCACATAATATACGTAAGGTATTGCTTTTCAACTTTATAGCAACAATTGTTTGTGTTGTTTTAATCATACAAAATCATAATATCGAACGATTGTATAAGTTGGCAATTATCTGTTTTTTAGGGCTTTTATACAATAGCTCATTTCTTAAAATTAATATTCGTAAAATTCCTTTTTTGAAAGTCTTTTATGTTGGTTTTGTTTGGGGTTTGATGAATGCGTGGCTTAGTTTTGAAGTCTTTAATTTACCTATTTTCGGAATAACTTTTTTATTTATCACTGCATTGACGTTGCCCTTCGATATTCATGATATGGAAACTGATGGAGGTCACGTGATCACTTTTCCTCATATTATTGGCGTGCAAAAAACGAAGGTGCTTGCATACATCTTAACAACACTTTCTTTGATTATTGCTCTATTTTACTTGGAATCATTGTATCTGATTGCTTTTTACTTCACCTACTTAATTACAATAGTGTTAATTTATTTTTCTAAAAAGACCAATAAAGATTATTATTTTTCACTACTTGTTGAAAGCTGCTCAGGATTACCGTTACTATTTTTAGGAATGCTTCAGTTTTTCTATTGAGAAACTATTCGATATTTGATCGTATCAGAGCAACGTGTCCCATTTTCCGGATTTCCTTTCCGTTGCCATCTAATACATTTATTTGATAACCGTAAACGCCAAAAGGAGCTTTCATTCCGTTATTCATGATGCCATCCCAGCCTATTTTGATGTCATCAGAAGTGAACATTACATTGTTCCAACGGTCGAAAATAACCATACTGTAATGCTGAATTTCCGCCAAGTTAATGACAGGAAAGAAAATAGGATTATGTCCGCCAGGTGTAAAAGCATTCGGAATATAAATCAATGGATCAAAGACGTAGCACACTTCATTCGATTCACTTTTTTCCGTAAATCCAAAGATATTTTGACCTTCAATGGCTACCACATAGTAACACACTTTTCCATCCATGAAGATATTTTCATCTAGTTGATCTTCAAAGTTGAGCTGATTGCCAGAGCCCATAAATATCGCTGGCCATCCATAGTTACCATTTATAGATCGATACAGCTCGTAATGCGCCACGTCTCCATCAAAAATGGAATAGGGAGACCAATGCACATTTAATGTCATGGAAGCTTCATTCACTTGGTTCACTTTTGTTAAAATAGTAGTTACTTCATTCGCAGGATTTACTGGAGATCCACAACTATCTAAGTATGAAACGCGGTAAGTATATGACGCTTCATTTACATCGATTTCTTTTGTGTCCAAATATTCATTTTCAGGTCCATTGATAGTAACTCTTCCAATTTCTTCAAACGTATTTCCCTTTTTTCGTTCGATGACTAAATCTGTCATGTAGGGTAGAACTTCCATGTAATGCTTAATTAAAATAGCATCTCCTTGGACTGTAGCAACTTTTGTGTAATGGAACGAAGGAGCTTGACTGGCAATTTTAACTATTTTAATGAGATTTGAAAAAGCTACAGTGCCGTTTAAACTGATGCCTTTGATAAATATAGCGGTGGAATCTTCATTTGCTACGGAAAATAATTTGGTGTAGCTATTAATTATCGTGTCGACGGCCACCCAACCTTGTGCGGTTTCCTTGAAAATGACATAGCTAATAGCGCCGTTCCAACCTTTGTACGAAGACCAATTTAGACGGACGTTTTTGGCGCATGGGTCATACGTGTAGGAAACAAAAATCGAGGAATGTAAACCCGATTTTGCCGATGTTTGGAAAGTAACAGGAACGGTTTCGGTAAAACAAGAGTCAAAAGCTGAAATTGAGTAGGTGACTGGTCCGTCAGATGTACTTGTCGTATGTGTGTACGAAGTGTTGTTTTGTCCGTAAACGGTATCTATTTCGTAAAGAATATTATTAGCGTTTGCCTTGTAGATAATGTAACCATACGTGTCGGAAGCAGTGCTAGGCGTCCAACTAATAACGGCTTCTCCTGTTAAAGTGTCTATACTTACTGAAGCAATTTCAGGCATTAAAGGTGCGATTTTATCTTTAAAAGTATCGCCTTCGATATTCGATGAAAACGAACAGTTTCCATGAGTTATACCTACTTGATAATTGAAAAATGCCTTACAAATACTGATGGTGTCACGGTAAACGGTGGTGGCTTTCGGGACGCTATCATACAGTGTCCAATTTCCAGTAGGATATTCTCGATAGATGTAATAATAGTCTCCAAAGTTTGTCATTGTAGCACTCGGCGCATTCCATTGTAAAACAGCTGTTCCATTTTGTGGATTTTGTAACACTAATTTTATCGGTGAAACACTTGGTGTATTAATCAAGCCACCACTACAATTACTGGTGTAAGCAATGTGAAATGATGTATAATTTCCTGCTGGGATAGTAGCTGTTGTTTGCGTGAGTGAATTGATTGTGACTAGATTGTTATTTTGACTGTCTTGAATGTAAAAAGGAGGTGTTAATGTTCCCGTATTTTTTAAGGTCAATACATATGAATTGTCCGGTTGAACTTGGATACATTCAATCTCAGGATTACTATTTCCATCTGGATTGAGCACATTTACTTGTATGGTACGATAGACAAACTTTGGAATTTGACAGTAATTATCTTTCGCCTGAAGAACGAACGTATAGGTCTTACTATTTTGTAAAACGCCATCGCTTACAAGATGATTACACGACGTGTTCCAGTCAAAAGAAACCGTTTTTGTTCCGCTAAAGCTAATAGGAGCTGTTTGATTTAGTGTGGCACAAGGTGTTGTATTACAGCCTGTCGTAGGAGAAATGAAATTCGCACCAAACATCTCACCACTCGCCGTTACTAAAACGGTTTGTACTTGTCCATCTTGTAGTAAATCGTTGTCAGTTATCGTAAAGTCAACATGAACGTTATTTCCAGCGATGACATCAATTGCCGTCGTTGTTGGAATACTCGACGTAACAATTGGAGCATTATTTGTCGGAAGACAGTTTTGCACTAATATTTGAAACTCACGTTGAATGGTACTCCATTTGTCTCCATTTTTATACGAGGTAATTTCTACTTTAATAACAAAGTTACCAGTTGTATGTGATTCAAAGGAGATAGCGCCCGATTGTGGATTTAAACTAAAGTTCTGATTGAGTGCATCAAAACTCGCATCTGGCGTAGGTGAAGTATAAGTAAAATTGGCTTCGTATTGTAATTCAATAGGATCTAATGGTGGATTGAAAATGTTATTGGTGATATTGTCTAGCGGTTTTCCCATCGTGAAGACTAACGAGTCATGATCGGGGTCGTATGCATTCATATTATAGGTAAAAGACTCTCCTTTACAAATAATAATAACTGGATTTTCTTGAAATTGAGGTGAACTATCAACACATCCAGAAGTGTTTGTTTTGAAAATTGTCGCTGCGATCGTTATTCCGTGATTGGTTGGGTCAACAAGATTGGTGATGCCTGTATTTCTAGAAAAACTATCATAAGTTAATATCCAGCCATTTGCAGGAGGTGTTCCCACTAAGGTAATTGGATTACTTCGATAAACGATTCGCTCAATCGCTCCAGGGCCATTCCCAGTAAAACTGCCATTTCCACATAGGATTGGACTAGGAGAACCACTCACTGGTTTGCACGTTGGTGATATATCATAACGCCCCACAAAGAGCATTTGAATGCTAGAAAGAGAAGGATTGTTCCACATCCTCACTGTTTCCTGAGTGGAACTGATGTTAGTTTGATTACAATCTCTGTAAATAGCCAGTTCAAAGACATACTGATTTCCTTGACATTTCCACGTAATTTCTCCGCCCATAATGTGAGTAGCACTGACAATCGGGATAAAAAAAAGGAAAGAAATTACAATCAGAAAATGTCTCATACAACTCTATAACGTATAAATGCTCTAAAAGTATGTTTTAAAGCCAAAAAAACATCAAAAATAGGCAATATAACCGAAATGCACTTTCCCTTCTTTTAAACTGATAACACTATTCTTTTGTTTCCCTAAAGCGTAAGAAAGCGAAAAAGTACCGATTTTAGTTCCAAAAGCAAATCCAGCACCGAATCCAAGAGGTAAATCCTCAAAGAAAGTGTCAGACCTATTTTGATAGTAACTTTGATCGTAAAATGCAAATGCGTAGGAATCTCTATCGACTAAGAAACGATATTCAACTGTGGCAGTGCTAAATGCAGTCGCATAGAGTTGTTCCTCATTGAACCCACGCTGAACAAGTTGACCGCCAAAACGATAGACTTCATTTTGGAAGTATTTTGGAGCACCTAAATAATTTCCTACAAGTCCGATACGAAGTATATTTCTTTTATATAGCGTGATGAAATGTTGATAACTTAAATGTAATTTATAAGTGATGCTTTTCGTAAAATTACTCGAGTCAGGAGCTTTTGTCTTTCTTTGTCCAATGGCACCATCCACTATCAATTGATACCCTTTTCTAGGATTAGGTAAATAATCCAAAGTTTGTTTATTCAAGGCGATGCCGTAGTAACTTGTCTTACTATCTCTTAAGTTGTTGAAAGTGCTACTGTTAAGACCTCCTTTAAGAATAGATGAGTTTTCATTCCGGTAATAAAACTTAATATAACTCCCATTATTTAAGGCGTATTGAATACCAATTTGAAATTTCAAATCTAAGTAAGATGTATCTCTTTTATAGAGATTGAAATTGCCATCTAAACCAAATCGTGTTCTAAAGAGATTAGGGGTATTCAAAGCGATATCTAAAGATTGCGTTTGTTTTTGAATACTTTTCCAGCTTAAACTAAATGATTCTGCACGCTTTAATTCATTCACTAATTTGAGTTGTAATTCACCGGTCAACATATAGCCATTACCATTTGCTTTAGGTTGTAAGCCAACGACTCCATTCGCTAAACTCACTTTTTTAGTTTGTAAATAGAGGAATAATTCGGCGCCCCAAGGTCTAAACAGTATTTCGGCAGGTTTTATTTCTTGAATAAAAGGCAGCAATGAAAGACGAGAAGAAATTAAATCTAGCAATTCTTGATTAAATAAAGCGTCAGGCTTAATTTGAATGTAGGAGCTGATGAGTTTTTCCGAAATCCGTTGATCGCCACGAATGTTGATTTTTGTCCATCTTACTTCGGGACCTTTTTCGATAACGAGATTTGCAATCAGTGTTGTACTGTCAAATCCAATACTGTCTAGCTTTACTTTTGCAAATGGGTAACCATTGTTCTCTAAAGACTGATGAATACTCTTTTTAAGTAATGTCAACTCACTCGAAGTAAAAGGATAGTTGGAAAGATACTTTTCAGTCAATCGTGCTTTTTTCTTTAGGAAAGAGATATCGTCGTCGGCAATTTTAATACGACTTTCTTTGAATTTAACCCCTTTATAGATTTCATATTTAGCCTCATCAGTAAAATAAGCAGAACTATCGATTGATGCTAGCAAGAATCCTTTACGTTGTAATTTATAGACCTTTTTAGCAATGTACTTCCGAGCGGAAACAGAGTCTTTGACAGATATGCTTTTAGTACTGTTTTGAACGTCTCTAAAATGATAGGAAAGAGAATAGGAAGATTGTGAAAAACCAATATTCTTAGTGAAAAAGAGTAGAATAAATATTGTGAATTTTAAAAAGAAATGTCGTGTGAAAGAGTTTAAAAGAGATTTAAAATCTTTTAAAATAGTTTTTTTTTCTTGGTAACGAAAAACTATTTTTGTATTATAAATTATACAAAATGAGGGAATTAAAAGAAAATAAAATGCAATACGATTAGTTGAAAGCGGGTTGTGAATACTTTTCCAAAGGGATGTTATGAACAGATAAAAACAAACAAACATGATTATGTTAACAAAAAATCGATGCATCTTTCTAATTTTTTCCGTAAGTTTGGACTTATCGTTTAACAATTATCTATAATCAATTATGAAATCAAAGCTGATCTTAATGCTTGTAGCTATGGTAGCAATCTTAGCTTATTCATGTGGAGCACCTAAAAAAGCTAAGTGTGATGCATACGGTGCTAAAAACGTACATACCAACGAATTGGCAAGCAGATAATTACAAGGTCAACAATTGTTGGCCTTTTTTTTACGCTAATTTTTCTTTAATTTCTTTCATAAACTCAGAAGCATAAACGAAATCATTGACTTCTTTATTATCTGTTTTTATAATTGCTTTATTGTCCCCCGTCCACCAATTCTTACCACCATAAATAAAATTAATCGTATCACCGATTTCAATAACTGAGTTCATGTCGTGTGTAATTACAATTGTGGTGATATTGTATTCATACGTAATTTCACGAATCAAATTATCGATAAGTATAGATGTTTGTGGATCTAATCCAGAGTTGGGTTCATCACAAAATAAGTATTTAGGCTTCATCGCAATCGCTCTCGCAATCGCTACACGTTTTTTCATACCTCCCGAACATTCAGAGGGGAATAAACCATTTTTATTAGCTAGATTCACGCGTTCCAAACAAAAATTGACCCGTTCTAGCATTTCAATTTTGCTCATTTTAGTGAACATCATTAATGGAAACATGACATTTTCTTCTACCGTCATGGAGTCAAATAAAGCAGCACCTTGGAAAAGCATTCCGATTTCTTTACGTATTTCACGACGCTCATCTTCATTCATCTTTACAAAATCCACTCCTTCGTATAGAATTTGTCCTTTATCAATTTCATGTAATCCAACAATGCACTTTGCTAAAACGGATTTACCTTGACCAGATGCTCCTATGATTAAATTTACTTTTCCTTGCTCAAAGGTTGCTGAGACATCG
Organism: uncultured Flavobacteriales bacterium; assembly: GCA_964503665.1. Lineage (GTDB taxonomy): Bacteria > Bacteroidota > Bacteroidia > Flavobacteriales_D > Crocinitomicaceae > 40-80. The sequence goes on from CAZDAR010000001.1 coordinate 163,010, forward strand.
TCTAATACTAGATGATTTCCAAAACTTTTAGAAATGTTTTTTACCTCAATCATAATAGCATAATTTGGGTGATAATAAAGTTGGCTATCAAAATGCAAATACTACTAGTTACAACTGCTTCCGTAGAGGATTTTCCCACTTCAACCGAACCGCCTTTGGCATAATAGCCATAATAAGATGATATGGTCACAATGATAAAACCAAATACAACTGTTTTTGTTAATGCATAAAAGACATCATACGTTTTAAAGAAAGAGCGTATTCCAAGTACATACGTTTCTGTATCACTCAGATTGGAAAGAAGCAAAGAAAGCCAACCACCTACCAACGCTAATGTCATTGAGAAGACGATTAAAATAGGAAAGAAAATTAATGCGGCGATAACCTTTGGAAGTACAACGTAGTTCAGTGAGTTGATTCCCATAATTTCCAATGCATCAATTTGCTCTGTTATACGCATGGTTCCTATTTCAGAAGAGATACTGGAGCCAACTTTACCTGCCAGAATTAAGGAAATAATCGTAGGTGATAACTCCAATACGGTACTTGAGCGGGTGATGTACCCAACAGTATAAGCAGGTAAGAGCGGATTGTCCATATTGGAAGCGGTTTGTAAAGCAATAACACCACCAATAAAAACAGACATCAGTGAAACGATCATAATAGAATCAATACCTATTTTTTGAATTTCTTCAAACAATCGCTTTCTAAAAACGCTCATCTTTTCAGGCTTTGAAAAGATTGTTTTGAGCATAATAAGGTATTTACCAATATGTGCGATTAATTTCACAGGTCGAATTGTATTTTTTATTTATGAGGTGTAAATGTAATGAAAATCTTCTAAGTTTATAGCTGTGTGTGTGCAAAACTATTCAAATCCATTATTTTAATCATCTGCGAGTGAATATAAGAAATGAGCTCCTTAATTGATGCGATTATAAAAAGCAATTCCTTCTTCCAGCAATTCCATCGTGATTTTTTCATTAATATTGGTAGAGCCAATAGCGTTTAATAATACAGCTAGTACTTGTTCACTCTCATTTTTCTTGTCATTTTGCATGAAGCCCCAAAGATACTCTGCTTGGACATTCTTTATTTCGGGTAAACTTACTTTTTCCGTAATAGTTGAACAGATTTCATTCAGTGTTTCTTGATTTAATAATCCTTTTTTCCACGACCAAAATGACTCTACGATGATACCCATCCCAACTGCAATTCCGTGATTGAGTGCTTGTTTGTTTTCCAGAAAAAGGCTCTCAATAGCATGTCCAAAAGTGTGTCCGAAGTTTAAGGTTTTACGGCTGTTTTGCTCAAAAGAATCAGCTTTAACAATCGTATTTTTGATTTCTAACGAATGACCAATAAACGATTCGGGCATTATGAAATCTTTGAAATCTATGGTTTTCAGTTCTTCCCAATGTAATTTATCGACGATTAATCCATGTTTCAACATTTCCATCCAACCACCGATTTTATCCTCTATCGGTAAAGTCATTAAGAAAGCGGGATCTATAAAAACTGCTTTTGGATTGGCGAAAACACCGACCATGTTTTTGTAATTGGCTAAATCGACGGCTGTTTTCCCACCAATGGAAGCGTCGACCATCGCCAATAGGGAAGTGGGAACGTGGATAAAATCGATACCTCTTTTATATAAAGAAGCGATAAAACCACCCATGTCTGTTATGACGCCACCGCCTAAGCAAATAGCGATATCTTTTCGAGTGATATGATATTCTGCAAAAGCTTCCCAAACTTGAATGCACGTTTGAATGGTTTTATTCTCTTCTCCCGCTGGTAAAACGATCACTTCTGCGTCACTTAATATTTCGAAATTAGCAATCAAATATTCCAAACAATATTCGTGGGTGTTTTCATCCACAAAGATGATTTTCTTTGAATCGGCGTAGTTTTGAGCTAAAAATACCTCAAAGTCACCAGATAAAATAGACGCAATGTTTACTGTGTAATCCAAACAGTGAATGGATTGTTTTTTAATAGTCATTATTTATACTAAATATGCTACAAATATTGAAATAATATAATTAAGGATTGCTTAAATCAGTTTAATTTTATTTCCTTTTATGTCATAGAAATAAATTTGGGTACTTTTTAAAAATGATAATCACTGTAGTAAAATCAACGTATCTGGAATATTTCTTTTTACCTTCTAAATCGATCACAAAACTATCTTTTTTTGAAATCAAGTAGGATACAAAATGATTTAGAAATTGTTTCTTCTGTGTTTTTGAATTTATTTTACGCACGGTTTTTAAAATAATACCTAACTTAGAAGAGGATATTTAAAATAGAAAATATGAGAAATACCTTGAAATTGACCTTTGCAGTAAGTGTTTTTTCTTTAGGAATGATTTTTACGTCTTGTGCAAATGAGACGAAAACAAATGAAGAAGCGACACATCAGCATGAAGCAACAGAAGAAATTTATTATTGTCCAATGCACCCAGAAGTTACTGGAAAAAATGGAGATGAGTGTGAGAAGTGTGGTGGAATGAAATTAGTAAAGAAAGTAGAAAGAGAGTGATTTAATCGAAAATCAAAAAAAGCCACTTCAATTGAAGTGGCTTTTTTGATATATAGAATTTGTATTCTTATTTCTTATCGACATCAACATGTGCTAATTCTTCTGCTTGGTAATCACCATTCTCTAATTTAACTTTACATTTCTGGAAAGTCTCGATAGTGTATTTCACGTCTTCTAAACTGTGAGAAGCTGTTGGAATTAAACGTAACATGATTGTTCCTTTCGGTACAACTGGATAAATTACAATCGAACAGAAGATACCATAATTCTCACGTAGATCGAATGTTAAATTTGTTGCTTCTGCCAAGTCACCTTTTAAGAAAACTGGAGAAACAGGAGAGTTTGTGTCACCGATGTCAAATCCAGCATCTTTTAATCCGCTTTGTAATGCGCGAACAATTGTCCACAATTTCTCTTTGTGCTCAGGTTGTGTTCTTAAGATCTCTAAACGCTTTCTTGCCCCAATTGTAATCGCAATAGGCAATGATTTTGCATAAATTTGAGAACGCATGTTGTAACGGAAGTAATCCATGATTTCCTCTGTTCCACAAACAAATCCACCGATAGAAGCCATTGACTTAGCGAATGTTGCGAAGATGATATCAATCTCTTCACTTACGCCTTGCTCTTCAGCTGTACCTTGACCTGTTTTTCCCATCGTTCCAAAACCATGAGCATCATCCACCAAAAGACGGAAGCTGTATTTTCCTGATTTCTTTATATCTACAATTTCTTTTAACTTTCCTTGATCTCCTGCCATTCCGAAAACTCCTTCCGTAATCACTAAAATACCACCACCCGTTTTTTCTGTCAACGATGTAGCATTTTGTAATTGCTTTTTAAGGCTTTCCATATCATTGTGTTGAAAAACAAAACGTTTTCCTGAATGAAGACGCATTCCGTCAAGAATACAAGCGTGAGATTCGCTGTCGTAAACGATAACATCATTTCTACCCACTAATGAATCAATTGCAGAAACCATTCCTTGGTAGCCGAAATTAAGAACGAACGCATCTTCTTTGCCCATGAAATCTGCAATTTCATTTTCTAATTGTTCGTGCTCATTCGTTTGACCAGTCATCATACGAGATCCCATTGCGTATGCTAGACCGTATTGCGCGGCAGCATCAGCGTCTATTTTACGAACTTCAGGTAAGTTAGCCAAACCTAAGTAATTATTAACAGACCAAACCAAACATTTCTTTCCACGGAAAGTCATGTGTGAACCAATTTCACCTTCTAACTTTGGAAAAGTAAAATATCCATGAACACCTTTTGAATATTGCCCAATAGGACCTTTGAATTCACGGATTTTATCAAAAATATCATGTGCCATTATAGAAAACTATTATAATTTATATCGTGCAAAGGTAATTTTAAAATTGAATAAAAGCGAATATTAACTCTTCAACTTATGAACAGCCAACGGTTCTTCTCACTCTCTTAGTTACAAATTGTTTGCTCTGTGATGTTAAGAATTTCACGAACTTCTTCTAAAGTAGGTGCTTCTGCATACGTTCTCAAAACTGGTTCCGTTCCAGAAGGGCGTATCATTAACCATCGTTCGTCATCAAAGAAATACTTGAATCCATCTAATGTTTTCACCTCTTTCACCTGATATTTTCCAAATGATTTATAATTATCCGCTTTGCAATTCGCAATAATCTGCGTTTTTAATTCTTCAGTAATGTGTAAGTCGTTTCGCTCAAATTTGAACTCACCAACAATTTCATACACTTCTTGAATTAAGTCATTCAGCGATTTACCCGATTTCGCCATAAATTCCCAGATAATTATTCCAACCCATATTCCATCACGTTCAGGAATATGACCTTTTACGGCAATCCCACCAGATTCTTCACCACCAATTAGGACATCTTCCTCCACCATAATCTTAGCGATGTCTTTGAAACCAATACGAGTTGTTTGGTGCTCTAAACCGTAGTGTTTGGCCATCTTTTCAATACGAGGCGTACAACTAAATGCAGTTACAATCTTACCAGTCATTCCTTTATACTTTGCCAAATAATGTATGAGTAAAAGAATGATATGATGAGAATCAATAAATTCCCCATTTCCATTGTATAGACCAATTCTGTCGGCATCGCCGTCAGTCACTAAAGCACAATCAATCGTTCCATCTTCTTTCAGGAATTGCTCTAATTCTTTCAGGTTTTTAGCAATCGGTTCAGGTGCTTGCCCCATGAAAGATGGGTTATATTCTGCATGTAAAAAGGCGATATCCGGAAATATTTTTTTCATTACCTTTTGACCTGCTCCGTACATAGCATCATACGCTAAATTCAAACCAGACTTCTTGATTAAATCAATGTCGAAATGTTCGATGACAGCATTTACATAGTCTTTTCCAATCGCTAATTCTTTCAATGATCCATCTTTTTTAGCCTTTTCAATATCGACTTTTTCATAGTCAATTGGGCATGTGTCGGGAATTAAATCTTCAATTTCTTGAATGAGTTCAGGTTGTAATGGACCGCCGAAATGTGCTTTTACTTTATAACCATTGTAAGAAGGTGGATTGTGACTTGCCGTCAAAATGATTCCTATGTTGCAGTTGTAATTCTTCGTCGCTAATGAAATCATTGGAGTTGAAGTAATGCCACTGTGGAAATAAACTTTCATACCTTCATGTAAATAGATCTTGATGGCTGTTTCCATGAATAACTCACCACCAAATCGGCAGTCGTGACCAATAATGATAGAAGGGTTCTCAAAGTTTATCTTCATCCATGCTGCAGTAGCGTATGCAATTCTAGCGACGTTGTTTGTTGTGTATTCTTTTGCGATAACTGCACGCCATCCGTCAGTTCCAAATTTTATTTTGTATGCCAATTTCGTAAGTGTTAAAGTTTTAAAAAACAAAGATATAAGTTTAGCGAAAGAAAGCTATTATTTTGCTTTATTTTTGAATTAAAATTAGTGATCTCTACTATCTTTTCCTGTCCGAAAATAAAAACGGATGGTTGGCCGAAGCCGAAGCGTAACTCTTAATTATGTTATGAATCTAAGCTTTTGAAATTCTTCAGCAAAATCAATAAATCTTTAACTATCGTGTAATCTCTTGCGTAAATTAAGTTGATTTTATGTTGCGTATTTGCATCAATAAAACGATTGATTGTCGAGGGGGTCAAAATGCCTTCTTTGATGAATGGTAGATTTGCTTTTAACTCATTCTCACGAGGAACAAAATAGCCTACAATACTCTTTTTGCCACTTAAAACACGGAGGATATTTTTAGTGTAATTCAATTTGTTTTTAAAGAACCAAATTGTAATAGGTAAAGTCATTAATAAAAATAGTGCACAAAGAATATCAAATAACCGTTTGTAACGCACGTTTTTTTCTGAGCTAATTTGATTGATATTGAGCACATATAAATCGCCTGATGTTTCGATTGAGTTACTACCAATCAAATAAATTGTATCTGGCTGTGCAATCTTAAAATCTAAATTGGCAGTATTCAAGGTGTTCATCCATTCCAAAATAATGTTTGCAGAACAGTCTTTGGCACAAAAAATAAGTTCGTCAATTTTATATTCCTTTACTAAAGAATCCAATTGATTAATTCTACCGATTTGATTATCATTGCTTTCAGTCCCCGAACTAACGAAGTATATCGTTGAAATTTGGTTTGCCGTGTGTCTGATTAAATGTTCTACTCGCTGACTTTCTTCTAACGAACCGACAATGATGAATTTCTTCGTACGTGTTCCTACTATCTTATAAGCGTCTCCAAATACCCATTGAAGTGAAAGTCGACTTAGAATATAATAGGACAATACCCAAATTGAGCATATAAAAATGAACAATCGAGAGAATTGATATTCTTTTGGAAGTAATGCGTAAACAATTAATAGTGCGCCAGTTCCAAAGATGACGCCTTTCATAAAGTTCCATATTTTGAGTACTTTATCATATCCTCCTTGGAAAAAGATGAAAAGCATCCAAGTTAAAATATAGACAGGGACAGCTATACTGACGACTTCTTCGGGAAAATAAATCCCTTTCTCAACCCAATAATGTGTCAATAAGTAACCACCTCCAATAAGTGATAAGCAATCAAACACAGGAAGAATCGATTTTTTGATTAATCGTGCTAAAATAGCGAGTGATGCACGTAAGTAAATAGCAAAATTTATCGCAAGACTAAATAGATTGGCATTCTTTTTAGAGAAATGTTTTTTGGCAAAAATGATCATTGCGTTGTAAAACACAAAGACATAATTGACCGAACTTTTCTTCGTGCTTTCTCCTTTGTAGTGAATAATGCGCGTTTCGGGAAAATAATAGTTTTTATAGCCGCCTAGAATTATTCTGTAGGATAGATCAATGTCTTCACCATACATGAAAAAATCTTCATCTAAAAGTCCCACTTTGTCGAGCGTTTCTTTACGCATCAACATGAAGGCACCACTTAATATCTCAATTTCGTTTGTTTCCGTTTCGGGTAAATAGCCCAAATGATAACGACCAAATTTTTTTGATTTGGGAAAAATACTTGACAAGCCAAATATCTTATAAAAAGCTACTGATGGTGTTGGAATTCCTCGCTTTGATTCCGGAAGAAAATGTCCTTTTCCGTCTAACATGCGGACACCTAAACCACCTGCATCTGGATGTTGATTCATGAAGTCGATACACTTTCTGAAGGTGTCTTCTTCGACTACTGTATCAGGGTTTAGAAGTAACACATACTTTCCTTTAGAGAGGCGAATTGCTTGATTATTCGCTCTCGAAAAACCTAAGTTCTCTTTATTTTCGATAAAATGTGCTTGAGGAAATTTAGCTTTTACCATTTCAACAGAACCATCAAAAGAGTTGTTGTCAACGACAAATACTTCACCCGAACAGTTTTTAAAAGCGTTATAAACAGAGTTTAAACATTGCTCTAAAAAATGCTCCACATTGTAATTTACAATGACGATTGATATTTCTATTTCTTGATTCACTTAAGCGACGATACGGTATTGAACATTAGTTTTTTCTTGTTTTCCTGTAAAACGAAATTTCAGTGTTAAAGATTTTGGCGTTATTTCATTTTTAAAAGTCAGTCTTAAACTTAATTTGTCTTGTTGAAAAATAGGTCTAAAATCTTCTTTGCAATCTATTAAAGGTGAACAGCTCAAGTTATTTCCATTTGTCTGAAACGTATGGAAAGCAATTTTATTCCACTGATTGTTTGTAAGCACGTCAATCGTTTTTATTTGAAGAGGCATATCTGCACAAATTTCAATCAAATAAATTTCTTTTAATAAGCTTTTCTTCGAATAATTATTCTCGACTTTCGATTGGAAGTACAAGGGTATGTCATTGATAATAATTGATTTACCAATGATACTAAAATCTGTTTCACTCAAATTATATTCAACGTCAAATGTTATCTGCTTTTGACCGCAACTAACTAAAAATAGAATTAGAAGACCAAAGATTAAACGCATTATTTCACCGCGATACAAGAAATTTCAACCGAAACATCTTTCGGTAAACGTGCTACTTGAACCGCTTCTCTCGCTGGAGGAACGACTTGAAAGTAACTTCCATACACTTCATTGATTTTTCCGTAATCGTTCATGTCTTTCATGAAAATCGTGCATTTTACCACATTTGAAAGATCCATTTCAGCTTCCTTTAATAGGTTTTTGATATTTCCCATTATTTGATGAACGGCATTTTCCACTGTATCCATTACTAATTCACCTGTATATGGATTAACTGGAATTTGACCACTAATGTACAATGTGTTTCCTGCCAAAATAGCTTGAGAATAGGGCGCGATAGGGGCAGGAGCTCCTGATATTGAGATTTGTTTTTTCATTTTATTCCTTTTTCAACTCCCAAATATAAGCGTTTCAGCTTAAAGATGATTTTCCACTTGATTTTTTAATCAATCAAAGGTTTAAAACGAAGTGTGTATTGAATTTGCAATTATCGATTTGTCCCGCTTGGAAATTTCACTTTATCAGGGAATTCATTAAGTAAAGGAAGCGCATAACGTAAGATACGATTTCGGCGACCCGTCGTGTCTTCTGGTTCTACTGGATATGAAATAACGGCTTCTAACCAAGCATAGGTGTTTACGCGGTAATAAACAGTTGGAGTCAACACTTCTAATCTTTTAGTGGGAAGATCTGGATATTGCTCTGAAAAATCACGTTGAGTTGCTTTTATCAAACAGCTCTCTACAAATGTCAAATCGCTCGTGTAGGCAATTTGGATGGCAGTTTCATTCCAGATAAAAGGAAAGTGAGGTCCTGAATAGTTGATTACTTGGTCTTTGAGAATAATACTGTTTGGAAAATGGATAGTACGACCACTTCTTCGGTCGTTTCCCAAATAATCACCACTACACTCCCAAAGAATAGTGTATAGGTAGCTGATTTCCATTACGTCACCTCTGAAATGACTGATTTGAACTCGATCGCCTACTTGATATGGTCTTCTGAAAACGATATATATCCACGCAATAAAAGAGGCTATGGGTGCTTGTAAGGCAAAACCAATGATTACAGAGATAACTCCAAAACTGACGGCGATAGCGTATAGGTTCTGAAAAAGGAAAGAAGAAATGACAAGGAGAATAAGTATCGTAGTTACTAATCGAGTGAAGCGCCGAAGATTATATTGATCTCCTTCCGTTTGTGCTTGTGGAATGATTAATCGGTCGATGATTCTCTTTATAAGTAGAATGATTAAAATGATAAAAATACTAGTGCTTATTTTCTTTATTAAAATGATGTATTTCTCATAGGGCTCAAATATCTCTGAATCAAGTAGGTAATTGGTGATTAGAATCATCAATATGAGCGCCGGTAAGGCAATTATCCAACGTTTTTGTTTTTTAGTTTTCATAAATAAAGTGAACCGATTATTTTATTCTTGTGGGGTTAATTTACGAATTATTTCTGTACAATTAGGAAAGTCTTGTAAAAGTTGTTCGTACGAAAAGAGTTCAAAATCCTTAAATTCAAATCCCGGGATAACCACACAAGACACCAATGCAAATCCTTTTTCGGATGGTTTTAAACACGAGCCAAAGATGATGTTCTTAGGAACAATCTGATAAGGTTCTGCTGATTTATCCAGCGTTCCCAACGGTAAGATATTGTGTTTTCCGTCTTTCAGAAGATGAATCTCTAAGGTCGCACCGTAATGATGGAACCATAATTCGTCTTGCTGTATGCGGTGAAAATGAGAAACGTTTTCAGCTGTGATTAAGAAATAGATAGCTGTTCCTAGTTGATAGTTGCCAACTGATTCCGAAGAACGAAATGTTTCGCGATAATATCCTCCTTCAGGATGCGGCTTTAAGTCGAGTTTTTGGATGATTTCTTGAGCTGTCATTATTGTTCGATTGGTCCTCTTAATCTATTTTTTTCGCCATTGTTGTTAAAGTAATAACGAATATCAGCTGTCAGATACGAACCACTTACATTTCCTGTTAAAACTTGGGTAGATCCACTTCTTTCGTATGCTGCAGCAATCTGAAAAATAGGTTTGAAAGGGACTTTAATAGATGCTCCGATATAAAAGAATCCTATTTTTTTTGTGCGGTATTCAAATCCCACATTTGCATTTACTTCACCATAAAATTTAGAGAAACGTCTTCCTTCATGTTGAAATTTTTCAAAACTATTGATAACAAACGTTTTCCATACATTAGAGGGCAAATATGCAAGAGAGGCTCCGAGAGAGGCGTTCATGTAAAACTTCTCAGATAGTTTGATGTAAAATAAAGCATTTACTGGAATGTCATAAGCGACCACTCTAAATGTAGTTTGAGCACTCGTTTGCATCGTTGGAGAATGAATGGTAAAGTCTATTGAATAGTTTCGCTGAACAAAGTTTAAACCCGTTTCTAAATTAATGATCTTCGATAAACCAACGCGAACGGTACCTCCAAAACTAAATCCAAATTGCTGATGATAATCGGCGGATAATTCGGAACCTCGAAGTTTTAATTGAGAAGAAGTTATAAAGTTTGTGGAGAATATCGGTTTGAACTGTAAACCGAAATAAGATGGAAAACGTTCTTTTTTTTCATCATCATAACTTTTACTTTTTAATTTTGAGCTCTGCCCAAAACTTCCAAAGTAAATGAAAATGCTAAATATTATTATCCAATATTTCATATGCAAGCAAAAATAAGGATAATTTGAATCTAAGAGCTATTTGAATCGGCATAGTTTATTGTATTGCGTAATTCATGTATTAACAATAACGTATTACCAATTCATTCTTCATCAAAATATTATTTGTAATAACACTTAATTTTCATGATTAATTTTGTACTTTCGTGGACGAAGTTTTCGGATTAAAAATTAAAATTTACACACGAATGAAAGTTACAATTGTTGGAGCAGGAAACGTTGGAGCAACATGCGCTGATGTCCTAGCAAAAAGAGAAGTGGTCAATGAAATTGTTTTATTGGACATTAAAGAAGGTTTTGCTGAAGGAAAAGCCTTAGATATTTGGGAAACATCCCCAATTTTATCATACGATACACGTGTGGTAGGTGCTACAAATGATTATACTAAAACGGCTAATTCTGAAGTAGTTGTTATTACTTCAGGTCTTCCAAGAAAGCCAGGAATGTCTAGAGATGACTTAATTTCAACAAATGCTGGAATTGTTAAAAGTGTAACAGAGAGCATAATCAAATATTCTCCTGATGCAAAAATTATTATTGTTTCAAACCCTCTTGATGTGATGACTTACTGCGCTTATTTAGCAGCGAAAGTGGATCCATCAAAAGTATTTGGTCAAGCAGGTGTTTTAGACACGGCAAGATATAGAGCTTTTTTAGCAACAGAATTGAATGTGTCTCCAAAAGATATTCAAGCAGTTTTAATGGGTGGTCATGGTGATACAATGGTGCCACTTCCTCGTTACACAACTGTTAGTGGAATTCCAGTAACAGAATTAATTGACGAAGAGAAATTAAACGCCATCATCGAACGTACAAAAACAGGAGGTGGTGAAATCGTTAAATTATTAGGTACTTCTGCTTGGTATGCTCCTGGAGCTGCAGCAGCACAAATGGTTGAAGCGATTGTAAGAGATCAACGTAAAGTAATTCCAGTTTGCGCATGGTTACAAGGTGAATACGGAATGAGCGATATTTACTTAGGTGTACCAGTTATCCTTGGAAAGAACGGTATTGAGAAAATTATTGAATTGAAGTTAAACGCTGACGAAAAAGCATTATTAGAAGAGTCTGCAACTCACGTAAGAGAAGTGATGGCTGTTTTAGATGGAATGGGCGTTGTCGCTAAATAATCAATTGTACAATCTTGGTGAAAAGGAAGTTCTATGAGCTTCCTTTTTGCTTTCTTAGAATTTCTGAAAGAATGCTTTTCAATTGGAATTCTTGAAAGGAAGTATTTCTTCTATCTAAATGATCTTTCATTGAACAGTACATATCCAAAACTAAATTGGAATACGAGTGGTTGTTCAGATCGGTGGAAGTAGTTCAATGTTAATCGAATCGGTCCAACGGGACTATGGTAAATAGCTGAACCGGATAAAATATAGCGTTCACCTTTAAATAATTTAGAGTAATTAAAGGTCTCATCCTCATTTTTAACAATGGTCACAAACGGCTGGAAATAGTAACCATCAATTCGGAAATCAAAATTTTTGAAAGGCGTAAATACAAAGTTCATACCTGCTCCAATATATTGAGGGGAACGATATTCTTCCATGAAAAATGTTTCCATGTCAGGAATAGGAGCAAAGGCAGTCATCGCAAGAAGGGTTGCTTTATAATTACTAAATAAAGATTGGCTATTAAATGCTGCAATCGCATCAATACCAAAGTGAAATATTTTTGCATTTACTAGATAACTGTTGTATCGCGCACGGATATTTATCCAACGATGTTGCTTCTCGATTTGCTGATCTTGATTTGTTAAAACCGTTCCTGGGCGAGAAATTTCACGACCCTGAACGTACTTAGCTGAAAATCGCAACAGTGTTCCCCCATTGGCAAACTGCTTCTTATTGAGTGTGTTTTTTTCAATTAATAAACCACCCACAAATCCTTTGAATAGTGTAAAGTCAGCGGTGTCTAATTTTGTAAACTCATCTTTTAAATAATAAGAGTCTTTATTTTCTAAACCTCTAATATCTAATTCGATAATTGCTTTATTTCCAATAGGGCTCTTGATTTTTAAACCTCCGAAAACTTCATTCTGAACAAGAAATGAGGGCTGGACATTCTCAAAGAAAGATGTAGAGCTTCTATAATAGTCCCATCGATTTAAGATGAAATAGGGAGAGAAAATGACAGGATATCTCATCGGTGCTTGGAAACCTACTGCAAGTCTAGCCGAAGTGTAGAATTTCCCGAAATAGGATTCTGCTTTGATATGCCATGCGTACCGATTGAGATGATAATAATTTAAAGCTAAATAGCCAACGTTTATTGGGCGTGATGAGAAATGTCCTCCGACTTCTAATTTAAAATGCTTTGCTTCTCGAATATACAAATTTAATCGGTAAGTAGAATCGGGTTTTAATTCAATAGTTGGATATAAAGTAGCGATATGATCCATTTCTGTCATTCGGAAGAACCGCTTTTCTAACTTTTCAATAGTTAGAGGGCTTCTTTCTTTTTGATGCAATAAAGATTTGGTAATAAATTTATAGCGATTTGGACGATTTGAAACTACTTCCGATATAGTCACAGGTATCAATTTATGAGAAAAGTCTTCTCTTTTTTGCGCTAACTCCTTGACGTCAACTCTACGTGCAATTTCTGCTTTAATTTTATCAATATTTTTAATCGTTTCGTTATATCCCTCTGCTATTGCTAAGTTTATTTGTCCAAAGTCAAACGTACCAATAGGCGTGTGAGGTCGTATAAGAAAGCCATTTTCACATGGAATTGAATAATCACTATGACGCATCAGTAGATTTGTAACCTGACTAATCAAATTATCTTCAGAAGGTGGAGGAGCGTTATCTGTGACGGTACTTCCAATAATGAAATCTACATTGAAATCATGGTACATAACATCCGATGGAAAGTTATTATATAAACCACCGTCGAAGAGTAATTTACCATCGACGCGAATCGGATTGAAATAAAATGGGTAAGTTAATGAAGCTCTAACGGCTTCATTCAGATTACCTTTGGAAAACACAATTGAAGTTTTGTTACCAACATCAGATGCAACACATCGAAACGGAACAAATAATTGATCGAAATCTTTATTGTTGTTTGCACTTATGATTCCCAAATATTTCAACATCTCAAAGTCGAGCGTATATGGTTTTACTAGATTGATTGGTAATGACTTAGCGAGTAAGCTATCAAACGAAAAAGGAATCTCAATCATGGAAGCGTCGTCTGTTTGTCGTTGAAGTAAAAAACGCTTATCAGACGAAAGTCTTCCTTTGGACATCCTGATAAAGTCGGGATGATTCACATAAGCAATCATTTGATTGGGTGTCATTCCACTGGCGTACATAGCACCAACAAGTGCACCTGCAGAAGTTCCTGTAATATAATCAATTGGAATGCCGTTTTCCTCTAATGCCTTTATGACGCCAATATGTGCAAATCCAGGTGCTCCACCTCCTGAAAGAACCAATCCTACTTTTTGCGCCTGAATGGATGTAGTAATTAGTAGTAGACAGATAAAATATGTGAGCTTTTGTATCAATTATCGACGATTGTTTGGTTACATTTGTACAAAATAACGTAATATATTTCATTTTATGATAGTTACTATCACTAATTTGACGTATGTACATTTAAAAAATATATGAATAAAGAAAACTTTCTAATTACAATAAAAACACTTTTTGGAGCTGAAGGTGTATTACAAGACGAATTAAAAGAGCTAGGTTATGAAAATACAACTGCTCTTAATAGAGCTGTACAGTTAGAAGGAAACTTACACGACATCTATTTTTTAAACCTTCACTTGCGTTGTGCCATCACCGTACTTTTTCAAATTGCAAAGTTTAAAATACGCGAAGAAAAAGATTTGTACAAAGAAGCGATGAAAATTGATTGGCCTTCTTATTTTGATGTGGATAAAACAATAGCCGTAAAAGGAGCCGTTCAATCCAATATGTTCAACCACTCTAAATTCCCCATGTTATTGGTTAAAGATGCGATTGTTGACACGTTCAGAAACAAAGTAGGTGACCGACCAAATATTGAAACAAAAACACCACAAATTGTAGTGGATACTTATATTCGAAATGATGAGGTGACACTTTCTATCAATACGAGTGGTGTTCCTCTTTACCATAGAGGTTATAGATCAGAAGTAGGTCTTGCTCCTTTGAATGAAGTTTCAGCAGCCGTAATGTTGCGCCTTTCTGGTTGGGATCGCAAATCAGATTTCATGGATCCATTTTGTGGTTCAGGTACGTTACTAATTGAAGCAGCTTTACTAGCCTACAATATTCCATCTAATATCGAAAGAACGCATTACGCATTTAAGAATCTTAGAAGTTTCGATGCACCCATGTGGGATGAAATTTATGGTGCAGTGTCTATGCGTCCTCAAAAATTACCATTCACTATTTCAGGATCTGACCTAAGTGATGAAATGGTCTTAAAAGCAAGACGAAACTTAAGAACGTTTCCTTTTGGACGTTTCATTGAAGTAAAAGCAATGGGTTTTGAAGAAATGAAACGTACTGCCGATAATGGTGTCTTGGTCAGTAATCCGCCATATGGAGAACGTATGGGAGATGAAGTAGAAGAGATGTATGAAAAGCTGGGTGATTGGTTTAAGACGGAAATGAAAGGCTGGAATTGCTGGATTATTTCTTCGAATGAAGATGCGTTAAAACGAGTAGGATTGAAGCCTAATAGAAAAGTGAAGCTTTTTAACGGAGATTTAGAGTGTAGTTTCCGTGAGTACAATATCTTTGAAGGTTTTAGAAAAGAGTTTGTGACGGCTGAAAAACAACAAGACTAATAGCTATTACAGTTCTATTTTGAATTACATTACGTAATTATTCTAGTTTATATTATGTCAAATAAAGAATTTTACACTGAACAATCTGTTGAAGCTCAAAAGGCAATTGACAAGGCAACGTCAACTTTTAGAGTATGGGTTTTCCTTCGGTTATTAATATTTATTGTAGTTGTTACAGCAGTGTACTTTTTGTGGGGAAATTGGAAAACTGTGACACCCACAATTATTATAGGATTAGTGGTTTTTGTTTCCGCGATTTCTCGTTTTCAAGATGCAAAAACAGCTCTCAATAAGGCAAAAAAATGGAAAGAAATCTTACACTGTGAACTACTATCTATTGAAGGAAATTATTGCTCTTTCGAAAATGGTTCAGACTTTAAAGATACCAAACACCCTTTTGCACATGACATGGACTTGTTTGGGGAGAATAGTATATTTCAATTTATAAACAGAACTTTTTCATTCAAAGGAAAGTTATTCTTAGCTAATTTATTAAAAAACGGTGCTACTTCATCGAAAGAAGTCAACGAAATGATTATCGGATTGAGTGAGAATATAGAATGGTGTGTGCAATTCCGTGTAAACGGAGAGGTAAATGATTGGGGAGAATCGCTTGATGCTGATTTAGAGCAGTTAAAATCATTTTCATTTAAGAATCCTTCTTGGTTGAGTCCAATTCGCTATATTTTGACATTTTTAGGGGTGGGCGCCTTTATTGCGTTGACTTTGAACTTGATTGACGGAATGATTTTCAGCTTGATTATCTTTTTGAATTTACTTATTGTCGGGTACTTTCTCAAGGATACGAATCGTGTGATAGATATTGTGGGGAAATTTGAAAGTAAAGTCAATTTCTTGATGAACCAGATGCAACTGATTCAACAGTTGAAAACGGACAATCCGACACTAAAAGATTTCATGGAATCACTTGATAAAGAGAAAGGAGCTTTGTTGGCATTGCGTGATTTATTAAAAATACAAAGACGTTTTGAGTTAAGAATTAATGTACTCATAGGTGTTTTGTTGAATGGACTTTTTGTGTGGGATTTTCATCAACGTATCGCTTTGAAAAAATGGATGAACAATTACCAACAGAAAATTGGAAATTGGGAAAGTGACCTTGTAAAGTTAGAGGCTTATATTTCAGGAGCTTTCTTGAAATTCAATCATAGTGACACCATATTTGCCAAGTTTACAGAAGGAGATGACGTAAATGTAATCGGATTGAAACATCCACTAATTCCTGCGAACAAAGCCGTGCCTAACGATGTACAATTTGATAAGTCACAACGATTAATGATTTTGACAGGACCAAACATGGCTGGAAAAAGCACCTATTTGCGTTCGGTAGGTTTACTCTTTGTTTTTGCCAATGCTGGTCTTCCTATTTTTGCTCAAAAAGCGGAGATTCCTGCTTATACATTATTTACAAGCATGCGAACGAGTGATGATTTGAGCAATGAAAGTTCTTATTTTCATGCTGAATTATCGCGATTAAGATTGGCGCTAAACGCTATTGAACGCGGTGAGAAATTATTCATTCTCTTAGACGAAATATTAAAAGGAACCAATAGTTTAGATAAAGAGCAAGGTTCTAAACAATTTTTACAGAAGTTAAAACGTTTGAATACTCAAGGTATTATCGCAACGCACGATTTGGCTTTGTGTGAATTATCAGAAAGTAACGATTACTTTTTTAATGGATATTTTGACTCAACGATTACTGAAAACGAGTTGTATTTTGACTATCTTTGGAGAAAGGGTGTTTGCCAGAATATGAACGCCTCTTTCCTTTTGAAAAAAATGGGACTTACGGATTAATTTAAACGATAACTGTATGAAAAATGAGTTTTACTTCTTTTTGGTGTTTATTTCTTTCTTTGCTTTCCACGGACTTGCACAAGTTGATGGTTCAGATGAATCCGATCATTTTTATGTTTCCTCAGTAACCGACATTGACCCAATGCATTCCTTTACACTTGAATTGGGGATGCCTATTGTGATGTCGAATAAATTTAATCGTTCACATATGGATGGATTGATTTATTTTGCACCTTACTACCAATATACTTTCCGGAAAAATTTAGCCATTGGAGCGGGTGTTTTTTATAATTACCTTCGTATAAAATCATTTGCTACCTATGAGAATATATATGGTAGCAATAATACAATTGGAGCTTTCTTTAAAGTCTCCTATGAAAAATTCCATAGCAAGCGCTTTGCAACAGATATGGGTGTGAAAATTGGAGCTGCTCAAGCAATGTATTCATCTAATAAATTGAAAGCACTCGGCGAAAAAAGCAGTAATCTTGGATTGTACATAGAACCGAATATTGGTTTCATTCTTACCGCTGCCGAAAAATCATCTTTTAGATTCTTTTTGGGGTATAATTTTCTAGGAATACCTTTTTCTAATAAAACCATAGGATTAACATCTGATGGTGGAATGAAAGCGAAAGACTTTAGAAAATTCCAACAGTATTTAACGATTGGTTTTGGCTATACGTTCTACGCAAAAACGCGCTAATCATGTTCGTTAATAGCAATAAACTTTCAGCGATAAAAAAATACGTTCAGGAAAAATTAAAGGAACAGTTTTCATCCTCTGAAATTAAGTTCATCTTCAACGCAACGGCAGAACAACGATTAGAAGTTGAGAATGCTTATATGTTACTCAATGATATTTCGCTTTCTGAATCAGATTTATTATTCTTTCGTGCTGTCGTAAAACGTTTGTTGACTGGTGAACCTTTCCAACAAATCATTGGTTTTAGTGAGTTTTATGGATTGAAAATTAAGGTTTCATCTGCTGTTTTAACGCCACGACCAGAAACAGAAGAATTGGTGCATCAAATTGTGAGTGATTTAAAGAAATTAAATAATGACGCACCTATTATAATAGATGTTTGTTCAGGAAGTGGCTGTATTGCTTTAGCATTGAAAAGTGCTTTTCCAAATGGAACAATCATAGGGATTGAAAAAAGTAGTGAAGCATTAGAAGTTGCTCGATTGAATGCGGAGAATTTAAAATTACCCGTTGATTTTAGACAACGAGACGTACTCACAGACGATTGGCAAATAAACCAAAAAGTGGCTATTATTGTTTCCAATCCACCGTATGTTACATGGGCTGAGAAAGATAGTATGAGTAAAACAGTACTCGATTTCGAACCTTCCATGGCACTTTTTGTCGCGAATGAAGATCCTCTTTTATTTTACATAAAAATAGCCGAAGAAGCATTCTCACTATTGAATAAAGATGGAAAGCTTTACTTTGAAATCAATGAGAAGTATGGTAGCGATATAGTAAAACTACTAGAAGAAATGAACTTTACGAATGTTCAGCTTCTAACAGACTTACAAGGGAAGGATAGAATGGTTATTGCTACAAAATAGGTTTCACTTCTTTCCCTTAATCTCCAATAGCTCTACTTCTAGATGTGTAAATTCAATATCTCTTGGGTCTTTTCTCCAAACTTGAATGCGAATTCTATCTCGCTTTGTTCGTGTGTCAGGAATAACGTAGTCCATTGTAATTTCATGGTTGACGGTGTCAATAATAAGACTAGGTGAATTTCCTTCAGCACCACGCCAAGCATACGTTTTATCTTTATACATCATTGAGATATTTGGAATAATACCTTCCAAACCTGTATAGCTCTCTGGAACATATTTCCAAATAGTTTTCAATAGATACAATTTTCGCTGATTATAGGAATCTGGTAACTCAATAGCAATATCTTCTGTGAACCACTTATTGTCATTTAACTGACCATTCTTTAAAGTTAAATTCCAGTTTTTCACTTTTGTCAAAATGAAATCAGTAGAAGGATGTCCTTCAAAATCCATATAATCTAATTCTAATAATTTTCTTTGGTCATCTGTTACGGGAGTTGTTTGTCCAAAGGTAGAGAAGTAATAAGGTCTGGTCATTAAGGAAGAGGATATTATGCCATTTCTCATTTGCCAAGTTTGAAACAGGTTTAGTGAAATACACAACAAGCCAAATCCAAGTACCCAATTTTTGAATTTCTTTTCTGAAATGACAACACCTAATGAGATACCCAAAATAGGATAAATATCAACCATTGCACGTTGAGAAAAGCTTCCAGCATACCACCATGTTGTCCACGAACTAGCGACGTATAAGAAAACGATGAAAGTAATGGTTATTAGACGATTGTTTCCTTTTTGTTTCCATAGTTTTATCAATCCCCAAATACCGAGCATAGCGATTGGAGTGTAGAGTAGCCAACCTTTTTTGAAGCTGAATAAGAAGGGTAATGTATGCGGGCTGAACCAATCAAATCCCTCTCCTGGGTTGTTGGCGTAGCTGTCAATAAAGAATTTTCCTGAGACAGTTTTCCAATACAAAAACTGAATGCTAATGATTAGGATGAACGTAATCTTTGCTGCTAAAACGGGAATTAATTTTTCTTTCAGTAAGAATTTAATTTTTTTTAAAATCGAGCCATATTGTTTGACGTTCCAAAAAACAGGAATAAGCCCAAAGAGCAAGTCAGGGAAACGAACTAAACCTAAAATTCCAATAGATAAACCTAAGTAGATACCGTTTTTAACGGTCGTATCTTGATGAAATTTAATGGTACTAAGAAATACAAAACAAAGAAAGGTAAACGAAAAAGTGTGAGTAGGAGCACCACCAAAAATTGAATTAGCAAAGAAATTTGTTCCAAATACAACTAATAAAATGGACCATGCAGCAACAGAATCATCAAAAAAATGCAATAATAGTTTTCGTAATGCTAGAAATCCGACAACGGTATAGAACAAACAACCGATACCAAAAGCAACTGCATACGGTAGGGAATAGCCATCCATTGGGTAACCTAGAATATTTGCAAATAGATGACCGAATAAAAAGAAAGGGGCTGAAAGAAAGGCTAATCCAGCAGTGTATTTTGTGAAAGCGATTTCATTGAGGACATTGAATTGATAAAGAGTCGATGAAAAGGCGTAGGTATTATTTAAGTTTTCAAAGTGAGCATGAGTAGCTTGAAAACTATGATCAATGAAAAAAGAGGGTAGATAACAATATTGCCCAAAGGTATCCCATGAAATGATGTGTTCAAAGCCTCTATTTATGGTGATTAAAGCAATAATGATGCTTGATAAGATGACACTGTTTAAGGAAGTAAATACTTTATTTTGCATAAATGATTATATAAAATAAAAACAACCAAAGTGAGAATTATACCTAAAATTCTCACTTTTGAAAGTCCCTTGCAAACTATTGATTAATAGCGTTTTGTCTACTATTTAGAATGGTAAATCGTCATCACTTTTCTCAACAGTAAATTCTGCTGTTTCAGGAGTGATTGTTGGTTGTGCAGCTACCGTTTGAGCTCCAGTATTAGCTGCTGGTTGCCCCATATTTCCTGATGAACGGTCAATTCTCCAAGCGTCTAAAGAGTTAAAATACTTCGTTTCACCTTGAGGAGAAACCCACTCACGACCGCGAAGGTTGAATGTTACGTCAATTTGATCGTTAACATTGTACCCGTCTATTAATGAACATTTATCTTGCGTTAGTTGGAAAAGAATATCCTGTGGATACATTCCTGACGCATCAGTTAGTACAAATTCTCTCTTTTTAAAAGTGCCGGAAATTTGAACAGTTTCCATAATTACTTTAACAGTTCCTGTGATCTTAAACATAAAATATTACTTATTAATTATTAAATGCTAGAAGAGTTTTCCATGCCTCTTCTAGTCTGTTTTCTTTTAAATATTCTTTGGCACGAGTATGCAACGCCTCTTCCAGTTTTGTTGGTTCGTTTTCTAAAGATATAAATAAATCATATACCTCTAACAATTTAAATTCATTTACTTCCGTTTCATCTGGTAAGGCTAGAATGCGGCCTAATTTTGCTAATTCATTCCCTGATAGATATTTTGATTCCAATATATCTTTTGGGATTTTAGTAAACCCAACACCAACAGTTGTCATTGGCCTTTCTGCTTCAAACATACTTGCCTCGTTCGAATGACAATACCAACTTCCACCCATTCGAGCGACTAAATTTATTTTTTTCTGATCAATGTGATCATTTTCATCCAATAAATCTTCTCTGACATGTATTTTAACCACTTCGCAAATAACTAGATTTCCAGAAGCTCCACCAGTACCTAATTCTTTTACTTCTAATACTTTACATTCATATTGAACGGGCGATTCCTTGACGCGCTTGGGACGAACAATATCCGAATCAACTGCAGTAAATCCAGCTTCCACAAACTCATCCACATCAATTGGATAAGGCGAACTCGCTAAAACGACTTTTTCGACAATATCATACGTTACCACATTGATAACAACCTCTGGAATCTTCTTTACATTTTCGTGTGTATCCTTTGTTTCACTCGTTTTTCCACTTCTTGCTGGTGAAAAAATGACAATCGGAGGATTTGCACTGAAAGCATTGAAAAAACTGAAAGGAGCTAAGTTATTGACACCATTTTCGTCTATTGTAGAAACAAACGCTATCGGTCTCGGACCAATGCCGCCAAGCAATAGTTGATGTGTTTTTTGTATAGTTTCCTCTTTTGGATTGAATGATTTCATGGCTTGACCGTTGTTATGAAAATGAATGTTACAAAGATATTATTTTGAAAGGAATGAATGGAAGTGTTAACAAGTTTTCGAAGGAAAATTATTTTGAGGGGCTTTTCTTAAGCAATTGCATTGGCTTATGGCTCAGGACTCAGAAGACTCAGACACTCCTTTCTTATAGTTCTACTTTGGTTGCGAACCACAATTTCGATAATTTCATGAATTCATACCGCTTATTACCTAATGTACTTATCACATTATTCATGTCAGTATTCGTATAAGCAGAGCTCAAAACGTTTACAGAATCTTTGAGCATTCCTAAACGTGATGAACCATAGATATACTTATCCGCTTGAAAATAAGCCAGCGAAGAATTTACCATATCTATGTTTAAGTTGTAGGTTGTCATGACATTTCCTTGAGCAATTCAATTTGGAAGTTAATCATTATTTTTAAATCTTAACATTTTATATATTCTCTTTTTAAACACCTTCGATGTATCGAAGAGATGTTTTTGGTTTTGGATTGGGAGTAGCGGTTGCGTTGGAAACATTGATTATCAATAATTGACATCATATTTCATCCCTAGATGAATCAAGTTTTTCTATTGCCTACAAAAAATACCTCGCCCTACTTTTTAAACGAGCTATTTTTATAAATTATTGATTATTAGAATTCTACGGTAGAACGGAGCCTTTAGCGTAGAAAAATGATAGATGTTGCGACCAAAAATACTATTATCAAATAGTTACGAAAATTCGAAGCGTTTTTCTAAGAAAATCTTAGAGGTTGCCCGGCGACATTACCCGATAATTGATAACATTACCTAATTGATACATCTTGCTTTTAAGAGATAGAATCTTTTTTTATTTCCTTCTATAAGTTTTCTTCTTCCCATAGATACTCGTGGAAGATCTGTAATTTCTTTTATCAACTTAGATTCTCTTTTCTTTTCAGTAAATGAACAACTAACATTCAAAATGTATGTTTTCCAAGGAATTAAGCTATCTATGTTTGGGGATTCTACCACAATAAAATCATCACAAATATCATCCGAAAGTACGTTAAACAAACTAAGAAAATATTGTTTTTCTATCGAATGGTCTGCAGTATATGATATGGTGTCCGAAAAAAGGTAAACTCCTTTTATTTTCATTTCACTCTGAGAAAGCAGATGTACTGCTATAAATTGTAAAACCATTATTACAATAAATTTTTTACTTGACTTCAATTGCTCCATTTACTTTATTTGGGTTAAAAATTTCTTTGTTATCATTAATTTTATCGTCTCCTACAACAAATAAAAACATTACCTCTCCATAATCAAAAGCATATCCCGTTAATTTCCCTTCAAATCCCATATTATCTAGAGGTCTATTCATGTACTTTGTTAGAGATTCATTGTTTCTCACTACAGCATTTTTATATTTTTCTTGCATAACTTCTAGTTCGATTACTAATCCTTGTTTATGCCCTTCCTCATAATTTTTAGATGCTGCTCTTTCACTTAAAAAGTGTCCTAATAAAGCTGATTGAAGTTCTGGATAATTAGCTATTGCTTCAAAATCAGCCATGTCCACCATATCTGCAGTAGCGTTTTTTTCGGATTTTTCAGTTCTAAAAGAATCAAATAATACGTCATCTACTCCAGTAGAATTTATTTTAGCTATTTCAGAGGATGAGGAAGCCATAACATCTACTACCTCTAGCTTATTTCCATTATTATCGACCCCTACAGTAACAGCAAAAACAACTTTTCTTAATGTCATGCTGATATTATCAGAGGAGTTTACGTTAGGAATAGGTGTTTCTATAATTTCAGAAGGATTAAAGATATTAGGAATTCTTAAAATTGTTGTTGTTACAACTAGCATTCCGTTTGGATTTTTTGAAAATTCTAATCCCGTTCTTGCCGAAAGCAGATTTATAAACTCATCTGAATTAGTTCCGCAAACGTATAATTCTAGACCCTCTAACTCCTTAAACTTAATAACACTATTCATAGCAAAAGAATAAGATGAATTACTAGAAAAATTATCCGCTAACGGATCCACAGCAAAAAACCTGCCTAATCGTGGGTCATGCATACGATAGGTATAATTATACGAGTTTCCACGCCCCTTAATCTCATCATCACGCTCCATCGAGTTAAATCCAAAACGATAACTACTATCACTATTAAAATTTCTACCACTCAAAGTCACACCAAAAGG
>CAZDAR010000002.1:0-30248 GCA_964503665.1 uncultured Flavobacteriales bacterium
ATCTGCAATCCGCTTCTTGAGTTTAAGTGTCTCAAAATCTTCAGATTCTAAAGAGGTTCTTTTCTTTTGTTTAGGCATACTAGCAAAGTTAGGCTTTTTTGGAGACTTATCTTCTATACCTAATTGATCCATCCATCTCACGATCATGCTATGTTCTTCTTTATAGCCAGTATAACGTTCGTAAACCGATTGTCTTGTTTCATTCCCTGAGAGATAATCATCAATAATGATTTGCTTTTCATGATTGGATAGGTATAGCCGATTATTCTTCCAATATCCTAAAATAACTTTACTTTTGTCTTTCATTTTTACACTTTTTAGTGTAAACCTATTTTAGGACAAGTCAAACTTTAATTAACTTATTTTGATGTCTTATCAAAGACTTCTACTTTGCTCTTGATTTTATCGTAATCTTCAGCAATTCTTCTTTTGCACTTTCAAATTTGACAGCCATTCCATCTATAAGATGTGCAATTTTACTCTTTTTTCATTATTTTATGTCTTTTATACTCACAATACCTACTTAAGCAAAGTTTGATAAATTAGCTAGTTAAAGTGTTATATAAATATCAGAAATAGTTTTATAAATCATTGATTGTATTAAATAAAAAAATCCCCTTATCTGTAGAAAACAGGTAAGGGGATTTAAAAAGGATTAGTGTATTTCTAGCGCCTCGAAACCAGTTTCCCAGATTGAACAACTTGATTGTTATTTGTCACTTGATAGAAATAAACGCCTGTAGGAAGATCAGTGGTAACAATTGTTGTGGTAGAATTTTCAAGAACTGAACGTATTATTTCCTCCCCTAAAATGGTGTATATTTTCAATTCATGTACTTCATTAGTTGAAGTAGCTAACTGAATGTGAATTTCATTAGTAAATGGATTTGGATAAATCTGTACTACATCTTCTTTTATTTGTTCACTTAAGCCAAGGTGTCCACAATTAGTAGCCATCGTCACTTGAACTGAGTCAGTTGTAAAGTCACCGTTTGTGGTAAATACTTTTCCGTTGATGCTCACTCCTTTTTTCAAATTAATCGTTCCATTGTTTGAAACAAGTATTCCAGCGAATTCTGAAAAATCATTCATAGTTACTGTGCCATTTACTTCCCAATAGATATTCTTTGCTTGAGCACCATTCAATAAAATCACTTTAGAATGAGCAATTGTTTCCAAAGATCCAAATATTTTAATGACAAACACAGCATTTTGATTTCCTGTTGCATCAAAATAAAGCGTGTCGGTTAATATAGTCTCATCATTCAAAACATATGTTCGAGGAGTTAATGCTAAGTTTTTCCCAAAATCTGCAGGATACATCAATAAGACATCGGCATTTAAAGTGTTCAAATAGGTATCTACAATTAATAAATCTGCAGCACAATTCGAAGTCGACACATCTGGATTGGTATGAATCTCTCCGGTTACTAATAATGGATTAAAACCAGAAGTGACACCGTCATTTGTTCCCACATCACCCGTTAATTTCGTTGTTCCAGTATCGGTCATTGACCCTTTTGCTGTAAATAAATTATAACATATCATAGCTCCTAAATCGGGAGCTTCAGGACCAGTTAACATTAAATTTCCACAACCAATAGGAATATTTACAAAAGCTCTTTCAACGGTAATTGCTCCAGCAATTGAAAGTGCTCTACCTTCAATGTGTACATTTGTATGCAAATTAATCGGTGAATTGTTAGCGACGATATTTCCACGCATAAACGTTCCTGCCGCCAGATCCACTAATCCTTCTACTTTCCAAAACACTCGACATGCTTGTGCACCATTTATGAGTTTTACAGATGAATTAGCAGTGGTAGAAAGCGAACCATTGATTTGAATAATAAATACCGTATTGGTATCGCCATTGGCATCAAAAGTAAGTTCGCCATTTAACGTTGCTGAAGAGGAAATAGCATACACTCCAGACATGAGTGTTTGTCCATTTCCTAAATAGGAAGAAGGAGATGAGGTTGGGACAGCATCATTTAATTCCTGATAAGCACTCAACAAATCAGTGGAACCTTCACCAGTTATATAATTCGCCTCGTATAATTGGCCGTTTATATTTCCAAAACCTGAATTGGTACCGTTATCGGTTCCCACATTTCCCAAAATCTGTGAACTTCCATTATTAATTATTGCTCCGTTAGTAGTAAACAAAGCGTAATCGGCAGCCGTTCCCAAGTCGATAGATTGCCCAAAAATAAAAAATGGAAATGAAAATAAAAAAGTAAATGTTACGTGTTTGAGTAATTTAGTTTTCATGTAGTATAATATTTAAGTTATCAATGATAGGACAAATGTCGTTAAAATTTTAATAAGACAAGTTATATGTTTCATTAGTTGATGATGTGTTAACAATAATATTAAACGTATTAAAATAATTTAACCATTACGTCTGCTAATTTCAAAGAATTATGATAGCTTTATCCCGAATTATTTCTTAGTTATAAAGCCTTTTTCAAAAGGACTACTCTATATTTAAGAACAAAACTATTTTATAGTATGATGTTATTCATATCAAAATTATATTGGAAATTATTTGGTTGGAAAATTGTTGGTGCCTTACCGAAGGATATTAAAAAAATGCTCTTGGTAGTAGCGCCTCACACCAGTTGGAAGGATTTGTTGCTTGGCTTTGCGGTACGCCATGAACTAAAAATCCATCATGCGAAGTTTTTAGGAAAGAAAGAGTTGTTTGAAGGTTTTTTTGGTGGGTTTTTACGAAATCTAGGAGGAATACCCGTAGATCGTGCTGCTAAACTCGGTATCGTAGAACAAGTCGTTCGCTATTTTGACGAAAACGAGGAGTTTATTGTAGGTCTTTCTCCCGAAGGAACGCGCAATCGAGTAGATAAATTAAAAACAGGATTTTACCACATTGCCAAAAATGCCAAAATTCCAATGGTGATGGTCGGCTTTGATTATAAAAATACACAGGTAATAGTTGGCGAACCCATTTATACCACTGAAAGTGAAGAAGCGGATTTAAAAAAGATTATCGCCTTTTTTGCTACGATTGAAGGCGCCAATCCAGCAAAAGACTTGAGACATTTTGGGGAAAAGAGTTGATGAATTCTTCTTTGATTTCTATAGGCATTACCCTTAATTAGAAACCCTTTTTAGAAATATCTGCAATCCAGTTGCTCGTTCTAATTCGGTTATCAATCGGACTTCTTCGTTCTTGTCGTCAGGGAAAGGGTAAATTGTTATGAAAGCTGCTGTTCCTTGTATTGAAATGCTTTTTATTGCTGGGGAATATTTTGAGTTCGCGAAAATTTGTCCTGTCTTTTCATAAATAGAACTTTGAAACTGAGCACCTGAACTAAACTTGTCATAATTCAATGCTAATGGAATGATTGTAGCTGAACCGAAGAGGATGACAATAATCGAACCCGTGTAAAACCATCTGCGATTTCTTTTTTGTTTTAATCCCAATAGAAAAAAGACTAGAATAACTGAAAAAGCTATTGCCATCAAGTTGGTAAAGAACAATAACATGCTACCGCTCGCCAATATATAATGTCCTTGTTCCAGCATTAATCCACAAGCACAAATTGGAGGGACTAATGCCACAGCGATTGCAACGCCAGCAAGCACGGTAGAATCTTCACTTCGGTAATATCCATAGGAACCTGCCGCACCTGCTAATAATGCTATGCCAAGGTCACGTAAATCAGGAGCAGTTCTTATTAAAATTTGCTCATTAGGCGATAAATTTGGAAGTGTAAGCCCAATAACGTAAGCGATGATAAGAGAACAAATTGTACCGAGGATAATTATACCCAACATTCGAAATGATTGATTTCGCCATCCTAAAGCAATTGCACCTCCTAAAGCTACAATTGGTTGTCCCAAAGGAGCAATTATCATAGCACCAATTATTGTTGCTGATGAATTTTCAGAAAGTCCGAGTGAAGCTATACCGACACTTAAAAAGAGCATTAAAGCAAATGAACTTTGCCAATCTTTTTTATAGTGAAAGAAAAGTTTATTAAAAACATATTTTGCTCTTCGACAGGAATATCTTGTGAGAAGAAATTTTCCTCTACGAATAGGTCGTTTTCACTTGGGTCAATTTTCATAGTGTGATAGAGTGTTCAAAATTTCGTACAACTTCTTTTCATGAGGAGAATCAATTCTTAAATTTAATAAATTTTACTCAGATTTACTATGCAAATTTCAAAAAATCCAGATTATCTATCAATTATTTTTAACTAAAGATTAAACCTCTTTCAAAGTATCTCTCTAGCTTTTAGTTATCACTTATACTTTTGTTGGTAAATACTCACATTAGTTCAATTTATCAGCTTTATGTTGGTAAAAACTAGCAATTAGTAAGTATTTCTTGTCTTATCTCTTCAATTTTGTAAATATTAAAATGAGACCAATTAAATTTATGAATGAATGCAATATAATGGAGAACATTAAATAGATCAACCAAGCGAGAGAAGTGCCACCCGAACTGTTATACTTCAAGTTGTAAAAGAACAGTCCGCTATAAATTCCTGCAATTATCAAATTAATAACCGCTGTTCTCAGACCGTTTTTACTATTGATGGAATAAAAAGTAAGTATTAGCACGAAAATTATGTAACAAAATAATAAATATAAATCATCTTCACTCATTGTATGCAGTTGCTAATTACCATTTAAGTCAGTTTTCAAGATAAATCCATCTCTATTTCCAGTTGACACAAATAAGTTTCCAGTTAAAATAAATCCAGTGTCATTACATAATTGCAGATCTCTAATTATTGGATTTGTCTGCTTATTCTTTTCCCATATAATTGAGCCATTACTTGAACTCATTTTTATAAGCGTAAGTAAATTGGATTTTGAGCCTGTGCCCAAAATTTCATTATCTTGAGTAGCTACAATATTGGTTAATTCAACTATACTTTCTGTTTCCAATGATTTATACCAAACTTCATTACCTGTCGCATCCAATCTCATCACAAATCCAGGAAGGTCAACTCCCGAAATTCTATTATATCCGCTGATAATAATGTCATTACTAAATGACACGATTGATAAGGCTTCATTGGTTATGTTGTTTTTATCTACTGATTTCGTCCAAACGGTATCGCCCAAAATATTCAGTTCCGTGATAAAAATGTCTTCTTGTTGATTTTTTGTGACTGAGCCACACGCCACGTAATTCAAACTAGTAGTTATTGCGATATCATGTAAACGTGTATTGTTTCCAAATTCATTTCGCCATATTTCAGCTCCAGAAGCATCGATTTTAAATACAAAGGCGCCATTAGAATCATCTGTTCCACAAACTATAAATCCTCCGTCCGAAATTTCAATGATTTTCTTAAATAGTGTTGAATTGCCAAAATTATATTGTTTTTCCCATAATACATCACCTGAGTCTGTTAGCTTAATCACTTGACCTTGGTGTGAAATTATAGGGTAGGTAGATGGATTAAGAGAATAGTTAGCAATTAATAAATATCCTCCTGTAGAAATCGGGGTAATATCATATCCAACATCAGTATAATCATTCGAGATTGTTTTTATCCATTCGGTTTCTCCAAAACAATTGGATTTAATCACAAGAATATCGTCTTCACTTTTCGCAACAGTTCCTGTGCTTCCACAAAAGATATAACCTCCATCCGATGTTTGTTTTACCGAATAGAGGTCTTCCATTTTCTTACCTTCTATTAATCTGTAAAAACTAGTGCAATTACTACCGGTGATTAGTGTATTTTCGATTGTTGGATCTACTTCTGGGATTTCCACAGGCTCTTCTTTCTTACAAGCCACTAGGAATATTGTTGTAATAATGAGTATTAATATTTCTTTCATGTTATGAAAATTGCGTTTTACCTACTTTACACCTCACTTTATGACAATGATTTTATTCCGTTCCATTTATTCGAATTCTAATTATAGAACAAGATATAAGCATTTAATGAGGTGGCAATGAGTAACCATATAAAATAGGGGAGTATAAGCACAGATTTAATCTTTAAACTAGAGTGAAAATGAAAAAGTAGGAAGCCGATTAATAGTGTTAGTGACGTAATAACAATTAGACCAAATAAGATGTTTTGAAATTGAAAAAAGATGGGATTCCATGAAATATTTAATAGTAATTGAATGGCATAAAGCGCACTAATTAATCCCTTTTTATTGGAGGCTTTCCATAAGTAAGCCATGTAGAAAGCAAAGCAAAACATAATGAACGTCCATGCTACACCAAAAACCCATCCTGGTGGAGTCCAAGGTGCTTTGTTTAGATGTGCGTACCATTCCGAAGGAACTCCTTTGCCGGTGAAAAAACCACCAATCGCTAAGGCAGTAAAGTTGAGTAGTAGAAATAGGACTATTCTTTTCATCTTTTATGATTATTAATTGATATTTCTTACGATTGAATTTCTAAGAATAAATGTAAAAAAATTTACATGCGATCCATGTACCAATTCATTTCTTTTTAATTTAATATGAATTCTGGTAATTAAGACCGATTTTTTCTTGACTCTTTCTACTAATTTAGAATTTAAAATCCCTTTTAGTAATCCATTTTTGTTTTCTTTATTAGTACCCTCGTTTGATTAATACACTTAATAAACGCTACGATTATTAAATCATTTCACTCTATTTGTGTATTTGGATATCACTACATTTTTGTACCTCTCTCACAACATTAACATTTTTTAAACTATTTTGCCGACTCTCCTCTCATTAAATTAAGTAAATTTCCTAAAAATATTGAACTTCAAATGAAAAAATTTCTTCTTATTAGTTTCGTTTTTGTATTAAACGTGAGTTTTTCTCAAGTTAATTTATGGAATACGACCACTCATAGCCCAATACAAACAGGTTATAAAATCCACACAACTAGTGCTCGCAACTTTACTTTTGACATCGTGAAGTTTCAGCAAATGGTCAAAAGAGATTTGAATAATTTTGTGATTAAAATTCCCGTTTCTGAAACGGAATCCATTGATTTTAAATTGACGATTAATACCACAATGAGTGAAGAGTTAATGACAAAATATCCAGCAATTCGTTCGTATAATGGATACGCTTTAGACGGATCACATCGTTCAGCGAAAATCAATATTGATGCTCATTATTTTAGAGCTATGATTTTACAACCAGGAAGTGAAGTGTTATTTATAGATCCAGCTGTTTTCACTAATACTGTTCAAAATCAATATGTTCTTTACAAAAAGAGTGAATTTATAACGGATAAATCATTTACATGCAACCTTGTTTCGGAATCTAAAATCTCAATGGATGAACTTTTTGATTCGAAGGCTGTTCAAAGTTGCGAATTGCGAACTTATCGTGTAGCGATTGCTGCAACAGGTGAATATGCTGCTTTCCATGGTGGAACAGTACAAGATGCGTTGGCTGCTCAAGTAACGACTTTAAATCGTGTGAATAGTATTTACGAACGTGACTTGGCTATAACCATGACCATGGTTGGAAATAATGATCAATTAATATATACCAATGCAGGAACCGATCCTTATACGAATGGTAATCCTGATTACATGATTGACGAAAATCAAAGTGTCATAAATTCGACAATCGGTGCTTCAAATTACGATATTGGACATATTTTTGGCACTAATTCGGGTGGTTTAGCTCAGTTAAACTGCGTTTGTCGTAATTCAGAAAAAGCAATGGGAGTTACTGGAAGTGGAGCGCCTATTGGAGATCCTTTTGATATTGATTACGTGTCTCACGAAATGGGACATCAATTTGGTGCTAACCATACTTTTAATAATGCATGTGGTGGAAATAGAAATAGTGCTACAGCGATGGAGACAGGAAGTGGTTCGACAGTGATGGGATATGCAGGTGTTTGTTCTCCGAATGTACAACTACATTCAGACGATTATTTTCATGCTATCTCTCTTAAAGAAATTGGCACCGCAATTAATTCTTTTTCGCATACATGTCCAGTTAAAACACCACTCAATAATGTTGCTCCAAGTATTGTCAGCACAAGTGGAAACTTTACCATTCCATCAGGAACTCCCTTTATGCTAAAAGCAATTGGTAATGACGCTGATGGCGATTCACTTACTTATTGTTGGGAGCAAATGGATAAAGAGATTTCTTCACAGGCACCTTTAGCAAATTCTACGAAAGGCCCTAGTTTTCGTTCATACGCTCCAACTAATTCTAACATTCGTTATATTCCTTCCATTGCTAACCAAACGTCTCAATCATTTACATGGGAGCGATTATCTACTCAAAAGAGAACCTATAAATTTCGTGTAACGGTTAGAGACAATGCTCAAATTGGTGGATGTACTGAATTTCAAGATATTGTCGTTTCAGCAGATACTAGTTCAGGCCCATTTGTTGTACTTTACCCTAATTTATCAAGTGTTGTTTGGACAGGATTGACGACGCAAACAGTGACATGGGATGTTGCTAGAACAGATCTTGCTCCTGTCGCTTGTCAGAATGTGAAAATATTGATTTCGATAGATGGTGGTTTAACATTTACGACACTTATCGAGAACACACCGAATGATGGTTCAGAAGAGGTTACTGTTCCAAATGTGACGACTACCAAAGCACTTATCATGATTCAGTCGGAAAATGAAACATTCTTTGATATCTCCGATAGAAAGTTTAAAATAAATCAAAGTGGAGTAGGAGTAAACACCATCGATATGTTTAATGTTCAACTGTATCCAAATCCGACAAGTAGCCAATTTACGGTTGACTTTGATAACGTGGATGTTATCCATGGTTATCGAATATATACTACTTCTGGACAATTAGTGCTGGAGCATTCAGGAGACGTAAGTAAAAAGACGAGTATCGATGTTTCTAAATTGAGTAATGGAATGTACATTTTTGAAACCATGGTAAATGATCAAAAAGTGGTTCTTAAAGTGTTGAAAAATTAAGTTGATGATTACTATGAGATATTTATTTCTGTTTGTTATTTTAGGAAGCTTTCACATTAGCTTTGGACAGCAAACGATTATCGAAACTGGGCGACCAAAGCCTTATGTTGTTCGAAATGCACAAGAAATTGCGGGTAAAAAATTTAAAGTAAAATATACCTATGTGGCGTATCGAAGTGATAAACAGCAATTGGATTCGATTACCCAAAGTAACGAAAAAACGTATGCTTTCCTAGCGAATAAATATGGTGAAGACTGGAAACGCCAGTTGGACAACGCGGTGAAGAATGAATTAGAGAATTTTGGAACATTTATAGGAATGATGAAGAAAAACAATGCCATCAGCGACGATAGTCTAGTACACTTCACCAAGTCTAAGTGTGGTGATAAATATACTGCTGAAGTCTACCCAGCGATTGAACCAGAAAACCGAAGTAGTCAAAATCTAATCAAGAAAATTACCTTTCAGATAAAAGACGGTAAAGCTGTCATGAAATAGATAGTATAACAGAGTGAGAAACAGAGCGAGAGTGAAATTTCTACTTTATTTTTTTGCTCTCTTCACTCGCTCTCGCTCTGTGTTCCGCTCTTTTCACTCATTCTCACTCTGTATCTTTATTACTCTCACTCTCCAATCATCTGGACCTTCTTCCAAATATTCCCAACGGAATGGATCTTTGCTCTCTGCTTTCATCTGATAATACAATGGTTTTGGGTCGTGGTCGTTCGTGAATTCAAATGCTTCACCCGGTTTGATTTCTGCAAAGGCCTTGTAGAACATCTCATGTCTATCTGTTGGAGAATAAGGACGAATGTCAAATACATTAACAACTGCATAACCGTCATCACCTAAGCCATTTTCGGCCCTCTTTGTGATGTGAATGATGAATTCTCCTGGCACCTCTTTTTTATAAATCCAGTCATGTTGCTTACTGAATTTATCATTAAAAATAGTGTGTATTTCTTGTGGCTCCAAATCAGAAATTAGCTCCATTGTGGTATCTTTTTCCATCATACTATAACGGTGAAAAACGACTTGCTTCCATTCTTTTTTGTCAATTTTTCGAAGGTCTAAAAGCGTTGAAACTCCTTCCAAACTTCTTTCTTTTGATTTGTCTTCACGGGTTACTCTTACTTTCCATTCTCTTCCTCCTTTGTTGAGGTATTCCCATCCTACAACGTCTCCGTGGATAGAGCAGAACTCATAATATAGTGGAATTGGATCGTGATCATTGATAAAAGTAAATGTGTCATTAACGGGTAACTTACCGAACATGTCCAATAATAATTCATGGCGTTTTATTGGAATTAACGTACGTACGTCTATTTCCTCACTTGTATTTGTCATAGCATCTAATTTAATTTAATGACAAAGATATCTTAAATTATTTCTTAAAGCAAATGCTTATAAATAAGGATTTGCTTTAAACACTATAAAAAACTAAAATAATATATAAAGAGTAGTTTAATTACTGAGATTGCATATATTGTTCATTCAACTTACGCTGCTCATCATCACCCGTCCAGCACGCATGTTTAGGTCGTTTAGCAGGAAATAAATGAATATACTTTACCCGCACCATGAATGGATAATAACTACTTGAAAACCAATTGAAACTGGGATTTCCCATTGG
Source organism: uncultured Flavobacteriales bacterium (assembly GCA_964503665.1). Lineage (GTDB taxonomy): Bacteria > Bacteroidota > Bacteroidia > Flavobacteriales_D > Crocinitomicaceae > 40-80. Next base: position 10,538 of record CAZDAR010000002.1, read on the forward strand.
TTTATCTAGAAATTCAACGAAAGGAGCTTGTACACCAACGACAATGTATTTTCCTTTTCCTAATCGAATGCCCAACCCAACATCATAATGCAACATGAGTGAGTATTTTCCTGAATATCGTTGTGGGAAATAATTCGTCATATAGGACGGCGAACTTTTCTCTGTAACACGGAAGTCAAAGTTGATTCCAAGCGAATGGTCTATGAATAAATTCTTCTTTTTCGTTAAATAATGTAACTTGTGGACACCAAATCGCGCATGTAACTTTCCTAGTTGAAAACGGCTTACGACACTTTCATTAGCGAAACCATAGCCCAATGAATTGTTAGTAAATGTAATTCTTTCTTTTCCATTAAAAAGTTTAAATCCAATACCGTAATCGATGTAGTCAATGATACGAGATCGTGCACTTTTTGCCTTCATATTCATATGGACAAAGCCAATTTCCGCATAAATACCTAAGCCTGTCAATGGATTGATTTCGTAGTTTCCACCGTATGGTGTGATTTCTCCTCTTGTGTTTTTTGAATCGGGATTTACCAAGGTTGTTGTTAGACCTAATTGCGCTTGTAAACCAAAGGGTCTCACTTTGTCAGTTCTATTTTTCATGATTTTTTTAGGAGCGGACTTCTCGCCAAAATAATCACTTTTTGATTTGCCTCGAACAAACATTTTAGAGCCACCACCCTTCTTCTTTTTTTGTGCCATGGTCGGCAAGGCAAAAGTAATAGCGAGTAATAAAAGAAGTAGTTTTGACATTTTCATTTTACAAGTTTTAACAGTTCTTCCATCACAAAATCTTCTTCCCAACGTGTTTGGATATCTTCTATTGCGAGTATATTCTTCATGATTTCATCTTGTCGTTTACCATTGGCATAAGCATCTCTATAACGCGTATTACTAAATGTTACTTGTGAATATAACGGCATCCATAGTTCTGGGTACAAAGTACTAAATTTAGCTTCAATTTTCTTTTGAAGTAAAAAATCTGGATCGCCCGTTTTTTGACGCATTTCGATATAATTATCCAAGGATAAATCCACGATTGCTTCTCCATCGGGCTGTCGTGCTTCCGCAAAATTAGTTAGTAAATCATCCCAATTCCCGCTTGCTTTTTCGAGCATATCCGTGAAAACAGTACAATCTTCAAAACCACAATTCATCCCTTGCCCATAAAACGGAACCATCGCATGTGCTGCATCTCCAATCAAAACCACTTGATTTTTATAATTCCAAGGATGACATCTCACCATAATTAATGTCGATGTTGGATTGCGCATATAGACATTTGCCAAATCAGGCATTAATTCTAAAGCATCTGGAAATGTTTTTTCAAAAAAAGCCGTTACTTTTTCTTTCGTGTTAATGGTCTCAAATGACTCTTCACCGTGCATTGGAAAAAACAAAGTACACGTAAAACTACCATTTAGATTCGGTAATGCAATCAACATGAATTTCCCTCTAGGCCAGATATGTAAATAATTTTTCTCTAGCTTATGTGTCCCATCAGGATTTGCATCGATGACCAATTCTTTATAACCATGTTCAAGAAATGTTTGAGAATAGTCAAACATCGTACTTTTTTGCATACGCATACGAACAGCTGAGTAAGATCCATCTGTTGCAAAAATACGCGTCATCGTGTGTTCTTCTTTTTGATCTGTTTCACTGTCCGTGAAATGTAAGGTATTAGAAGAAAGCGTTAAGTCGTCACATTTTTTATGGAAATGAAGGTGTACATTTGGAAACTCTCCTGCGTGTTGTAAAAGAACACGGTTCAATTCTCCACGGGAAACTGAATAAATCGCTTGTCCTTCTTTTCCGTAAGGTTGATAGGTCAATTTTCCATCTACGCCATGCATACAACGACCTTTCATTGGGATGGCAATATCTTTAATTTTATCTTTTACGCCAGCAAGTTCGACCGCTTTCCAACCTCTATCTGATAGCGCGAGATTAATGGAACGTCCTTCGATGACAGGCGCCGATCTCAAATCCTCACGTCGTTCGAAAACATGTACTTCATAGCCTTTTTTTGCCATTAAAATAGCCTGTAAACTTCCGACTAATCCAGCTCCTACAATTCCTATTTTTTCCATTTTCTAAAGTGCTTTTGATAAAATTTGACCAAATCGATAAATGTCTTCAAACGAGTTGTATAAAGGAACAGGTGCCATACGAATAACGTTTGGTTCACGCCAATCAGCAATCACTCCTTCTTCCGTCAAATAGTCGAATAATTTCCGTGCTTCTCCATGTACCAACATTGATAATTGGGCGCCTCTTTTACTCATGTCTCTCGGAGTGATAATTTCAAAACTACATTTATCACCGTACATTTTAGACACATCGTCAATGACAAATTCCAAATAGCCTGTCAATACATCTCTTTTAGCACAAAGTTTTTCCATTCCTACTTCTGCAAACATATCTAGAGAAGCTAGATGAGCCGCCATTCCGATAATCGGTGCATTACTCAATTGCCATGCTTCTGCTGATTCCATAGGCTGGAAATCAGGTTCCATTAGAAAACGTGCTTCTTTATTGTGTCCCCACCAACCGCCGAAACGATTAAGTGTTTTGTCTTTTAAATGCTTTTCGTGAACAAATAGCCCCGAAACGCCTCCAGGTGAAGAATTCAGATATTTATAGGTGCACCAAGCAGCGAAATCCACATTCCAATCGTGTAATTCTACGGCAATATTTCCTGCAGCATGTGCTAAGTCAAAACCTACTTTTGCGCCAACAGCATGGCCTTTTTCGGTTATCGTTTTCATGTCGAACAATTGACCACTGTAATAATTAACACCACCAATCATTACCAACGCTAACTCGTCGCCTAATTCAGCGATTTTTGCATAAATATCTTCTTCATTGATGAGGTGTTCTCCTGATCGCGGAGCAATTTCTACAATGGTTGTGTCTGGTTCTAGACCATGAAATTTCACTTGCGTTTGGAGAATATATTGATCACTTGGGAAAGCTTTCGCTTCGCAAAGAATTTTTGTTCGTTTGCCTTTTGGTTGGTAAAAAGAAACCATCAACAAATGAATATTCGTCGATAATGAATGCGTAATCACCACTTCTTTTTCCAAAGCACCGACGATCTTAGCAGCTTTTGCTGAAAGTAATTCATGATACGAAAACCATGGTTTCTCCGCTAAAAAATGACCTTCTACACCGTATTTTGCCCAAGCATCTAATTCTTCTAAAATGTAATTTTTTGTTGATTTAGGCTGTAATCCCAAAGAATTTCCGGTAAAATAAATCACAGGTTTTTCTGTAAAACTAGGTAATAGAAATTGGCTCCTATATGCCTTCAAAGGATCTTTAGCGTCCATTTGTTGCGCAAAAGCAAGAGAGTTTTCGAATTGCATTTAATTTTTTTTGTGATTCAAAGATAAATATATTGTTAGAAAGCGAAAATAGGACTAATCATTACTTAATCCATTAAAGAATTACACCCTTTGGCACCAATGATAAAGACGGCAATCCAAATGAGGCCTTTCACTAAAAAAAAGATAAAGCCTGCTAGGCCTATTTTTTTTAGGTACTCTTTCCATTTATTTTTCTTATTCTGTTCTTCTGTATTAATTTCTTCCATTTTTATTAAGCAAAGTGAATATAACGCATGACTTTAAATGATAATTCAGTAAATAGTATTTTAGGGTTAGCATTTCGGTCAATATGATAATGAGCATCACTAAAGTGTTGCATAAAATCGAAAATATTGTTACCACTAATGAACTTAGCAAAATTCTTTAAAAATTCATCCTCTTCTTTGGAGACTTTTGTTAGTTGATCATCGGTGTAATTTTTTAGCATGCTTTGGCGGAACATGTGCAGGGCATATTCTAAGAATAGTTTTTGTTTTTCTTTTCCCACGGTTGCAATTCCATCCGACCAATTCATCATGTCAATAACCGTTTTTTTATAGCAAACACGCATAAATTGAATGAACTGTTCACGGTTAAAGTCTTTTTCTTCTGATTCTGAAATTAAATGTAGCGCCGTAATGATGTTACCGTCTGCTTGAGCCGCAACACTTGCCGCTTGTGGAGCTGGTAACTGATGTGATTTTTGTAAGTAGGCTTCGATTTCGGGTAAGTATAGACGAGGAACTCGTAGAATTTTAGTCCGTGAAACAATTGTCGGTAACATATTATCAGCAGAAGCAGAAATCAGGAAGAAAAGCGTTTTTGCTGGAGGTTCTTCTAAGATTTTCAATAATTTATTAGAGCAATTTGCATTCATTTCATCAGCCATCCAAATAATCATAATCTTGTATCCTCCCTCGAAGGACTTTAGGCTAAATTTTTTGATAATCTCTTGGCTTTCTTCTGTTCCAATAATTGGTTTTCGTCCTTTGTCATCAATGAATTGCGTCCAATGATTGAGGTGGAAATAGGGATTTTGCTTATTGATTGCCCTCCATTCCTTGATGAAAGCATCACTTGTTTTCGCAATCGCTTGCACTACAGGAAAACTAAAATGTAAGTCAGGGTGTTGCAGTTCGGCTACTTTTCTACATCCAGCACAAACACCACAACTATCATTTTCTTGCTTATCCTCGCAAAATATATATTGTACAAATCCTAAAATTAAAGGCAAAGTGCCAAAACCAGGACTTCCTAGAATCAACTGTGCATGGCTAATTTTATTATTTTTAAAATCGCTTATCAGTTGACTTTTTAGTCGATCTTGTCCAACAACTTGAGAAAATTGCATTTTTCCGGTTAATATTTTATAGAAAAAATAAAAGTACACATAATAAATAATATTGTTTGTTCAAAAATTGGTTAAAAAACAGAATTTGTTTAAATTTGAGAAAAATTAAAGAATAAATATGAGAACAGTTTTAACAATATTGTTTGTTGCATTAAGTGTTAGTCTTTTTGCACAAAAGAAAGAAGTTACTTTTACGGAAGGTATTTACACCTTTTCTGTTGGTAGTAAAAATGCGATAACAATCGTTATTCCAGATTCCCAAAAAGACGTGGTTAACAAAACGTTACTTAAGGAAGTTAAATCCTGGGGAGGTAAAATGAAAGCTTCAAAATCGGAAATAACAACGCTTCAGTCAATTGACAAAAAGTTGTTTGAAGGAAAGACATTTGATTCTTTTGTAAAGATTTATCAAGATGGAAAAGATGTAAAGATTTCTGTTGCAATTGACTTAGGAGGAGCATTCTTAACGAGTAGTCAACATCCGGATAAATTCAACGAGCTCAAAGAAAGATTGTATAAGTTTGCGGTAGATGCTGGAAATGCTTCACTTGCTGCGGATTCAAAAGTAGAAGAAAAGCTTTTAAAAACGATGAACAAGGACTTGAAATCACTTGAGAAAAGTAACGATGGTTATAAGAAGAACATTGATAAGTTGAAAAAAGAAATCGAAGAAAACGAAAGCAATATCAGAGATAATAATTTGAATATTGATAAGAAGAAAGAAGAGATCTCTAATCAAGAGGCTAAAATCAAAGAAATTAAGAAAACGAAAGTGAAATAATATACGTTTTCAAAAATTTATAGAAGGAGCTTTAACGAGCTCCTTTTTTATTGGATGAAAACAATCATTTTTTCTTAACTTCGCACTATATTTAAAATGAATGGCTGAAAAACCACTTATTGTTGTAACAAATGATGATGGCATATTTTCAAAAGGAATCAAAGCCTTGATTGAAGAAGCTTCTGAATTTGGAGAGTTATTAATTGTAGCACCTGACAAACCTCAGTCAGGGATGGGTCATGCTATTACAGTAAACAATATTATTCGTGTAGACAAGTCTGTTTTACATACTGAATTTAATACTTATTCTTGCACAGGAACACCCGTCGACTGCATTAAAGTAGCGCGACACATACTTAGTGATAGAGTGCCAGACTTGGTTATCTCGGGCATCAATCATGGAGCCAATACTGGAACGAGCGTTCTTTATTCAGGAACAATGTCTGCTGCAGTTGAAGGGGCGATTGAGAGAATACCTTCTGTTGGCTTTTCATTAGATAGTTTTGATGCAAATGCCAATTTCGACACAGCGAAAACAGTGGCTCGACGAATTATCAAAAAAATGCTGCATTCACTGTCTCATTTACCACAAGATATATGCTTAAATGTTAACATACCAGCCATTCCATTGGAACAATTAAAAGGAATAAAAGTATGTCGGGCAGCAAGAGCGTATTGGAAAGATGAGTTGACAGAAAGAATGGATCAGCATGGGCGTAAATACTATTGGCTTTCGGGTGAGTTTGAAAATAATGATTTAGGAGAAGATACCGATTTATTTGCTATTCAAAATAATTATGCCAGTGTGGTACCTATTCATTACGATATGACCGCTTATCACTGGATGTCAACAATTAATAACTGGGATATATAAACTATATGAAGACAAAAAAAACATTTTGGAGTAGACAACATGCCATCGGATTTTCAATTGGAATTTTAACCACTTTACTTGCGATTCCATTGATTGCCTTTATTCTTCATGAATTTAGAGGTGATATTCTGATTTGGCGAGAGCTACGGTTTTTTCCTAGCACCCAAGCACGCGTTCTTTCTCTAGCAACGATTCCAAATCTTTTGTGGTTTCATATCTTCTTAAAAAAAGAGCAATATTGGTTTGGTTCTGGTATTATTTATGCTTCTGTTTTGAATCTTGTGACAGTTATTGTTCTTAAGTATTTTATGTAATAGATGTCGTCTAAATCACCAAAAATATACCTCATTGCTGGAGAAGCTTCTGGCGATCTTCATGGAGCGAATTTAGTGAAAGAGTTGAAAGTTCAACTACCAAATGCTACCTATCGTTTTTGGGGTGGCGACCTTCTGAAAAAAGAATTAGGAGAACCCGTAAAACATATCAAAGAATTAGCGTTTATGGGATTTGTGGAAGTGCTCACAAATCTTAAAACCATTATAGGAAATATATCCTTTTGTAAAAAGGATATTGCCGCATTTCAACCAGATGTTTTAGTGTTAGTTGATTACCCTGGATTCAATCTCCGAATTGCCGAATGGGCAAAGGAAAGAGGAATTAAGGTCGTGTATTACGTTTCTCCTCAGATATGGGCATGGAAGCAAAATAGAGTACATAAAATCAAAAAGAGCGTTGATTTAATGTTGACTATCTTACCTTTTGAAGCTGATTTTTATAAAAAATTTGATTACCAAGTAGAGTACGTAGGTCATCCATTACTCGATGCTGTTGCACAATATAGAGCCCAGCCAAAAGATGATTTCAGGACGAATTACCAACTATCTGAAAAACCTATTTTGGCTTTGTTGCCAGGAAGTAGGAAACAAGAGATTTCTAAAAAATTACCAATCATGTTGGAGGCGGCAAAAAACTTCACCAATTATCAAATCGTTATTGCGGGTGCTCCATCGATGGACGCTTCGTTTTATGAGACGTACACTACGGATGGTCAATTTATTGTTTTTGGAGAAACATATTCACTTTTAAATAATACTTCGATAGCCATGGTTACTTCGGGCACAGCAACATTGGAAACAGCACTTTTTAGAGTTCCCGAAGTCGTGTGTTATATTGGAAGCCCAATATCATACTTCCTAGCAAAGAAACTGATTAAAGTGAAATACATTTCATTGGTCAATTTGATTTTAGATCAAGAAGTGGTGAAGGAATTGATTCAAAGTGATTGCAATGCGACCAAAATTACAGAAGAGTTGAAAAAACTAGAAGTTGGGACAGTTGGTAGAAAGGCAATGGAAGATAAATATGAGCAACTGATATCCCTTTTAGGAGAAGGAGGAGCGAGTAAAAATGCAGCCTTAAAAATAGCTGAATTATTTTGATGAAAACGCGTGATATTCTGATTATTCCAATTTTACTCTTGTTGAGTAATTCTCTATTCGGACAGCAGTTACGTATTGGTATTTTTAGAGATGTCGCTGCGAAAGAAATCATAGTAGATTATAACCAAGGAAGTTATAGTATTTACACAGACACAGGCTATTTTTCCTCCATTCTCCCCAATGAATCGGTACAATTAAAGATTACTGCTACCAATCAAATTGAATTAAAATTCAACTATCAAACGGTGGGCGTATTTAATAAAATCCGTCTTATTGAAAATCAATTAAACAATTCTATTTCAATACAAGTAACGCAACCAAAGACGAAACTTCGCAAATATCAAAATGATTTTGAGATTTTTGCAAAAAATGGCACTTTAACAGTCGTCAATTTAGTAGATATTGATAATTACTTGGAAGGCGTTATTGAGTCTGAAGGTGGTGGTGGAAAAGAGTTGGAATATTACAAGGTACAAGCACTTATTTCGAGGACGTATTTGTTTAAATATTTCAATAAACACGAGAAAGAAGGATTCTCACTATGCGATCGCGTACATTGCCAAGCGTACCATAGTATGATGCGCTTCACATCTTCAATTGATACAGCAGTGCGAGCAACTGAAAACCTTGTGCTAAAAGATGAGAATAGTTACTTAATAGATGCCTTTTTTCATGCAAATTGTGGCGGACAAACTTCTGAAGCGAAGTATATCTGGAATAATAATGTACCCTACTTGAACTCTTTTAAAGACACCTTCTGTATTTATACGAAACAAGCAATTTGGGAAAAACGAATTCCTCAGCAAGAATGGGCAGATTTCTTAGTAAATCACTATAATTATCCGATTAACGATAGTGTTTACGGGCCTTTAATTTTCACCTTTAATCAGCCTGAAAGGATGGCTTTTTACCACAGCTCTCTATTAGGAATACCATTAAGAGATATTCGGTCACGTTTTGGATTACGATCGACGTTTTTCAATGTATACCCCGATGGAACAGATGTTGTTTTGACAGGAAGAGGTTATGGCCATGGAGTAGGTCTTTGTCAGGAAGGCGCTATGAAAATGGCACATTATCATTATACGTTTAGACAAATTGCGATTTATTATTTTCCAGGTGCACACATTGTTGATATGCGTAAAGAAGAGCTTTTCAATTTTGAAGAGGACAGTACGTATTTACTAGAACCTCATTAAGAATCAGATAAACCCAATTACAACACGTCTGTTTTGTTGTTTCCCTTCTTTGGTTTGATTGCTTCTAACGGGAAACTTTTCTCCTTTAAAATCAACCACCAACTTATGGTCTGGAATACCTTTATTCAGAAAGTAATCCTTAATGGCTTTTGCTCTGTTTATAGAAAGCACATCGTTATAGGCATCGCTACCATCAGAATCGGTATGTCCCGTTATCCGAATGCGATAATCCGAATGGCTATCCACAATCATCGACATTTCATTCAATCGATCAGTGTATTCCGGGCGAATATCAAATTTATCGTAGTCAAAATATATTGTAAATAATTGGAAGTTAGCCCGCTTTTCTTCCATCTTTTTAGGAGATGGATAGTTCTTTGCCAATCGATGCTGAAATTCCTGCACCCAGTAATTAGAAAACGTATTCTGCTTGCCATCATTGAAAGTTAAAGTTGATTCGTAAAAGATAACATCGTAATTCATATTTCGACACTGTATACTTTTTATGGTTCCACGCCAATAACCTAAAGAATCTTCTTTATTGATTGAAATAATGCTTTTACAGACCTGGTTTTTAAGCCCTATCTTCTTAGATATAAGTGATTCTTCTGAGAAAACTTGTTGTTCGTTTTTAGACGAGTAATTTCCATCATATAACAAGTAATCGGAGGCTTCATTGAGATACTCTTGACGAATTTTAACATCGTTTCCATTTTTATAGAGATAGATGGTTCCAACGATATTCGCATAATTTTGTCCATAAACTATACCTTGCAAGGAATAATTTTCGTTATTTTGGGAAAAACATCTTAAAATAGAAAAACAGACTATGACAAAGACAATTAATTTATTTAGTAAAATGTTCATATACTTATCGTTTACGGCAATTTTGGTAATTAGTTCCATTTCTATTGCACAAGATATAAATCAAATTCCATTACGTACTATTGACGGAGATACAATTTATCTAAGTCAAATAAAAAACAAGAAAATATTAATTGTTAATACGGCTTCAAAATGTGGCTTCACGCCTCAGTACGCAGACTTGCAAAAATTGTATGATGCTTATAAGGATGAATTAGAAATCGTGGCCTTTCCAACGGATAACTTTATGAATCAGGAGTTTAAGAATAGCGACGAAATTAAAACTTTTTGTACTAAGAATTATGGTGTCACTTTTCCTATAATGGATAAAATTGATGTGAAAGGAGGAAGTATTCATCCCTTGTATAAAGTCTTGTTGGATGGAAAAAAGAACGGCTTTGGTGTGATTAAAATAGAATGGAATTTCCATAAAATTCTTTTAGACGAAGAACACCGTATTATAGGAGACTTTCCTTCAAAAATGTCTCCTTTGTCTGAGGAGCTAACGAAATTCTTTAATTAATTGGACGATAAGAGAATTTAGGTGAGGAAATATAATTAATGTTAAGGTGTTAATTACGCAAGAAATTTTTAAATTAGTAGCTTATTTTAATAAGATCGATTATGCACATTGCAATAGCTGGAAATATAGGGTCCGGTAAAACAACCCTGACACGATTGTTGGCAAAACATTACGGATGGGACACTCATTTCGAGGATGTTGAGCAAAATCCTTATTTGAATGATTTTTATGAAGACATGCAACGATGGTCGTTTAATCTACAGATTTATTACCTCAATAGTCGATTCACACAAATACAAGAGATAAAAAAATCCGATAAATCGGTTATTCAAGACCGAACAATATATGAAGACGCTTTCATCTTTGCACCCAATTTGCATTCCATGGGATTGATGACAACGCGTGATTTTGAAAATTACTTTTCACTATTCAACTTGATGGACTCCTTTATATCCGCACCAGATTTGTTGATTTATCTTAGAGCTGGTGTTCCTACTTTAGTGCATCAGATTCAACAGCGTGGACGTGAATACGAGGAATCAATTCGTTTGGATTATTTAAAGCGTCTGAACGAGCGTTATGAGGCTTGGATTTCTACTTATGACAAAGGAAAGTTATTGATTATTGATGTTGACAATAATAATTTTCACGAAGAGCAAGAAGATTTAGGGAAAATCATTAATTCAATTGATGCAGAAATTCACGGATTGTTTTAAAACGTTCGCTTTTCTCCTTCTACGAATAAATGTCATCGGCAAAAAATATGTATATTTGCAACAAAATTTAGAGCAAAATGGGAAAAAACATGTCCATTTCTACCAATAAAGCCCCAAAACCAGTAGGCCTTTACCCACATGCAAAACGCGTCGGTAATTTGTTGTTCCTTTCTGGCGTTGGACCCCGTACCGCTGGTTCGAATGAAAGTGATTCATTTGTCCCAGGGTTAGAATTGGATAAGAATGGTAATTTCTTAGCGTTTGATTTTGAAGCACAATGTAGAAGTGTTTTTGACAATGTACGTGCTGTATTAGAAGCTTCTGGTTCGGATTGGAGTAAGTTGGTAGATGTTACCGTCTTTTTAGTAGACATGAAACGAGACTTTCAAATCTATAATAAACTGTATGCGGAGTATTTCAAAGACAATCAGCCTTGTCGGACAACGGTTGAGGTGAACTCTTTACCAACACCTATTGCCATTGAGTTAAAATGTATTGCAACAATTGATTAAATAGAATATGATTGGATTTATAATTAGATGTATCTTAGCGGTTTCTGCTATCGTTTTAAATGTTTTACTTTTCATAACAGGATATTGGGGATGGGGAATATCGATGATTTTTATCACCGCAATTATCATTTTGAGCTTCTTTCGAAATGAAAACATGATTTTATCGTTGAACCATATGCGTATGGGAAATCAAGATAAGGCTAAAAAGTACATCAATAAGATTACTGCACCTCAATTTTTACCTAGAAAGCAACACGCTTACGTCTTGTATCTACAAGCGATGTTTAACGTACAAGAGTGGGGTTACGCTAAAACAGAAACACAACTTCGTAAAGCACTTCAATTAGGTTTGAGACAAGCACAAGATCAGGCGATGTGTAAGTTACAGTTATCTGGAATTGCTGCTCAAACAGGTAGAATGAATGAAGGTAAAATATTATTACAAGAGGCTAAAAAGCTAGACAAAGACAAGATACTAAAAGAACAAATAGACACGATGAGTAAGCAAATGGCGTTAGTAGGTAATAAAAACCAGATGCGAATGGCGATGATGCACAAAGGTCGTGTGAAGGCGCCTCGTTCTAAATAAATCATCACGTGAAAATATATGCAGAAGGTTGGTTTGATTACGAACTAATTGACGCAGGAAATGGAAAGAAATTAGAACGATTTGGTAAAGTAATTACTATTCGTCCAGAGTTCAACGCCTATTTTTCTAGTGTATTATCCTTTGAAGAATGGCTTAAAAGAGCTCATTTTGAATTTCAAGAATCTGGAAAAAACAAAGGAGAATGGAAGGCATTAAAACACTTCCCACTTGACTATAAATGGAAAATTCAATATGATTCATTGACCTTTCAACTTGAATTAACCAAATTTAAGCATGTAGGTATTTTTACCGAACAAAACAGCAATTGGCAATTCATTTCGCAACATCTCAAAGAATCGGATTCTTTTCTGAATTTATTCGCTTATACAGGCGCTGCTTCATTGGTTGCTAAAAGAGCGAATGCAGAAGTTACTCATGTTGATGCCGTTAAGCAGCTGGTGACATGGTCCAAAGAAAATATGACCATATCGGGCTTACAGGATATTAGATGGGTGGTGGAAGACGCCTTGAAGTTTGCTCAACGAGAAATTAAAAGAGGTAATAAATACAAAGGAATTATCATGGATCCACCTGCTTTTGGACTTGGCGCAAAAGGTGAAAAGTGGATTCTGGAAGAGAAATTACCTCTTTTATTGGATGCCACCAGTCAGTTATTAGCTTCAGATGGCTTTTTAATTGTCAATACCTATTCGCCTAAAATGGATAGTAACAAGTTGATGGAATTAGCCAAACGCTATTTTGACACTTCAAAAATCCATGGAGATGAGTTGTGGATGAAGACAACGACTGATAAAAAATTATACTACGGTAGCTTACTCCGTATTTTCTAAGTTTTTTTACCGAATGTTATACACGTTTACACCTTCTGGTGTTTGAAGATAAATCCGTTGACCATTTTTGTAAAATCGTTTCACATCTGAGATAGGTAGAATGATCTTATCGGTAGCTTTGGTTTTCAAATTTAGAAAATACAATGCTCCACCTTCCAAGTAATAGAGAATATCATTTTCTATCTGTATGAAAAGCACTTCTTTTATATCAAGAAAACTAACCATTGTGCCATAGGTATCCAAAATGAAAATACCTTTTGTCGGGTCAACGATATACAGCTGATTGTTATATTCCAACAGTTGTGTAATTATTCTGGCTCCGAGTAAGCCATAGATATTATCAATTTGTTGCCGTTGTGTTGTCCACTTAGAGTAGAGGATAATTCTAGAATTATCAGAATCAAAAACCCAAACCTTATCTGGTTGTGAGGACGTAATTGCTTTATTCACGAAAGAGAATCCTTCTTCGTTTAAGTCAATGATTTCTTGTTGTTTTGTTAAGGTATTATCCAAGTATTCGATAACTTGTTGATCCTCGGAAAACAACATTAGTTTCATCGGGTTACGAGTATCAATAGCGGTGATTGAACTCCATTGTTTGACACTTTGACTGAAGCGTTGTTTTCCCGTAGAGTCAATTTTGAATAATGTTTGTTGATTAGTATAGTAGAGATTATTGTACAAATCAAGCGCACAGACACTTTGATTTGCCTCAATGGACCAAAGTTTTGTCCATGTGAACTGTACCTGTGAAAAAACAACAGACGCATTGATAAGTAGACCTAAAATGGATAATAATTTCATATTTCACCCTTCATAATGTTGAGCACCTCCTCTAAAACCTTACGGTCGTTGCTCAGTCGTGGAACTTTATGTTGGCCACCCATTTTATTTTTGGATTGTAGCCATTTATCAAACGTTCCTTTTGGTGCAAAATGTATTTTTGGTGCTAAAAAAGCAATATCTTTTGTTCGTTTAGCGTCATAATCGGAGTTTATTTCTCTCAAATTTTGGTCCAGAATTTTAACTAACAATTCTTTATCAGTAGGTTCTCCCAAGAATTCAATAATCCATTCATGTTGGCCTTTAGAAGCTTTTTCACCAAACTGCATATAGATAGGTGCTGCCGTATAATTCATAATCTGAACATCTAGCTCACTCGTCGTCTTAGCGATAGCTTTTTCTGCGTTGTCTACGATTAATTCTTCTCCAAACGCATTGATGAAATTCTTTGTTCTTCCAGTGACTTTAAAGCGAAGAGGCATTGTCGAGGTGAACATAATAGTGTCTCCAACAATATATCTCCATAAACCGCCAATGGTTGAAATGACAATAGCGTAATTCACTCCAATTTGAACGTCTTCTATACATATTACTTCTTTACTTTCAAGACCGTTATATTTAGTCATAGGAATAAATTCATAAAATATACCATGATCAAGTAACAGCAGCAAATCATCTGAATACGACCTGTCTTGAAACCCAAACATCCCTTCTGAGGCGTTATAGGTTTCAATATAATTCATTTTATCACTCGAAATTATTTTTTTGAATTCATTTCTATAAGGCTCAAAGTTTACGCCACCATGCATAAATAGTTCTAGATTCGGCCATACATCCAGAAGATTGTCTGTGTTTTTTATTTCCATAATCCGACGACAAACGACTAATGTCCAACTTGGCACGCCGGATAAAACACGCACATCTTCTTCAATTGCTTCCAATGCCATTCTCTCCAATTTCTCTTCCCAATCACCTAATAAAGCCACATCTTTACTTGGAGTTCGCTTCATTTCTACCCACCAAGGAAGGTTTTTTATGATAATGGCTGATAAATCACCGGTGTAAGAGTTTTCATTTAACTTATTGACTTGAGAGCTACCGCCAACCATTAAGGTTTTGCCAGCGAACACTTGTGCGTCAGGAAAAATTTCGTAATAATTGGCTAATAAATCTTTCCCTGCACGATAATGATTCTCAAAGAGTGATTCTTCTGTAACGGGAATTAGTTTACTCCTGTCGGATGTTGTGCCCGAAGATTTAGCAAACCAAATTGTTTTCCCTTTCCATAAAACATCTTGTTCACCTTGAATTGTTAGGTCAATGAACGGTTTTAAGGTTTCATAATCTTGCAGTGGAATATTGTTTTTAAATGAACAATAGTCAGATATTTCGGAAAAGAAATGATCATTTCCCCAATTTGTTTGTAAACTATTGGAGATTAAAAAATTAAACCACTTTGATTGAATTTCAAAAGGTCGATGGCGAATTTCCTCTAATTGAGAAAGCCTTAACTTGATTATCCATTTGAATAACTCGTTCAAAATAATTCAATTTCATTCTATACACAAGATAGAAATGGTTGTACTGAAACGTTACTGTCTACAGTTGAGTGATTTATTGTTTTCCAAAAATCAGTACATACGCCAAGAAAGCTAGTGCAGCAATTGTAATCAATGTGCCTGCTGCTACTGTTGTTGAATCAAAAAACGTACTGTATTTTTCTTTTTTAGGTGATTCTGATGACATAATTCAAATATTTTTCTCAAATGTAATTAATATTTTTAATAAAATAAAATTAGCGCTTCAATAGATGTATTTTTTGTGGTCACAACTCGTTTTATTGAATGCTTTTATAATTTTCTATCCACAAGCTATCGGTCGCATCACGAAGTAATTGAATAAAGTGCTTATCCATAATGTATTCATTATTTATGCCTTTGATATTGTATCTATTCTTTAGGTATTCCATTTGACCTGGAGATGGATTTAACTTATCGTTGGACCAACCGTAATGTTCCGAAGCGTCTAATGCAGGATACTCGCTATATCTAATTTTCCAAAGTGAATCCAAAGAAGGACAATAGGGTATTTTTTCATTCGAGATAGAATCTACATAAACGCCCCCAAAAATACCATATTTATCAAAATAGTTGATTCTAGTCGGATTGTATTTACTTGGATAGAAACCTGAAAAGTAGTAGATGAAATCATCTCTTCTCAAAATTCGTTTGTTTAATAAGTTTTCACCAATTCTTTGATACGCCACTAAATGATAATATTCATTCATTTGATTGTAGCCAAAAGCTACTCCAAAGACGGGTTCCATGTCCTGCTTTTGTTGTTTTGTGCCTGAAAATGAAAGTAAAAAGAAGCATACGATCACTAATTTAGGAGAAATGTGAGAAACTATTTTAGTGTATTTCATGTTGTTCAATTGTTATTTATGGTAGTTAAAGTTACTACAAGTTAGTCTTCTAGGATAATTTTAAACAATTTTCTTTGCAGCTTCTATCATTCCATTGATGTCTATTCCACACAAATGATGTAATTCTTCTTGTGTTCCGTGGTGAATAAATTCATCTGGTATTCCTAGGCGAACAACCTCAGATGAATAGTTGTTAGAAGCCATAAATTCTAGTATTGCACTTCCGAATCCTCCGATTACACACCCATCTTCAACTGTGATAATCTTTTTAAATTTTTTAAAGACTTCTTGTAACAAGTCTTCATCTAAAGGCTTAACAAATCGTAGGTCGTAATGTGCTGCTGAAATTCCTATTTCTTTGAGTTTGTTGATGGCTTTCTGTGCATCATTTCCAATATGACCGATGGTCAAAAATGCCACATCGTTTCCTTCAATTAACTTCCTTCCTTTTCCAATCTTAATTTCTTCAAAAGGTGTTTCCCAGTTTTCTAAAACACCATTTCCTCGTGGGTAACGTATGCTAAAGGGATCTTTGTTGGGAAGTTGAGCGGTGTACATTAAATTGCGTAATTCCGATTCATTCATCGGTGCAGCAACAATCATATTCGGGACACATCGTAAATATGCTAAATCATATGCACCATGGTGAGTTGCGCCATCTGCACCCACTAACCCGCCGCGATCTAAACAGAAAACAACATTCAAATTCTGCAAAGCAACATCGTGAATTACTTGGTCGTAAGCACGTTGTAAAAAGGTTGAATATATCACGCAGAAAGGACGCAATCCTTGTGTGGCTAAACCAGCAGCAAGCGTGACAGCATGTTGTTCAGCAATTCCCACATCAAAAGCACGATCAGGCATTTCATTCATCATGATATTGAGTGAACTTCCAGTTGGCATAGCAGGAGTAATTCCCATAATTGCTTTATTTTCTTTTGCTAACTCCAAAAGTGTTCGTCCAAAAACTTCTTGATATTTTAATGGTTCTTGCTCTTTTTGATGAGGAGGTTTTATTTCTCCCGTTATTTTATTAAATACTCCTGGAGCATGCCATTGTGGAGGATTTCCCTCTTCTGAATACTTGTATCCCTTTCCTTTGACAGTCACGCAATGTAGTATTTTTGGGCCTGGGAGATCTTTTATTTCTTCTAATTTTTCTGCTAACTTCAAAACATCATGGCCATCAATTGGACCAAAGTATTGAAAATTAAGTGCTTCAAAAAAGTTGTTTTCAGGTGTTATTTTCTGTTTCGTAATTCGAAGTAAATATTCCTTCAAAGCACCCACATTCGGGTCAATGGCCATACAGTTATCATTCAAAATGATAAGTAGATTCGCATCTTTTATAGTTCCCGCATGGTTTAATCCTTCGAATGCCATTCCTCCAGTTAACGCACCATCACCAATGACGGCAATGTGGTGACGATCAAGTTCTCCTTTGTATTTACTGGCGATTGCCATTCCTACTATAGCTGATATAGCTGTTGATGCATGTCCAACTCCAAATGGATCATATTCGCTTTCAGATCGGGTAGGAAACCCCGAAATTCCATGGAGTGTTCGATTGGTATGGAATCGATACCGTCGTCCAGTTAAAACTTTGTGTCCGTAGGCTTGATGACCTACATCCCACACTAATAAATCGTACGGTGTGTTAAAAACATAATGTAATGCAACAGTGAGTTCAACGACACCTAAAGAAGAGCTGAAGTGGCTATTGCCAATTTCAGATACGACGTCGATGAGGTATTCTCTAAGTTCATTTGAAATTTTCGGTAAGTCGTTGATTGAAAACTTATTCCGTAAATCTTCCGGTAAATTTATGTGTGATAGGTGCTTTCCGATGTTGTGCATTTACAGAATACGTGAAATATTAATCCAACCATTTACCAGCAATAAATACTTGATACGAAAAATTACCCATTATTTTACGTTCAAAATTTACGCCTATTTTTCTTCCTACGTATCGGATTTCATTCACATAGATGTCTTTGATGAACGGAGTGTTTGCTTCGATCTGCATGGCACTTGTAAAGTTGTTTGTTCCTGAAGCCCCAACGATTAAATAATCCAAATTATCTGTTTTAATAATACCTTGGAATGTTAAGGCAAATTCACCTTCATTTTTCATGGCTTCCATAAGTCTGTCATTTTTCAGAACAGCATTATCATCTGAAGGAAGATAATCACCTTCAATGTCGCCAGCAGTAATTCTCTTAAACGAACGCTCTATCTTGCCATTTTCACCATAAAGATTCAATTCTTCGATAAAAGACAAGACAGTATCTTTATTTTCTTGACGTTCACTCAAGGTAGCGTAAAGTCTTCCTCCATCTGCATAATAGAATTTATTTTTCGTCATCAATCGCTCTCTATTGGTCAAAAGTTCTTCCATTAAATGAACATCTCCTTTTGTGTCACAATACATTGTAGCAAAATAACGTTCATTTTTTTCATTCCCAAAATCGAGTGAATATTGAGCGCAATTAGAAGTATCCATTCTAGTGTCTATCGACGAGATGGTGTCCATCTTACTGTGAAGGTAGTTAAAGTAACTGTCGTTCATTGTAGATGAATCGTCTTGTGTTTCTTTATTTTTACAAGCAACAATTGTAACTAGAGAAACGGCTATAAGTAGTAAGTAGTTAATTCTTTTCATACGGCTCTTTTTTTAGTTAGATAATTCTTGAAAAACGTTATAATCTGTTTTCGATAGAAAAACATAATTAACAAATAGGGAAATGCCATCAAATAGACAATACCATAATTTATATTAGAAGTAAAGGCTGTTTCATCCATTTCATTAGGAGAAGATTGCTGTGTTGAAATTATTTTACACTGTGAACAACCTTGTGCAGCAACTTCCCAAATATTCAACGCTACAGTAAAGACTAATAAAATTATTTTGTTTCTCATATTTGAAGTATTAATGTATTATCAAACTCTTCCCGTCCATTTCTTTTGGGGTCGAAATACCCATTCTTTCCAGAAGAGTAGTAGCAACATCTGCTAAAATACCACTTTTTATTGATATTTTTTCATTTGTTACCAAAATAATTGGGACTGGGTTCTTAGAGTGTGCTGTGTTAGGAGTTCCATCCTCATTGACAGCGTAATCTGCATTTCCATGGTCTGCTATAACAATCCATTCGTAATCGTATTCTTTCGCTGCTTCTATAATTTCACCCAAACACTCATCTACTGTTTCGACTGCCTTTACGATAGCATTGAACACACCTGTATGCCCCACCATATCTGAATTGGCAAAGTTTAGACAAATAAAATCAGGTTGTTTTTGATGAATATATTTAATGATTGAAGTGGTCACTTCTGGAGCACTCATTTCTGGTTGTAAGTCGTATGTTGCCACTTTTGGTGAATGAATGAGAAGTCTTTCTTCACCCATAAAAGTTTCCTCTCTTCC
>CAZDAR010000002.1:30348-127162 GCA_964503665.1 uncultured Flavobacteriales bacterium
TCCATCGCATAGTAGCGCCCGATAATTGTTGCGATTTTAGCGTTTGAAGTTCGTATTTTTTCATTAAATTCTGCGATAAACCCCTTGCCGCTCATCGGGTCACAGTCTCTACCATCTGTAAAGACATGTACAAAAATTTGTTTCACACCTTGTTGAGAGGCATAGTTACAGATAGCAGCAGCATGATCTTGATGACTATGAACACCACCTTTCGATAATAAACCAAAAATATGCAATGCTTTATTTTTCTCTTTTGCGTGTGCAATCGCCTTGTTAAGGTTCTCATTTTTAAAGAAATGACCTTCTCGTATTTCTTTGTTGATACGGGTCAATTCTTGATACACAATTCTTCCTGCGCCAATGTTGAGATGACCTACTTCTGAGTTTCCCATTTGTCCTTCAGGAAGACCAACTGCTTCGCCGAAAGTGGTTAAAGTAGCGTTTGGATAGCTTTTTATCAAGCCATCGAAAACAGGTGTGTTTGCTTTGTAAACGGCATCTGAGTAGTCTTTTCGACCGTAACCCCATCCGTCTAAGATAATTAAACCAACTTTTTTTGTCATGCTATTGGTATTATAATTTCAAAAATTGAGCCTTCTGGTTTGTTGGGACTGTAGCTGATGCTTCCATTGTTTAACTTTAAGAATTCTCTTGCAATATAAAGACCTAATCCCGTTCCTTTTTTTGTCCGTTCATCTTCATTCTCAGTACGAACGAATTTTTTAAAGATATCTTTTCTATATTCTTTTGGAACACCTTTACCATAATCCATAAAAGCACACTTTACCTTATCTCCAAAGATAGAAATAAGAATAGTAAGAGATTCAGAATCTAACGCATATTTATGATAATTCTCCATAATATTAATAAAGACTGTTTCGATCATTTTTTTGTCCGCAAGGACCTCAATGTCTTCTGAATCTGTTGCTATATTTACAACAGAATCGCCTAGTAAAATAGCGTATCTTTTCACTAAGTCAGTGATAAGAAGATAGATATTAAATTTTTCCTTGGTGAGTTTGAAGAATTTAGTTTCGAGACGAGTCGAAGTCAGGATGTTTTCTACCAAGTGCTCCAAACGACTATTTTCCGCTAGTATTTTTTCGAATAAGTCATTCCGTTTATCTTCCTCTAAGTTTTTTCGTTTTAAAAGTGTTTGGATAGACAATTTATTATGTGTGATCGGAGTTTTCAATTCATGCGTTACAGACAGCAGAAAATTATTTTTTTGCTGATTGAGTTTTTCCTCTTTTTTGAGCGATATAATGAGTCGTGAAAAGGTGAAAATAATGACGAATAGAAAAACACTTCCTTCACCAATCAACATCCAGAAAATAGTATTTTGGCGCTCTGTGTTTTCACCTAATTTCAAAATAAAATAAGTCCACCATACGTATTGAAGAACGACATAGGTTACCAAGAAATAAATGAAATAAAAATTTTTCTTTTTCACCTTACAAAAGTACATAAAAATGAAGTATGGGCTTTTGAGTTATCGTGAACATTTTTGGAAGAGAGTTTTAATTATGAATCAGGATAATTACATTTGTGTTCAGATTGACGATACCATTTATAAATGTAAGTAGAGTAGTTCATTACTAACGCTTGTGTTTTGTTGAATGATACCTCATCACTAGGCAGTTATTAATTTTTTAAAAAGACAATGATTATGGGCGATGAATTTTGCAACAAGATTTTCAGACAGAACGAAGAATGGGTAAAAAACAAACTTGAAAAGGATGCTCAATTTTTTGACAGATTAAAAGATCAACAGGCTCCACCTTTATTGTGGGTTGGTTGTTCTGACTCACGGGTTCCAGCTAATCAAATTATGGGGGTCGATCCAGGAGAGGTATTTGTACACCGTAATATTTCTAATGTTGTGGTTCATTCTGACATGAACTTCTTATCTGTGCTAGAGTATTCTGTTGATGTATTAAAAGTGAAGCACATCGCAGTAGTTGGTCATTACGGTTGTGGTGGAGTAAAAGCAGCCATGGAGAACAAACACATCGGTATTATTGACGGTTGGTTGAGACACATTCGTGAAGTGTATAAAATTAATAAATCGGAATTAAAAATGATTACGGATGAACAGCAGCGCCACGATCGCTTTGTGGAATTAAACGTGGCACATCAAGTGAAAAATCTAGCGGAAACTACTATTGTACAGCAAGCATGGTCAGAAGGACATGAATTACATATTCACGGTTGGGTTTATGGAATAAAAGATGGCCTTCTTAAAGATTTAGGTATTTCTATTTCTAGTAATGAGAGTATAGATGAGGTGTATCGATTAGCGTTCTAAACGTTATTTTCATACATTATAATCTTAAGCGTACTCCTTCTTAGAATTGATTTTCTTTGAAGGAGTTTTTTTTACGACTTTAATTCGTATTGTATTTGTTTTATAGCGCTTTCCGTTAATTTCAATCGTTACATTTATTTTGTAATCACCTTCTTTGTTAAAGCTTCCGTATTGATAAAAAAAGTATTGCAACACAGGTTCTCGGGTCGTTCTATCGTACGATCGGTTGGTGCTATTGGACGTATTCGTTTTTACAAAAGAAGCAGGAAGGTTCAAGTTTAATACACCTGGCTGATTCGATTCAACTTTAATTGTGACTGGAAAATCTTCTTCCACAATTGTTTTATCAGCAGAAATTTTTATATTTAATTTTTGTGAATAAGTTAACTGAATAAAACTAAAAGTGAAAATGATGCAAATAAGATATCTCATTTATACTAGTTTTTCTATTTTATTTCGATTACTAAGGTAGTAAAAATATCGCTTCGGACGGCCATTCAGTAACTCAAAATGTAACGCTATAATATCGTGAAGTATGGAAGATAGAATATGTCTTGAATGTTCAACACCTTTAAAAGGTAGAAAAGATCAGAAGTTTTGTTCGGATTATTGCCGTAACTCGTATAATAATAGACTAAACGAGGATAGTAATAAGCACGTTCGAAAAATCAATTCAATTTTGCGAAAAAATAGAAAAATTTTGGAAAAACTAAATCCTAAAGGCAAGGCTACTGTGGATGCAATAACTTTAGCAGAAGCGGGATTTAACTTCCATTATTTTACAAACATATACAAAACTCAAAAAGGAGCCTCCTACTTCTTTGTCTATGATTATGGTTACTTACCTATTGAAAATGAACAGTACGTACTTGTTCAAAAACAGGAATATGTGAAATAGTATTAGTGTAAGTCAATCGTTTTTAGAAAACGGACAGCATTTTCGTTCTTGCTTAGTTTATCATCACCAACAACTAATAAATGTTTAGGTCTGTTACGATCCATCCATAATCCGAAGTTGGAAGATGCTACTGATAGGGTTCCGTTAATATCAATCTTACTAATCCCTATTTGATAAGAGTTAAATAAATCGATTAAATCATTGTGAAATTTTGAAATATCGTGGTTCTCATGGAAAATAATGAGGCCATCAATAACATTTGTATCAATTGATGATTTTGATTCTAATGGATATGAGGTGATGTTTAAAGATGAAGCCCACTCTTGGATAAGCTTACCAAAAGAATTATCTTCAAAATATAAATCTTCTATTTTCATTGGTTCAGGGAACATAATTTGGATTGCGAAAATACTACTTTTATTTTGTAAAAAAAGTATTATAAAGAAATAACTGTTTTTTATTTTTCAACTCCGCATGAATAAACTCACCTTATATTAAAATTATAGCTTGATAATCGTTACAGAATTTGTATTTTTGTCATGTGCAAACTGGCTTATCGCTTTGTGAAATATCGAAGAGGAAAGTCCGGGCAGTGAAGAGCATCGTGCTTCCTAACGGGAAGGCTTTAATTTGGAGACGAATTAGGGACAGAAAGTGCCGCAGAAAGGTAAACTACTCCAATTTATTGGAGAAAAGGTGAAAAGGTGGGGTAAGAGCTCACCGGGTAATTGGTGACAATGGCCGCTTGGTAAACCTCACGAACTGAAAGACCATGTATACTGGGGATGTCTGTCATTTATGGCAGATGAAAGGGCTGCTCGCCTAATCTCAGAGGGTGGGTCGATGGATACCGACGGTGACGTCGGTACTAGATAAATGATAAGCATTCCGCAAGCGGAATACAAAACCCGGCTTATAGGTTTGCACTTTTTTATTTAATTTGCTTGGAGGATGGATATAAATCACTAATTTCCCACTTATGTACGCTAAAGATTTAATTACAGAAGAAATTCCTCCATTAAGACATACCGACACCGGTGAAACTGCCTTGAGATGGATGGATGAATTTAAAGTGAGTCATTTACCTGTTTTGAAAGGAGATAACTTTGTCGGAGTAGTTTCGGAATCAGATATATTGGATCGTATTGATGTGGATGAAACACTCGATAAATTATTTGAACATTTACCAAGACCTTATGTTTTAGCAACCGCTCATATTTATGAAGTGCTCTATACTGTTGCGAAACAAAATATTTCTATTGTCCCTGTTTTAGACGATAAAGAAAATTATTTGGGGTGTACCTCCATTTTCCATTTAATGCAATTGATTGCGAATACGGGAAGTATTACCGAACAAGGGGGAATTATTGTGTTAGAGATTAATGATCGTGATTATTCGTTAGCGCAAATTGCTCAGATTGTAGAAAGTAATGATGCGCGCATTTTGAGTTCATTTATTACGTCTGCACCAGAATCAACTAAAGTAGATGTGACGATAAAAATTAACCAAATTGAATTAGATCGTATTGTGCGAACTTTTGAACGATATGGGTATACGATTAGTGCTACGTTTCAAAAGAGCCTTTTTGAAGACGATGATCTGTTGCGCTATGAAGCTTTAATGAATTATTTGAAATTGTAAGATGAATATTGCAGTTTACGGAAAGAAAATACTAAATAAGACTGATTTTAATGATTTTGAAGAAATTTTCAAGATTATAATTGAATTTGGATGGAATCCGATTGTCGAAGAGAGTTTGAAAGACGAATTGGTAAAACGAAATACTATTTATCAATCTCTGGCTACCTATAATTCACATACTGATTTTACCTCTGGTATTGATTGCGCATTAAGTGTTGGAGGTGATGGAACGTTTATAAAAACAGTCAGTTTTGTTAGAGATTCAAATGTGCCGATTATAGGAATCAATCTGGGAAGATTGGGTTTCTTGGCAAATATCAACCGCAATCAAATTTTGCAATCATTTAAGTTGTTGCAAGAAAATAAATATATCACCCAAGAACGTTCTTTACTTTGTGTAGAATCAGAAAGAGGACATTTTGATAATGCCAATTTTGCACTCAATGAAGTAACCATACAGCGTAAAAATACCGCTTCAATGATTGCCATTTATGCTGAATTAAATGGTGAATACTTGAATACTTATTGGGCAGATGGACTAATCATTTCTTCGCCTTCAGGATCTACAGCTTATAATTTAAGTTGCGGAGGCCCCATTGTAGTTCCTAATTGTGAAGTACATATTTTGACACCAATTGCCGCTCATAATCTCAACGTACGTCCCATGATTGTTTCCAATAAATTATCGTTGAAATTAAGCGTGAAAGGTAGAACCAATAGCTTTTTGTTAAGCCTTGATGGAAAGGTAATGGAAATTAAAGCGGACGAAGAAATTATAGTCAAAAAAGCGCCGTTCACCATTCAGACGATTGAATTTGAAAACAGCACCTTTTTAGAAACTATCCGAAATAAAATGCTCTGGGGATTAGATAAACGAAATTGATATGATTAGAAGTTTTTTGATAACGATAAGTTTACTTGTTTTATTTCCATTGATTAGTAGCGCTCAAATCATGTCTGGTTATAGTATTCCTTACCATTATAATCAAAAATTACCCGATGATTATAATTTAACGAAATTTATAGGATTCATTCATACGCTTGATAAAGAAACTATCCTGAGTATTTCTGTCATTGCTAGCTCCGATTCTGTAGGAGGTGAAGAAGGTAATTTAAAAATAGGGAAAGCTCGTTATTTGGAAATAGAAAAGATTTTAAAACAAGAAATTCAGCCATTTCCACCATTAACTTTCGAGAATAAAGGGAGTATTATTCAAAAAAAATTCAAACTATCTAATGAAGATGCACGTTTTGTGGAGGTTCGCTTTTTTCTTTTAAAAAGACAGATGGATGAATTAGATAGAATTGATACGCTAATTCCAGAAGAAATAGTTTCTTTTCCACCTGCTCAAGAGGAGAAAGCTAAGAAAGATTATAAAGGAAAAACAATCGTTACATCTATCTTTTTTGTGGGAGATAAAAGCAAATATCTAGGCGATCCTAGTGAAGAGTTAGAACGAATTTACACCATCTACAAAGAGCAACCTAATTTACATCTTATTATCTCTGGACACACCTGTTGTAAAGATAAAGTGGCGCTATCGAAAAAACGTGCAAAAAGTGTCTACCGTGCTTTAAGAAAGTTAGGAATCCCACGTTCTAAAATGGTGTATGAAGGTTGTGGTAACAAACGACCATTAGTATTAGAAGTAGATGAAGAAGCGCGCCAAAAGAATAGACGGGTAGAAGTTACTTTCCCCTAAGGGATGTAGAATTTCAGCTTGAAATCGAACCGAAGTGAAGGATAATCTTATCGGCTAATACGTTACTCAATTTAAAATAGCTTTCGATAGTCCATCCACCTACATGCGGTGAGAACAACACTCTTTCATTGGTCAATAACTCTTTTATTTCTGGAGGAAGTGTATTTGACTGAAATCCGTTTACAAATGCTTTGTTTTCTATTTCTAGTACGTCTAAACAAGCGCCAAGAACTTTCTTTGAATCAATTGCCTCCGCTAAATCTGCTAATTGAACCACTTTTCCACGTGAAAGATTGATGAGGTAAATAGGTTTTTTGAAATGAGTAAAAAACGCAGTAGAACCAAAGAAAATGGTTTCGGGTGTTTGTGGAATATGAAAACTGACAACATCTGCTTTTTCGTATAGTTCATCTAAATCGACTTCTTTTATACGCGCTGTTTCGAATCCCGATTTGTATTTATCATGAGCTAATATTTCGCAATCGAAACCACTTAATAGTTTAGCAAATTGACTGCCATTATTTCCATAACCGATAATTCCTATCGTTTTACCTGCCATCTCAATTCCTCTATTTCCTTCTCTATCCCAAATGCCTTTTCGAACTTCTCTATCTCCTTTTGATAATTTATTGAAAAGTGCTAGCAACATTCCCAATGCATGTTCGGCTACGGCATTGCGATTTCCCTCAGGAGCATTGAAAAGCTGAATTCCATTATTGGAACAATAGATTTCATCAATTGTTTCCATTCCCGCTCCTGCGCGTGCAATAAATTGAAGATGTGGTGCGCTTTTTAAAAAGTCTTCGTCTAAATTTAATCGGGAACGCACAACCATTCCTTGTGCTTGATTAATTTCTTCTTTGAGTTCATCTATAGGCTTATTTGAACCTTCGATGCATTGATAGCCATTATCGGTTAAACGCTGCTCCAAAATAGGATGAACACGATCTAAAAATAAAACTTTCATAGCGAATTAAATTCCAACAAGCAATGTACTCACAGAGAAGTAAATGAATAAACCAATGATATCATTCATAGTGGTGACAAATGGACCTGTCGCTAATGCAGGGTCGATTTTGTATTTGTTCATGATGATAGGAATAAACGAACCAGCGACTGCGGCAAATACAATGACAATCATTAAAGATATACTTACGGTTATACCTAATTGAAAATTAGATAGGTATGTAGCTATTCCTAAAATAACGACAGAACAAATAGCGCCATTTATCAACCCTACTAACGCTTCACGGAATAGATTTTTAGCGATATTACTGTAGTCAATTCCCTTTGCTAAAGCTTGTACAACAATAGCCGAAGACTGAACGCCAACATTTCCACCCATCGCTGTTATTAGTGGGATGAAAAAAGCCAAAGCAGGTACTGAGCCAATGTTTATTTCATAATTAGAGATGACGTTTGCACTAACAGTTCCACCAAACATTCCGATAAAAAGCCATAGTAAACGTGCACGTGATGTTTTCCAGATGGGAGCATTGTGAATCACTATTTCCGATAAACCGGATGCCATCTGAAAGTCTTTATCCGCTTCTTCTTTAATTAAATCAACAACGTCATCAATCGTAATTCGTCCAACAAGTTTATTTTGAAAGTCAACAACTGGAATTGCGACTAAATCATATCTTTCCATGACTTTAGCAACAACTTCAGTTGCGTCCATTGTTTTTACTGAAATTACGTTTTTGGATTTATATAACTCATTAATTTTCGTTTTTGGCTTAGCGAAAAGTAATGATTTCAATGATAAGACACCGACTAATTTATCTTGATTATCCACCACATAAATGGTGTATACTTTTTCTACATTTTCTGCTTGTCTTCTGAGTTCTACTAAGCAACGATCAACTGGCCAGTCAATACGTGCTTGAATGAATTCTTTCTGCATCAAACCACCGGCAGTATCCTCGGAATAGTTTAATAAGTCAACAATGTCTTCAGCGGCCTCATCATCTTCCATATGGGAGATAACTTCTTGAATTTTAGAGTGTTCAAAGTCACCTAAAATATCAGCGGCATCGTCAGAATCTAAGTTGTCTAGCTGTTCGGCAATTTCTTTATTTGAGAGTAAGCTAATGAAGTGATCACGAACATGCTCTTCAAACTCCATTAAGACATCCGCCTGCGTGTCTTCATCCAAATGAAAATAGACATACTTCGCCTGTTCGATATCAAGAGCCTCCAAAATATCGGCAATATCGGCAAAGTGAAGAACAGCTAAATTTTCTGTAATCCAATTAGTGTCGTCGTTTCGAATTGCCAACAGCAATTCGTCCATATACTCTTTTGTCTTTTCAAAGTGCATGTTGCAAAAGTAAGCATTCTATCGAAAAACTCGTACTAAGCCTAATGTTAAGTTTAATTATTATTTTTGTCTAGCATACTATTTGATATCATCATCCAAAATCAGCTAAAAATGAAGCATATCCTCCTTTTGATAGGACTTAGTTTTATCACTTTTTCTATACATTCTCAAATTCTTCCTTTTGTTGATTATAACGATTATTTGAAAGTCTTTTATATGGGACAACCACGTCAATTGGAATATCAACGCATTCAATCTTTTGCTTTTGGAGATAATATACTGGCGTACACCGATAGTAAAAATGACTTGAAATTTTACGACGGAAAAAATATCCAGACCGCCACGAATATGATGGTCAATTATAAAGTTTCAGATACCTATTTAGCTTTTAGAGTTTCCAATGCCCTTTATTATATAGAAAATAATAAACCGCGTAATCTGACGATGTTTGCTGGGAATTTTATCGTCAAAGATTCTTTAATTGTGTTTGAAGACATACGTTATAATACGTGGAACATTGTGTATAAAGGTTCTATTGCTCCTCTCTATCAAGCGACAGGTGAATTGAAAGAACCGGCGTTTGTAGGAGATAATATCATTATTTTTAAAGATAACGGCGATGTTTATCGTGTATTTTATAAAGGACGATTATATGAGTTTGGTGTTTGGCTGGACCCTATTAAATTCTCTGTTGGAACAAACATTGCTTGTTTCAATGATCCGACCATGGGAACTTTTGCCGTATTTGAAAATGGTGAATTTATGGATGTTGAACCTCAGTTTGTAAAGTCTTATAAAACAGGTAGAAATGCCATTGTGTATGAAGATATTAATGGTAATTTAATGTATTATTCTAAAGGTAAAAAAGCACAATTATCTAACTTTCCCAAAACATATGACGTAGTAGATGAAGCCATCCTTTTTACGGAAAATAATTATACCTACACCTTTTATAATGGAGAGAAAACGCTTGTCTGTAACTATGTTCCCAAAGATTATATGTTGAAGAATAAGGTTATCGTATTCCGTAATATTATGGGCGGTGTGAGTGCTTTTGTCGATGGAAAAACGGTGGAATTAACCACCCAACAAGATTCCGAATATGAAATTTCAGGGAATTATATTTTGGTGAAGTTGTTCAATCGTTCCTATCTGGTTTATGCAGATGGACAATTGTATACGATGAATTGATGGGCATTGGCTAAAAATTATGGCGTAATTAATTATTTCTCTTCATCTAAGGTATTCTCAAAAGACCAGTCACAGTCGTGGTTATAAAGCAAAATAGTATAATAGCAATTGAATCAAAACTGATATTCTCCTAAAGTATAAAGTAAAAGGCTCTAAAAGTGTAAAGTGCATCTTTCAATTAAGTCTATTTGAAATTTCACATACCTTTTTTGATGTATTAAATCTCACCTTACGATAATCTTTATCATCGATTTGCCCTTTTTTGAATGCATTTGTAAGAGATAGATACCACTATTCATTCCTACTGTTGAAATAGTAGGTGAAAAATCATTCAGTACTTCTTCCTTTAATAATTTTCCGTCGGGAGAATAAATCGAATAAGAAGACGAATAACTCGATGAATACATATTCGCTGGATATATTTCGGACCACAAAAGATTGGATTGAGAAAAACCGAGGTTCAACCACCAGCATAAAACAACGAAAAGGATAATTTTTCGACTCATAGTGATAACTTTATATAGAAACAAAATGAAAAATTAAAACGTTGGAATGACGGAAGAATTGACCGTATTAAAATCAAAAAAGGCAGTGACCATCCCATCGGAATCATCACTGCCTTTAAAAGTTATTTTGTTGTGCTATTTAAAATACGACCTTTAATTTTAATTCTTTTCCGTCACGTTTAACAGTCACTTCCCTTTCGTCTCCTGCTTTTAATTTAGAAAGACATTCCATGTATTTGTACACGTCTTTAACTTCGCATTCACCTATGTGTGTCAAAATATCTCCTGCTTTGATTCCTGCTTTGTCTGCTGGTTTTCCTTCAGTTACACCATCAATGTGTAAACCATCACCATAATCGGCGTAGTCTGGCATCACACCTAAAGTAACTTTGTAGGCAGCTGCTAATTTTCCTGCTTTTACTTTGGTCTTCATGAAAACAAGTTTATCTTTTTCAGCCAAAGCATTCGCTACTCTGAAAACATAACTTGTAATGGCACGAACACCATAATAGCTAATTTTATCTTCGTCGTCACTTGGTTTGTGGTAATCTTTATGTGTTCCAGTGAAGAAGAATAAAACAGGAATATCTTTTAGGTAAAAAGAAGTGTGATCAGATGGACCAACACCTGAACTGTCTTCTGTAACGACAAATCCTGCTGGTTTATTTTTTTGTACGACGGCCGAGAAATCAGGACAGGTACCAATTCCACCCACCACTAATTCTTTTTTGTCATTCAAACGTCCAACCATATCCATATTAATCATCGCAATAATGTTCGGATATTTATCCTTTAATGTTTCTGCCATGTGTTTTGAACCGATTAAACCATCTTCTTCACCCGAAAAAGCGACGAAAATATAGTTGACTTTCTCGATGGTTTTGTTTTGAGAATACATACGTGCTAATTCCATCATTGCCGTAGTTCCAGAAGCATTGTCGTCTGCGCCATTGTGTATTTCTCCTTCAGAATTCATTTTGGTAGAATTGTGATGTTCATTTCTTCCCAAGTGATCATAATGTGCTCCGATAACAATCGTTTTCGATACATTATTATCCAAAACAGCGATGACGTTTCTACCGCTATTTGGCTTTGTACTTGTGCTGTCATGTGGATTTAAACGGACAGAATACTCAAATTTCTGGAAATAGCTATTCTCTTCGTACGGCTTTAAACCCAATTTTTTGAATTCACTAGCAATGTAATCTCCCGCCAATTGTTCACCTTTTGAACCTGTTAAACGTCCTTCTAATTCATCGGAAGATAAATACGTTAGGTGTTTCTTTAAATTCACATCACTGACAATTTCCGCTGGGTCAGTATCTACCCAATCTGCGATAAATACATCTGTTTCTCTTGGGTTTTCTAAGTTTCTATTACTAGAGAAAGCGATTTTCTTTCCGTCTGGAGAAAACATCGGGAACGCATTAAAGTTACTTTCAAATGTAATTTGACGAAGATTCGTTCCATTCGTGTCAATCATGAATAATTGAAAATCATATCCATGTGTTGAATGATGATTAGAAGAGAAAATAATACTCTTGCTGTTTGGAGTGAAATAAGGAGACCAATTGGCCTTTCCTAATTTCGTTACTTGTTTTAAATTAGTTCCATCTACATTCACCGTATAGATTTCCATGTTTGTCGGAGCTACCAAGTCTTTGCTTAAATAGTTTTTATATTCTGCAATATCCGCTTCTGTTGTTGGACGAGAAGAACGAAAAACTAATTTCTTACTATCAGGTGAGAAAAAAGCGCCGCCATCATAGCCAAGTCCGTAGGTAATTTGTTTAAGGTTAGTACCATCTACATCCATTACCCAAATTTCTAAATCACCTGTTCGTGTGCTGGTAAAAGCAATTTTTTTTCCGTCTGGAGAAAGCACCGCTTCCGCATCGTATCCTGGAGAATCCGTTAATTGTTTAACAATGTTCCCATTTAAGTCAGCAATAAAAATATCGAAATCAGCAAAAATTGGCCACAAATATTTACCGTCTGATTTTGGAGGAGCTGGACAAGCATGATCACCTTTGTGCGTAGAAGCGTAAAGAATATGCTTTCCGTCTGGCATAAAGAAGGAACACGTCGTTCTACCTAATCCTGTGGAGATTAATTTTAAATCCACTGCTGTGGGTTTTTCGATACTTAAATCCAGTGTGTAAATTTGATCACATTCAATCCCTTCTTTCGGATTGGTGACTTGCATTGTTAACCGTTTACTGTCGGGACTAAAATAAGCTTCAGCGTTGTCACCTCCAAAAGTTAACTGTCTAAGGTTTTTAAAATTTTTTTCTTGCGAATGTCCGTAAATGCTAAAAAGAGCAATAACTGTTAAGAACGAAAGTAATTTTTTCATCATGCGATTATTTAATTTTTAAAATCGCCCAAAATTAAAAGAGTAATTCATTATAAAAGTCATGTTAGTGTCAGAAAATAAATATTCTCATTTAAATATTTACTTTTTCTAAAAGAAACCATAACTTTGGAAGACATACGATTTAAATAATAAAACAATGAAAGTGATTGGCGTGAATGGATTTGGTAGAATAGGTCGATACTTTACTAGAATGTGTTTGTACTCAGCAAAACTAGATGTCGCAGTAGTAAATGATTTAGCAGACATAGAAACGCTTGCTCATTTGTTTAAGTATGATAGTGTTCATGGGCGACTAGACATGAAGTTTGAAAGAATTGGAAATACCCTTCATTTTGAAAATGGAAAGAAAATTGTTTTCGTTCAGCATAAAAGTCCTGCGGATATTCCATGGTCGGACTACAATGTCGAAATTGTGTTGGAATCAACAGGATTATTTTTGACAAGAGAACTAGCGAGCCCACATATAGGCGGAACAGTGAAGAAAGTTGTCCTTAGTGCTCCAGCCAAGGATGAAACAAAAAATATTGTGATGGGTATCAACGATGACGAAATTTTAGTACAAGACGATATTCTATCAAATGCTTCATGTACTACTAATTCTGGTGCGCCATTGGTGCATGTGCTGCGAAAATTAGGAAAAATTGAAAGTGCTTATCTTACAACTATACATAGTTATACGACTGATCAAAAAATACAAGATGCACCTCACCGGGATTTGCGAAGAGCAAGAGCCGCCGCAGTTTCTATGATTCCTACAACGACGGGAGCTGCCAAAGCAATTACGCGTATTTTTCCTGATTTAGACGGAAAATTTGGTGGTTGTGGTATCCGAGTTCCTGTACCAGATGGTTCATTGACAGACTTAACAGTTGTGATGGAAAATCCACCAACAGTCGAAGAAATTAATGCGGCTTTCAAAGTCGCTTCTGAGACCTATTTAAAAGGTTATTTGGAATATACTAGCGACCCAATTGTTTCAGTGGACATCGTCGGCAATTCGAATTCTGTCATTTTCGATAGCTTGTTAACTTCTGTAGTTGGAAAAATGGTGAAAGTAATTGGTTGGTACGACAACGAAGCTGGGTTTTCTAATCGATTGATTGATTTGATGTTGAGGATGTGATTTTTGGTTTTTTATTCTTTCAAAGGATATTTAGAATCATAACGATTACTCTTTTCTTCTTTGATATTCTCTTTTCCTCTAATAACGATAACAATCTCTCCTTTTGGTGGATTTGCTTCGTAATAGGCGAGTACTTCTTTGACAGTTCCACGTTTGTATTCTTCATAGAATTTAGACAATTCACGCGCAACACAAACTTCTCTATCTTCACCAAAAAACTGACCGATAGACGCTAAACATTTTACTAATCGATGAGGTGATTCATAAATAACGACTGTTCGCTCTTCTTCCGCTAATTCGATAAATTTTGTTTGACGTCCTTTTTTATGTGGTAAAAATCCTTCGAAAATAAATCTGTCACATGGAAAGCCACTACAAACAATAGCCGGAATGATGGCCGTTGCGCCTGGAAGACAGGTTACTTTTATGCCATGTTCGATGCATGCGCGTGTAATTAAAAAGCCAGGGTCTGAAATTCCTGGTGTTCCTGCATCTGAAACCAAAGCCGTTAATTCATTTGACAAAATCGTTTGCATGACATTCTCGACAATTTTATGTTCGTTGTAAGAATGATACGAATAAACTTGCTTCTGAATTTCTAAATGATTTAAAAGTTTCTTGGTGACACGCGTATCTTCCGCATAAATACACGTCGCTTCTTTCAATACACGAATAGCACGAAGTGTAATATCTTCTAGATTTCCAATCGGTGTCGGTACAAGGATTAATTCAGGCATCTTTTATTTAATAAATTATAAACAATCAACAAGTTTAACGAGTTTCTTTGATTAATTGATAATTTTATCCCTTGAATTTGTATTTCCTCGTTAATTAAAAATGAAGCCGTCAAAAAAAATAATTGTTTCTGTTACCAATGATTTATATACTGATCAGCGCGTTCATAAGATGTGCATGTATATGGTCAAACAAGGATATGGCGTTGTATTAGTGGGGAGATTATTAGATAACAAAGTGCCTTTGAATCGACCGTATGAGACTAAGCGATTTCGTTTACTCTTTCGAAAAGGAGCCTTATTTTACGCCAATTATAATCTTCGTCTGTTTTTTTATTTGCTTTTTCATCGAGCGGATCTATTAGTTTCCAATGATTTAGACACGTTATTAGCTAACACACTCATTCATCAACTCAAGAAGACGCCAATCATTTATGATTCACACGAATATTTTACTGAAGTTCCCGAATTGACAAGTCGCCCAAGTGTCAAACGGATTTGGGAACGCATCGAGGCGTATTGTTTTCCGAAGTTAGATAAAATAATTACCGTCAATAGTTCGATTGCTGGAAAGTATGAGGCAAAATATGGCAAGAAATTACGAATAGTCAGAAATGTTTCGCCGTTGTTTGAATTTGAACACGTTCTGAGTAAGAAAGAACTGTCCATTCCAGAGAACAAAACCATTTTGATATTACAAGGAGCCGGAATAAATGTCGATAGAGGTGGAGAAGAATTAGTGGAAGCAATGGCATTTTTACCCGATTGCGTTTTGTTAATTGTCGGAGATGGCGATGTGTTGCATCAGCTCAAAAAAAGAGTGCAAGAATTGAATATTACAGACAACGTTCTGTTTTTTGGGCGTCAGCCGTATGAAAAAATGATGCAATATACCTTTCATGCAGACATTGGTTTAACACTCGATAAGCCGAGTAATGACAATTATTTATTTTCACTTCCCAATAAAGTGTTTGACTACATCCACGCAGGATCAGCGATTGTAGCCTCTAATCTTCCCGAGGTGGCTAAAGTTATCGAAGGCTATAACGTAGGACTGTTGATTCCTTCCCATCATCCCAAAGACATTGCCGACACCATCTTAAGGTTGGTGAATCAACCTGAATTATTAATCGAATTA
This sequence comes from uncultured Flavobacteriales bacterium, assembly GCA_964503665.1. Lineage (GTDB taxonomy): Bacteria > Bacteroidota > Bacteroidia > Flavobacteriales_D > Crocinitomicaceae > 40-80. Next base: position 46,292 of record CAZDAR010000002.1, read on the forward strand.
AAGGAGAATTGCTTAACCGCTAGATTAAAAGAAAATTGGGATAAAGAGGTTGCCCATATTGCCGATTTTTATCCTAAAGATCAGTGAAAACAAGCTATAAAGCATCCTTTCTAGATTGAATAGGAAGAGATATTTCCTTGCTTTTTGCTATTCAATGTTAAATTTATAATCAGTCTAAATAACCAATATGCTTGATTTCAATGATTGTAGTCGTTAAATTTGGCGTATTATTTTCAAAATTATTAGTAACCAATGAGTAAATCAGGTCTTTTCAAAACAGGTGTTGCCAAAAAATATTGGATGGCACTTACAGGTTTGTTCTTGTGTCTCTTTTTAGTAGGACACTTAGTAGGAAATCTTCAGCTATTGAAGGAAGGAGAAGAAGGACGAAGAGCATTTAATGAGTATGCTTATTTCATGTCGCACAATCCAGCAATCAAAATTCTTTCGTACTTGACGTATATTTCTATATTGCTTCACGCAATTGATGGAATAATTATTAAAATTAAAAACAAGAAGGCACGTCCTATTAATTACGCTTATTCTAAGCCAGAGAAGAATTCTAGTTTTGCCTCTAGAAACATGGCGTTATTAGGGGTTTTGATTATGATATTCATAGCAGCACACATGCAGCACTTCTGGTATAAAATGAAGATTTCTCAAGCTGACTTTCCATTACATACTTTAGTGAAGCAAGTTGATAATCAAGGGTATGATGAGAGTACAGGTGAGTTAACAACAACGAAACAAGATGTTAATTTAGTATTGTTGACAAATGGATCTTACCAACCGTTAGATTTAAACGACAAAGAAAATATCGTTCTAAAGAATGGAACAGAGATTTACAGTAAAAAATTAGACACAAAAGTTGCTGAAGGATATAAAGACTTACACTCTTTAACCGCTTCTTTCTTTGGACAAGATAAGACAGCTTACGGCTTTCCTCCGAATGACAAAGCGCCATTTGCTGTTGCTTTTTATGTTTTATGTATGGCAGTTTTAGCTTTCCACTTGTGGCATGGTTTCTCTTCGGCTTTTCAAACATTAGGATTAAGAGTGAAGCAGTACAAGCCATTGTTAATTACTGTTGGTAAAATTTTCGCAGTGGTCGTTCCAGGATTATTTGCGATAATTCCAATTTTCCTTTATTTCACAAAATGATTTACTCAGTAAAAAAATAGTTAAGATATGGCAGTTTTAGATTCAAAAGTTCCTGAAGGTTCAATCGAAAGAAAGTGGACGGACTATAAAAATAAAATTAAGTTAGTAAATCCAGCTAACAAGCGTAAGATTGATATCATCGTTGTTGGTACGGGATTAGCTGGTGGTTCAGCTGCAGCAACATTGGCTGAGTTAGGATATAACGTGAAAGCGTTTTGTTTCCAAGACTCTCCAAGAAGAGCACACTCTATTGCAGCGCAAGGAGGTATCAACGCAGCGAAAAATTATCCGGGTGACGGAGACTCTATTTATAGATTGTTTTATGACACGATTAAAGGAGGTGACTATCGTTCAAGAGAAGCAAATACATGGAGATTGGCAGAAGTTTCGGCTAATATCATCGACCAATGTGTGGCTCAAGGTGTTCCTTTTGCACGTGAATATGGCGGTTTATTAGACAATCGTTCTTTCGGTGGAGCGCAAGTTTCTCGTACTTTTTACGCCAAAGGTCAAACAGGACAACAGTTATTATTAGGAGCGTATTCCGCTTTGTCTCGCCAAATTGGTAAAGGTAAAGTACAAATGTACACACGTCATGAAATGCAAGATGTGGTTATCGTTGACGGAAAGGCTCGTGGAATTATCACTAGAAATTTAGTAACAGGTGAACTTGAACGTTTCTCAGCTCACGCTGTTGTTATTGGTTCAGGAGGTTACGGAAATGCTTACTTCCTTTCTACGAATGCTATGGGTTCGAATGCTACAGCGGCTTGGAGAATTCACAAGAAAGGTGCTTTCTTCGCAAACCCTTGTTACACACAAATTCACCCAACATGTATTCCTGTTACAGGAGATCATCAGTCGAAATTGACGTTGATGTCAGAATCACTTCGTAATGATGGACGTATTTGGGTGCCGAAGAAAATGGAAGATGTTTTAGCGATTCGTGAAGGAAAGTTAAAGCCTTCTGAAATTGCTCAGGATGATAGAGATTATTACTTAGAAAGAAGATATCCAGCATTTGGAAACTTAGTACCTCGTGACGTTGCTTCACGTGCCGCTAAAGAAAGATGTGATGCTGGTTTTGGGGTGAATGCAACAGGTGAGGCTGTTTACTTAGATTTCGCTTCGGCAATTGAAAGATACGGTAAAGAACAAGCGGTGGTTCATCAAATTCACAATCCTTCTCCTGAAAAGATTTATGAATTAGGAAAAGGGGTTGTTGAATCTAAATATGGTAACTTATTCCAGATGTACAATAAGATTACTGCGGAAGACCCTTATACCACACCGATGAAAATTTATCCAGCAGTTCACTACACAATGGGTGGAATTTGGGTAGATTACAACTTAATGACGACGATTGAAGGTTGTTATTGTATTGGAGAGGCGAACTTCTCAGACCATGGTGCCAACCGTCTTGGTGCTTCAGCTTTGATGCAAGGTTTAGCAGATGGTTATTTTGTATTGCCTTACACGATTGCTGATTACTTAGCAAACGAAATTAGAACAGGTACGATTCCTACGGATTCTCCTGAATTTGAGCAAGCAGAGAAAGACTCTAGAGAACGTATGGAGCGCCTAATGAATATCAAAGGAACGAAGACAGTAGATACTTTCCACAAACGTTTAGGGAAAATTCTTTGGAATAATGTAGGAATGGGTCGTACAGAAGAGCGATTGAAAATTGCTATTGAAGAGATCCAAAAAGTACGTAAAGAGTTTTACGAAGACTTGAAAATCCCAGGAACTATTAATGAAATGAATCCTGAATTAGATAAAGCTTTGAGAGTTTCAGACTTTTTAGAATTAGGAGAGTTAATGGCAATGGATGCTTTAAATAGAAAAGAATCATGTGGTGGTCACTTTAGAGAGGAATCTCAAACAGATAAGGGAGAAGCATTACGTGATGATGATAATTATGCTTACGTTGCTGCATGGGAGTACAAAGGCGAGCCTTCTCAAGCAGAATTGCATAAAGAGGAGTTGACGTTTGAAGCGATTAAGTTAGCACAACGTAATTACGAATAATAATAAATTTTCAAAATCATTTCGATATGAAATTAACACTCAAAATATGGAGACAAAAGGGACCAAATGACAAAGGTCGTATGGTCACTTATCCAATCGATAATATACAAGATGACATGTCCTTTTTGGAGATGCTGGATGTCTTGAACGAAGAACTCATTGAAAAAGGAGAAGATCCTGTTGCATTTGACCATGATTGTCGCGAAGGAATTTGCGGTATGTGTTCTTTGTATATTAATGGAGAACCGCATGGACCAGAAGGAGGAATTACTACTTGTCAATTGCACATGCGTCATTTCAACGATGGTGAGACAATCTATATTGAGCCATGGAGAGCAAAAGCGTTTCCAGTTATAAAAGACTTGATTGTGGATCGCTCTGCTTTTGATAGAATTATCCAAACTGGCGGATTTATTTCGGCGAACACTTCAGGGAATACACAAGATGCGAATGCTCTTCCAATTCCTAAAGAAATGGCAGACAACGCCTTTGATGCTGCAACTTGTATTGGTTGCGGCGCATGCGTGGCGGCTTGTGTGAACTCTCCTGCGATGTTATTTGTTTCTGCGAAAGTTTCTCAGTTGGCATTATTACCACAAGGGCAACCAGAAGCAGCGGACCGTGTATTAAATATGATTCATACAATGGAAGAAGAAGGTTTCGGAAATTGCTCCAATACAGGAGCTTGTGAAGCGGAATGTCCAAAAAGCATTTCATTAGACAATATTGCTCGACTAAATAGAGAATATTTAAAGGCATCTGTTAAAAAATGACAAACCAATAGTTATTTTACTGTATAAAAAGCGAGATATATCTCGCTTTTTTGTTTCTGATGAATTAATAATTTATATTTGGACTGTATAATCAAATTAAAAATATGAAAAGAATTTTATTAATTGCAACGTTTGTATGTGGTGCTTTTGTAGTAAACGCACAACAAACGACCGTTCAGGTATTATATCCATCTTCGATTGCTTCTGGTTATGAGCATTCTTTTGCAGATTGGGCATTAACTCCTGATATGAAAGACCCTCTTAATCGTGTGATTGCACCAGTTGTAATTGCTAGAGATGGCTCAGCTACACAAGATTCATTAATGTGTACAGCTTCTACACAAGATCTTACTGGTAAAATAGCTTTGCTTTTTCGTGGAGAATGTGAATTTGGTACTAAAGCTGTAAATGCTTGGAATCAAGGGGCAGTTGGAATTGTTGTTGTAGGTAATGTTACAGGTGAAATAGTGAATATGTCAGCTGGATCTACTAATCAAGGTGATGTTGTTAATGTACCTATTGTATTTATTACAAAGGAAGATGGAACAGCTATTTATAACTCATTAATGTTGGGTGATAGTGTTTCTATGTTGTTAGGAAATAAGATTGGATTTATGCCAAATGACTTAGGTTCTGTTGCTGGTCTTACTGCTAACGTTCCAGCACAAGTTCCAGTTCAAACTGCTGCCAACACAACTGATTTCCCTATTATTTTTGCTGCTCAAATCTATAACTACGGAGCAAATGATCAAACAAACATCTACGTAACAGCTGTTATCAATAAAGATGGTAATGAGTTACATAGAGATACAAGTAATGTTATTGCTACACTTGCTTCAGGTGATAGTACTGATCAGTTTACTTTCACAGATTATGAAGGTCCTTTAGGATTGGGAGATTATGAGATTATTTATGAGATTCTTTCTGACTCTACTGATGATTCATCTAGCGATAATAAATTCCAATATCCTTTTAGAATTAATAATGATAAACTATTCTCTTACGCTAAGTATGATAAAGATAGTAGTTTTACTTTTAACTCTGGAAATTACGGTCCTTCAGAACGCTCTGGCGCTTTTTCTTCATGTATAACTTATCAAAATCCAAATGCTAGTACGTATGGTATTAAAGGTGTTTTCTTTCAAACATCTGCTAAAGATAGTTTAGCAATTGATGGCGAAGAGATTCCAGTTCAAATATATAAGTGGAATGAAGTATTTACTTTTGGTACTGATACTCCAGCCTTTACGGATTTAGAAGATGTAACGGGTGGATCATACACATATTTGGAAGATTTACAAAATGAGTATGTTTATGCTGATATGGAAGATTACATTATGTTAGAAGATAATCAGCGTTATTTAATCTGTGTGAAAATATACAACGAAAACGTTTATATCGGATATGATAATGAAACAAAATATGATTTTTATCAGTCAATTGTTGAGAGATATCTTACTCCTATTGCAGATGGAGAAACTTGGTATGCTGGTGGATTTACAGGTGGACCAATGCCTTCTTTAACATTACAGTTCTTTACTGCTGATGAAGTTGGTTTGACAAATGCAGAAAAATTAATCGCTGCAACTGTTTACCCAAACCCTGCTACAGATATCGTAAACGTTGTAGTTGATAATTACGAAGGTGCTGCTACTTTAACAGTGACTGACTTAGCTGGTAAAATAGTTATCTCAAATGAAGTTACAGTTAGCGCTAATGGAGCTATCTCTATTAACACTTCTGACTTAACAGCTGGAATGTATATTGTAAATATGAAATTAGCAAACGGTAACGAAGTTAAAGCTTCTGTTGTTGTAGAATAATTTAAATGTTACTAAAGTTGAAAAGAGCCGTCATTCGTGAAGGCTCTTTTTTTATGCTGTAAAATGTTACTTTTGTATGATAATGGAAGAACCAAAAATTAACGTTTTATACATCTCTTATGACGGAATGACCGATCCACTTGGTCAGTCGCAAGTATTGCCGTATATATCAGGGCTTTCAAAGCATTTTAACTTTCATTTAATCAGTTTTGAAAAACCGACTAACTTCAATCGACACGAGCAAACAATCCGTCAAATTTGTGACAAGAACGAAATTACGTGGCATCCATTAATGTACACGAAGCGACCTCCTGTTCTATCGACAGTTTATGACATCTACAAAATGTTTAAACTGGCCAAAAAACTAGATAATCGATACGATTTTAAAATCGTTCACTGTCGTAGTTATATAAGTGCATTTGTCGGAATAGCATTTAAGAAAAACCGTCATAAAAAGTTCCTCTTTGATATGCGAGGATTTTGGGCGGATGAACGTGTTGACGGTAAGATATGGGATTTGAAAAGCCCAGTCTTTAAAACCATTTATAACTTTTTCAAAAAGAAGGAAAAGCAATATTTTAGTCAATCAGATGCGGTTGTTTCGTTGACCGAGAATGGAAAACAAGAGATTTTATCATGGAATTTAGCAAACGTCACAGATGAGAAGATAACGGTGATTCCATGTTGTGTTAACACGGATTTGTTTAATGGAGAGAATGTTAATTTAACCGCCAAGGAAGAGTTAAGTAAAAAGCTAGGTATCACCGCTGATGATTTTGTTTTAGGTTATGTTGGTTCTATTGGAACATGGTATATGTTAGCTGAGATGCTCGATTATTTTAAACTACTCACAGAAAGCAAACCGAATGCAAAGTTCTTATTTGTCTCAGGAGACAATCCACAGATGATTCTAGATTTAGCAACGGAGAAAGGAATTGACAAAACACAAATCATCATTGAGAAGTGTTTACATAAAGAAGTGCCGACGTATATTTCGTTATTCAATCAATCCATCTTTTTTATTCTTCCTGTTTACTCCAAAAAAGCCTCTTCACCGACGAAGCAAGGTGAGTTAATGGCAATGGGTATTCCAGTAGTGTGCAACGCTGGAGTGGGAGACACAGACTTAGTAGTTAAGAAGTATAACTCAGGAGTTATTATTGAAAACTTTGATGACAAAGATTACAAAGAAGCCATTGAAAAATCCCTATCGGAGCATTATGAACTAGAAAGCATACAGTTTGGAGCTAACGATTTTTATGGATTGAAGAACGGAGTAGTAAGATATCTGTCAATTTATAGAAAATTGTTGGAGAATTAATCTATACTACAGCTTATTTCGCTACTGATCCACGTACTTTATAAATTCGCTCAATAATCTCCACTACTTTCAATCCTTCTAAAGCATTTGTGGTAGAAGTTGCTTTACCTTGAAGTGTATCAATCACGTTTTGAATAACAAAGTGATGGTTTTGAGCAGAACCTTTGTAATGACCATAGTCGTTTGCAGGAGCTGATTCTTCTAGTTCTGGCATTTCATAGCCTTCGATATTACAAATCTCAACTTCGTTCATATATTGTCCTCCTATCTTCACGCTACCTTTTGTTCCGATAACTGTAAGAGAAGATTCTAAGTTCTTTTGTGCAACAGCTGTTGAGTAGTTGATGCAACCCATTCCACCATTTATAAAGTCAAATGATACAAATCCAGAATCCTCAAAATCGGTTAAATCCTTATGTGTAAAATCAGCAAACTTTCCTTGGATATTGTCGATATCGCCAAATAACCAGTACATAATGTCGATGAAGTGAGAGAATTGTGTAAACAAAGTTCCACCGTCTAAATCCTGCGTTCCTTTCCAACCTCCTTTCTTGTAATAACGCTCGTCACGGTTCCAGTAACAATTTACCTGAACCATATTTATATCACCTAAAGTACCGTCAGAAACGACTTGTTTGATCCATCTGGAAGGTGGTGAATAACGGTTTTGCATCACACCAAAAACGTGCTTTGACATTTGAAGAGCTTTGAATATAATTTTCTCACAACTTTCTTTAGTTAAACCCATTGGTTTCTCCACAATGACGTGTTTCTTTGAATCCAAGGCTTTGATAGCAAATTCAGCATGTAAACCATTAGGTGTACAAACGTTCACTACGTCTGCGTCAATATTTGCCGCTAGAAAATCTTCATATGTTTTAAAAAATGGGACTTTATACTGTTGTGCCTCGCATGCTTCTTGTGTTCGATTGTCAATCATTGCCACTAGTTCCGCATTCGGGTCCAGTGTAATCATTTCAGCGTGTCTTTTACCAATGTAACCGGCACCAACTATTGCAAATTTTATTTTGTGTTCCATTTGTTTGTCTTAACTGTCTGCAAATCTACTAAAAAAACTACTTTTCAATAGATTTACAGACGAATTATATAGTGTTACTTATCGTCTAATTATCTTTATTTGACAGCATCTGCTTTTTCGCGAGCGGTATTCATAATGCCATCTGCTTTTGAATTGGCTTCAGATTCAATTTTATTCGCTTTTGAATTTGCCTCATCACGTAGTTTCTTTGCTGCAATTTCTGCCGCCTTCTTCTTCAAAGGATTTCCACCTGCTTCGTCGATTAATTTCTGAGCTGCTTTATCTCCTTCCAATCGGACATTGTCTGCTTGTTTCTTGCCCTCCGCTTTTAGCGCATTCGCTTGTTTTTGTCCTTGGTCGAGAATTTGTTGTTTCTCTTTCTGGATACGAGCACTCACATCCTCTTTCACTTCTTTCACCTTTTCGGTAACAACCGTTTTAACAGAATCCTTTACTTTAGTGACAACCTCTTTAGCGGCATCTTTCACATTGTTTTTTAGATTACCTGTTAAATTCTTAATCGAATTTTCAATATCTGTCGTAATCTTTGGACTGGTCGTTGTTCCTCCAATATTCACATTGACAGGAATAAAAGCAGGTAAATCCGCTAATTTTAATTGTGGTACTAATCCGTTTATTTTATCCAATCCTTTTTCGATGTTCTTCAATAGTACTTGTGGAATATCTTCCTTCGGAATGTTCATTTTCATCACGTAGCCAATCGTTTGATCTAGGGCAGTCCAACCTTCTGTTTCCGTGGTGATATTTCCTATTTTAAGATTCATCGGTTTTTGTAACATTAGTTTTCCATCTGCAATTTTAAAGTAAGCTACGATGTTTTTTAGATTTTGAGACGCTCCCAACTTATCCATTTTTAATGCATTTCCAATTTTTGCCAATGGTTCAAACCCACTAATTGTAACGGACGTTGCACTGAAATCACCTAAACTATTTACGGTACTTAATATCGGTGAAAAATCGGGTGTTACTTTCGTGTTCAATGTTAAGTTAGAGGAAACATCTCCCTTTACATATTTCAAAATAGGAGCAAACTTTGTAGTAGTCACAAATGTTTTAGCTAATGTCTGGATGTCAATTTGTTTCAGCGAATAAGCAAAATCTACAGAGGGCTGATAAGGATTGCTTGTATTATACTTTCCACTCAAACCAACTTTTCCTCCCATCGCGTCCATTTGCACATTGTTTAAATAAGCCGTTTCGTCTTTCAAACCAACATTTCCTGTCACATTTGTAATATCTAATCCTGTGTAACGCAATTTTTCAATGTTTGCATTCAAGTTGAAATCGATATTAGCAGGAATGGTAATGGCTTCCTCAGTTGAATTAGGATTGGGTTCTACTGGCGCTTCTTCTGTTGACGTTGGAGCGTAACCCATTAATTCATCTAAATCTAAGAAGTTCGAAGAAAAGCGGAAATCACCTTTTAACTTTTCATCTTTAAACATATATTCAAGATAGTTGTCAATGGTTCCATTTACATTAAAATCAGAATTCCCTGTTTTTCCTTTGAAAGCAACTAAATTCAAGTTTCTAGGTGTGAATTTAAATAACATCTCGCTAATGTTGACTGATTTTGGTAAATCAGGAGATTGATAAATCATGTCTTTTAATTCTAAAGTTCCTAGTGCATTAAATTCTTCGTATCGCCCTTTATCAATAGAACTCATATTTCCTTTCAAAGCGATATCAGCATTTAATAATCCGTTGTAAGATTCTCCTTCAACCAGTGGAATTACTTTACCCAAAGTCGCTAAATCGACGAATGCTTTTATCTTTGTATCAATAGCAGGATCAGTCATGATATTTCGCAATTTTAAACTAGCATCTACGGTATTCTTCACAAATTCCACATGGAACTTATCGACATCTGCTGTCATTTTATTCAAATTAGATCCTCCAGGGAAAGTAGATTTTGCGTCAATTTGAATATTTTTCAATTGTTCAGGTAAGTCTGGATATTTGATAGAAGCATTGCTTACTTTTAACCCTACGTTCCAACTAGGATAATCCTTATCGTCTAAGATACCTTTAATAGCAGCATTTAGCGCCAAGCTTCCATTGGTGATCATGTTTTCATAACCAGTTCGATAGAAAGTAGGAATCAAAGAAAGTAAATCCTTAAAGGTCGACTTAGAGGTATTTAACTTCAGATCCATATTGCTTTTGTTTTCTAACATTTCATAGAAACCATCCACAGAAAGCTTGAAATTATTCAACGCTAGTGTGTTTTCACGTAAGGTAAACTTGGAAGATTTCTCTGTAAATTCCATCAAGATGTTGGCCACCAAATCCGTTTTAACTTTAGACAAGTATTTCATTCCATCCATTTTAAAAGTCAAGCCATCGATGGTTGTTTTTGTGTCGAAATCAATGATGTCAGCTGTCAAATCTCCTGAACCAGTGTGGTTCAAATTCACTAAATCAACAAACATATTTGAAGAACGATCGTCATATCTTACTTGTCCTTCCTCAATTTCATAGTGTTTTAATGATAATTTAAACGCGGATGGTTCTTCCTCTTCTGGTGTTTTTAATGAATCAGGTTTCATAATGTCATAATTTGCCACACCATTTTTTAAGATGCGCACGTCTATTCTAGGTTTTATCAACGAAAATCCTTTAATTTCAAATTTATCGCCAAATAAGCTCCAAAAATCTAAATGTACTTTTAGACGTTCCAAATTGACCAACTCCACTTTATCAAAAGTGTCGCGCCCAGTAACAGTGACGCTATCAAATTGAGCGGTCAAATTCGGGAAAGTCGAAATAATCGTTAAATCAAATTCTTTCACATCGACATCGGCTAAAAGCATTTTATTAACTTCTTTTAATGCGAGGTTTTTAATCTCATCCTTATACATGATTGGAAGGATAATCATTGCAGCAAGGAGCAAAATAAAACTAATTCCCAAACCAATGAATAGTTTTTTAACCCAGCTTTTCTTTTTTGTAACAGATTTATTCATATTCAGTAAAAATTTATGACGATATTTGACATTAACGTAAATATATTGAAATTCTTGAGGTAAATGAAAAATAAAATCAATCTTTTCGTAATAACGCTTACCCTGTTACTAAGTAATGGACTTGTTTTTTCACAAATTCAATCAGGGAAAGTCGAGCCATCCAATGAACAACAGATGATAAAGCCTAAAAAAGAGAAGCCTATACGTGAAAAAAAATATCACTTGAAGGATAGTGATTCATCAGACAATACCTTTTTATTTTTTGGAGGAGGAATGTTTTTTTCGAACTCAATTAATCAAGCAACGGACAATTTATTCAGTAAACCTCTCACACTAGAAAAAGAAGAAAAAGGAATAATAACTCCTTATACTGGAATTAGTTATAAAATTGGACTAGCGAAAGGTTTTTATGTAAGTTTTGGATTGGACTATGCGAAATCAGGGGAACAATATAGCTGGAAATCCACTACGAGTGATTCGTCTTATGCTTACAAAAATAGGTATCAATTAGTATCTATTCCGATGGGAATTAATTATTTGGTGGGGAAGAAGATTCAATTTATTGGAGGATTGGGTTTTGCGCCGAATTTGACATTTGGTTCTAAACAAATTTTAAACACCATCACCGAGGATAAGAATGATGTAACAACCACGATTCCATTACGAGATAAAGTGAATGACTTTAATATTGCTGGATACGTTCAAGCAGGAGTTCAGTTTAAGATTATCAGTGGTTTTTATTTTTATGTACTTCCAGAATTCCGATATTCCTTTTTCAACACACTAAATAAGCAAGCCTCGTATGCTCGAAAATATTGGTTGTTAGGTGGACAGGCTGGTTTTTCAATCAGTTTTTAAGCAAGATTTTCTTCCTCAGACTCATCTTCCCACAGAAGGAATTCGTTAATATCCTTTCGGTCATGTTTGCTCGGTCTTCCTGTTCCGTAATTGCGATACGTAGCTTGTGATAAGGCGTATGTTTTATATTTTTCAATTTCTTCAGGTTTTGTTACATCGATAAGATAATTAGTAACGAGTTTAGCCCCCACTCTTCGATCTAGTAAGTCTTTGATTTTATATTCAAAAATGGCAGTGTTTTTAATGACTTGAAGAACGTCACCTTCTTTGACATCTCGAGAAGGTTTAACTTGAGTTCCGTTCAGTTTTATTTTCCCCTTTTGTACCAAATCAGTAGCAATAGAACGTGTTTTTGATAAACGGACACACCAAGCATATTTGTCAATTCGGATACTCATATTAGATAAAATATTTGAAGTCGCAAAGGTAGGATAAAATAAAGAATTGATATTTCAAGCATCATTAAAAATTAGAACTTAGCACCTCAGAATAAACGGACGATATATGGCTCATCAGCTTTACAGACAGGAATGTACATAGTGCAATTTATTCCAGCAGGCGGAATATCTTCCGTTAGTAAATTGGTAATCGCGAAATAGTAAATCAAAAGATTTCCATCAAATGCTATATTTGAGAGTATTTAAAAAATCTTACTATGGGAGAATTTTGGGAAGAAAACTTTGTAGAGAACCAAGCAATGTGGGGATTTATACCCGCCAAATCAGCTGAATTAACAAAAAACTTCTTTATTGAAAAAGGGTTGAAGAATATTCTAATTCCAGGTATCGGTTATGGAAGAAATGCTCAAATTTTTCGAGACAACGGAATAACAGTCACAGGAATAGAGATTGCAAAAACGGCTATTGAATTGGCTCAAAAGCATTACGGAAATGATATGACCATTTATCATGGATCTGTAACAGATATGCCATTTGATGATAATCAATACGACGGTATCTTTTGTTATGCTTTAATTCATTTACTAGACACCGATGAAAGAGCGAAATTAATTCGTGACTGTTATCATCAACTAGCGGAAGATGGCTATATGGTTTTTGCTGTTGTGACGAAAGAAGCTTCTATTTATGGACAAGGAAATCTTATAAGTAAAGACCGTTTTAGTCTCTTTAATGGGGTGAAAATGTTCTTTTACGACAGAACATCTATTGCAAATGAATTTGATCAATTTGGGTTATTTGAAATCACAGAAGTGGAGGATGTCTATCCGTTTTATTTAATTAAATGTAGAAAAAAGGAGTGATTATTATTTGAATGGATCTTAAAAATTAGTACTTTAGGAGAAACGTTTGCAATTTATTAATCATTAAAAAATCATGAAAATGGAATTTATTATCACGCTTATTATTGGTGGAGCAGCTGGCTGGTTAGGTAGCATAATTTACAAAGGAAGTGGACTTGGTATTCTTGGAAATATTGCAGTAGGTATTTTGGGGAGTTATGTTGGATACTGGCTCTTAGGGAAATTAGACATTCATTTAGGTTCAGGTTGGCTTGGTATTATTCTAACAGGAGCAGCTGGAGCAATTGTCATTTTATTTCTGTTGAATTTGATATTTAGGCGACGATAATTCTATTTTTCAGAAGGGCAACAACTTTAATTGATAATTTTATATCCAATGTCCAAAAAGAGATAACCATATGGAGAAACTTGTCACCATTATTGGTGCGGGTATTGGTGGGCTAACCACTGCTTTAACACTTCAACAAAAAGGCTTTCAAGTTACGGTATATGAAAGCGCATCAGAAATAAAACCCGTGGGTGCGGGAATCATTATGGCAAGCAATGCCATGCAAATTTTTCAAAAGTTAGGCATCCAGAGTCAATAAATTCTAGACAATTGGAGAAGATTTTTAATATTGATTATGTATTTAATAAATCAAGAGAATAAAAAAGTAGTTATCTTCAACCTCAAAAAGTAAACAACTAAAAATATGGCACTGATAGAACGAATCATTCATTTTGCAGATTACGAAAAAGCCCTTCCCTTAATTAATGGTCTGAAACCGGATTTCAAAGTGGATTTAACAATGGAAAGAAGCCCAGAAGATGGATTAATCCTAACCATGAAATTGGATATGTATGATTTTAATGATTACTCCGAATTATTAGAAGGTTTGTCTTTGCAGGTATATTGAATTAGAAAAAGGTAGTAATTTTATAGAAAAATTAACGATGAAAAACACACTAATTATTCTCTGTATATTCCTTGGAAGTTTCGTTTTTGGACAGAAAGCCGAGGTAGATACGTTTAACTTAATTCTGAGTGATCCTTTTGGTGGCTCTCAGGATGGAGGATTATACTTTCCGATCATTCAAACTGGAAATAATCAAATTGATGCACAAATCAATACCGATTTAAAAATGCGTTTCACAGATACGGAACCTTCAACGGAATCTCTTGGTGTAACACTTGACAGATGGGGAGGAAGCCAATTGGTTGAACTAGACTTTGGTGTAACCTACAATCAAAACGGAATTCTGTCATTTTATATCAACTCAACAGGATGTGACGGTAATTGTTATTCTGGTACGGACTATTTTAATTATTCTACAGTTAGCGGAAAGTACCTAGAGTTTTCAGATATTATCGACCTAACAGAAGAATTTAAATCATTCGTAAACAAAGATAAAGCAGTACAGTTTGTACAGCAGAAAGCAGGATTAAAAGATAAAATAATTGCTGCAGAGATGGAGTTTGACCAAGAAGAATACGACTACTTAATGAGCGAAATTGAGAATTGTGAAGGCGATGTCTACTTTCAATCATTTATACTTTACCCAGATGCATTGGAAATTTTTAATGAATGTGATTTTCCATCTGCCATCGCTTATTTTTCACCAGATATCACATTGAAATACTCAATATCAGATATCCAGAAATTTTTGAAAGTTAAAATGTAATTAATCATTTTTGGATTGTTAGAATATATAATTGCAGAGAAATCTGTATATTTATAAACGGCAATTTAAATGAAGGTTATCAAAACTACGAATGGATAAATTGAAGAAGGAAGAGTTAACTTGGGATGAATTCATGAAAGTTGATATGAGAGTAGGAACTGTTATATCAGCCGAAGAATTTAAGGAAGTAAAAAAACCAGCTTACAAAATGGTCATTGATTTTGGTGAATTGGGAAAAAAGAAAACGTCTGCTCAACTAACAAATCTATATAAGCCAGAGGATATAATTGGTAAGCAAGTTATTGCAGTAATTAATTTTCCTCCGAAACAAATCGCTAATTTCATGAGTGAGTGCCTTGTTTTAGGAGCTGTTGGAGAGAATAAAGAAGTGACGTTAATTGAACCTGAAAGAAATAGTAAAAATGGAACTAAAATCGCATAAATCATGACTTATCCTCTCATTACAATAGGCTTGACAGCTGCATTAATTCTTGCTCTTCTCTATCTTTTTCTTATCAAAAAAGATATTAAAATGGTGAAATCCGTTTTATTTATAGGCGTATTTTTTATCGGTATCTGGCTGGCTTTTTACTATTTTCTATTAAGATAAAAGCGATCTATTGCTCGATTTATTTCATCAAAGATGTATCACCGTTAAACAGAAAAAATTATGGAAAATGAAAATTATGAACTAACACCGGCTAAATATTTAAAAATCAACACTGTTATACATTTAGCATTAATATCAGGAGTTGCTCTCTTTTCAGTAATTGCATTTGGATTAATTGAAAGTCGTGAATTGAGATGGAATGATACTGGTGACATCTTCTTTTTTATTGTTCCTATTGCTGCAATTTTAGGTATAGTAGCAGGTAATATTCTTTATAAAAAAGGGCTGGAAAGCTTAATAGATAAGAATACCCTAAAAGAAAAATTAACGGGTTTTCAAACAGCTTTAATTATTAAGTATGCCTTTTTAGAAGGACCTTCTTTAATAGGTGTTGTTGCGTTTTTTAATACTGGAAATTTACTTTACTTATTGATTTCTGGTGTACTAATCATCTACTTTTTCTTCCAGAGACCATCCAAAGAGAAGATAATGAATGACTTAGAATTGAGTGGTGCATTAAAAGATCAATTTAACGAACAAGATAAAGCGGTTCAATAATAACGTGTTTTGCAACTATTCGGTTATCTTAGCGGTCTATTAAGTTAGAAAACCAAAAGTATGAATACACCATTCTAAAATGCATTGTCTTTTTAACAGCACTAGTTATATCTATGTCTCAACTTCAGGCGCAATTAACTGTTGCACCTTATAACAATGGTGTGTGAGTTAACGGAGCGGGGTCCAATTTAACAACATTTATTCAGCATAATTTAATTGGAGCAGGAGTAAAAATCTCCAATATTACTTTTGTTGGAGCTAATCGACAAATGAGTGGATTTAATACTGTCAATACAGTTTTATATACTGACCAGAATATGGTTAAAGCAATTCTTGAATTTGACTTTGTTCCAGATGGCTCCACTGTGAACTTTAACTATATCTTCGGTTCTGAAAAATATCCTGAATTTTGTATTGGAGGAAGTTTTGATTTAACAGCCAATCCTTCTGGAGGAACATCTCTTTACACCTATGCTTGGGACAACGGAGAAGAGTTTGAAGGACATACGTTTTTCCATTTAGCACGATAAGTCAGGATTGCTATCGTATAATTTTAGAGAGTTATACAGTACTGTTTACTTTGTGGAAATTTAGAACATAAAAAGCTTGGAACATATTTTGCTCCTACCCAAAAAATTCTTGTATTTTTACATTCTAAAGTAACATAATTATGAAAAAAATGAAATATCTATTTGGAACTGTTCTCCTTTTGATGATGACGTTGTCCTCTTTTACATTTGGTCAAGATTTGGCTGATGGAATTTATGCTAAGTTCACGACGAATCGTGGGGAAATTCTGGTTAAACTATACGCCGATGAGGTACCGATGACCGTTGCTAACTTTGTTGGTTTATCAGAAGGAAACTTTGTGATAGGCGATAAAAAATTTGACAAACCTTTTTATGATGGATTAAAATTCCACCGTGTGATTAGTAAAGCAAATGGCGATCAAGGTGATTTCATGATTCAAGGTGGCGATCCTGAAGGAACAGGAGCGGGTGGACCAGGTTATAGTTTTCCTGATGAATTTGTAGATACGATAAGACATAATTCACCAGGTTATCTTTCGATGGCAAACTCAGGACCTTCGACAAATGGATCGCAATTTTTTATTACGATCGTTCCTACTCCTTGGTTGGACGGGAAGCATACTATTTTTGGAAAAGTTATTAAAGGTCAAGAGATTGTCAACACAACGTTAGCAAATGACGTTATTGAGAAGTTAGAGATTGTTCGAATAGGTAAAAAATACATTAAAGCCAATTGGGATGCGACGAAGAAATTCAATGAGAAATATGCATCTTTTAAAAAGGCTGAAGACGAAGAATTAGCTCGTCTTGAGAAAATTGGAGCGATGAGCAAAGATGATTACAAAAAGTATTCTTATGAGCAAGCGTTGAAATTGTATCCAAAAGCAAAACAGACGGAAAGTGGACTTTCATATGTTATTTTGAATGAAGGAACAGGTGCTAAAGTTCAAGCGGGAAATCAATTGAAAGTGCATTACACAGGGAAGTTTCTAGATGGTAAAGTGTTCGATTCTTCAATTCCTCGTGGAGAACCTATGGAATTTACTTACAAAACACAATCCATGATTCCAGGTTTTGAAGAAGGTTTATCCTTATTAGGAAAAGGTGGAAAAGCGATAATTGTTATTCCTTACTATGATGCTTACGGACCAATGGGAAGGCCAGGTGCGATCCCCGCGTATGCTGATTTGATTTTTGAAATTGAAATAGTAGACGTCCAATAAATTTAAAATGAATTTTAGCTGTTTGAATAGATTTTGAGGGTTAAATTTATTTTGATGTGATACTTATCGTAAAGATAATTTTCACAGACAAATGACAATTCTAAACGCAACGAGTGATTAGGATATCGTATTGATTTTTTCATCGGGACCCAAACGACGAAATTGCTGTGGTAAAAATAACTGTTTGAGCGCTAGCGAGTTTTATTTTTACAAGCAATAAGGAAGATTTGGGTGATGAAAAAGATCACGACGATGAGGTTTTTGTTACTTTTTGACGGACAAAAAGTAAAAGAAAAATAAAGAATTGATATTTCAAGCATCATTAAAAATTGTAACTCAGCACTTCAAAATAAAATAATCCCGATTTTGAACAGCTACAATTTGATTTTTATCGTTGATTATAGTAGTTTTGGGAAACGTATTCAAATAAAATAAAATGGCATTAGATAAAAACGGTATTGCTAAACGCATCGCACAAGAATTACAAGACGGTTGGTATGTGAATTTAGGAATTGGTATTCCAACATTAGTGGTGAATTACATTCCTGAAGGAATAGAAGTAGAGTTTCAATCAGAAAATGGTATTTTAGGAATGGGACCCTTTCCGTTTGAAGGAGAAGAAGATGCCGATTATATCAATGCTGGTAAACAAACTATTACGGTAAAAGAAGGTGCGGCGTTTTTTGATTCTGCGACTTCCTTTGCGATGATTCGTGGGCAACATGTTCAATTGACCGTTTTAGGTGCTATGGAAGTTGCTCAAAATGGTGATATCGCAAGTTGGAAAATCCCAGGAAAGATGGTAAAAGGAATGGGCGGAGCAATGGATTTAGTCGCTTCTGCTCAGAATATCATTGTTGCCATGATGCACACTAATAAAGCTGGCGAAAGCAAAATTCTAAAAGAATGTACATTGCCTTTGACAGGTGTCAATTGCGTAAAAAAAATTGTCACAGAATTGGCTGTAATGGAAGTGAAAGATGGTAAGTTTCATCTGATTGAAAGAGCACCAGGTGTGTCTATTGAAGAAATTGTTGCAAAAACAGCTGGCGATTTAGTGGTGCCGGCGTCAGTTCCAGAAATGAAATTGGATTGATGCAATTTTCTACCAATAAATTAGTTAAAAACTTTTGCTTAAGAGAGCTGATTATTGGTATCCTACTTCTTTTCGTTTACAATAACTTCATGCTCAAAAAGGAGGTGGTTATTAATGCGGATGGAAGAGGTTATTATGAATATTTACCAGCGCTTTTTATTTATAAGGACATTCATTTTCGATATTTAGATACATTGGAGTCGGATTATTACGATGCCGAACTGATGAAAGGGTTCTATGTGAATCCAAAATTTGATCATCGCATTGATAAATATTTTGTCGGAACTTCACTTTTACAAAGTCCTTTTTTTGCTTTCGAGCATATAAAGACAAAAGTTTTTCATAAAGAGATTAGGGCAGACGGATTCTCATATCCTTATCAAAAAGGCATTTTATATGCAGCAATATTCTATCTTTTACTAGGACTTATTTTTATTCGGAAATTACTCGAAACGTATAAAGTTAATGGGTGGCATATTTTTCTTACACAACTCTCTATTTTATTCTGCACCTCTCTTTTTACGTACACAATGTACGATTCTGCGTATAGCCATGTGTATTCCTTCTTTCTGATTAGTGGATTTTTATTGGTTGTTCGAAAGTTCTTTTTGACAGAAAAACCATATTATATTTTAGGAACATTTTTATTCTTAGGGCTCATTACCATCGTTCGACCTGTTAATATCCTCATCGTTCTTTTTATTCCTATACTGACTGTTTCGTGGAAGGAGTTTTCACTAAAATTCATACTACTTTTTCAAAAGTATTGGCGATTCTTACTAATCGGAATGATTTTATTTTTGGCGGTATTGAGTATCCAATTTTATATTTCCTATTTACAAACCGGAAATCCGTTTAATTATAATTATGGTGATGAGAAATTTGATTTTCTTCATCCTCATTTCATCGATTTTCTATTTAGTTACCGGAAAGGATTTTTTCTGTGGAGCCCGTGGTGGTTTATCACTTTTTTACTAGGAGTTTTCTTTTGGATTAAGAAAAAGAACTATTATCATTTGGTTACGTTTTTAATCGCTTTTATCATCGTTACATTTGTCTTTTCTTCATGGGAATCATGGGCATACGGTGGCAGTCATGGATCTAGGCCGATGGTTGATTTTTATGGTACTTTTGCACTTTTAGCAGTTCCAATTTTCACTTCAGGTAAGAAATTCATTTACTGGCTTTTTCTTGTTGTGTCCATTCCTTTAGCTGTGATTAATCTAATTCAAACAATTCAATATCAAAAAGCAATTATCTATTGGGACAATATGGATAAAGACAAATATTGGCAAATATTTCTCACCACAAATGATAAATACAGGTGGTATTTTTGGCGAGAGCAAATTGAGATAGGTGGACAACAATCAAAAGAGATTCTTTTAGAGGACGTAGATATAAAACCGACCGATAATTACGAAGTCAAAGATTTAGAAGTAACTTCCATTGATTCTCTTTCACAGTTTGCTCAATTTGTAGTAGTTTTGGACCGAGAAGCAGACAATGAATACATGGAATTAAGGATGTATGACTCTTTAGGGAATCAATTATGGTATGATTTGCAACGATTTTTTTATCGTCAAGAAGAGAATCAAGTTATCTATAATTTTGTTCTTCCTAAAGAAAAGTTACAAGTAAAAAAGATAGGAATTTCAATAAGAAATGTGAGAAAACCATTAAAAATCAAGAAGGCAACTTTTGGAACACATTATTCTTTAAATTAGTAAAAATAAACGCATAGTTAATACAATGAGTATTCAAAAATTATCGATTTTAATTCCTGCTTATAATGAGGGGACAACGATTCATCTAATCTTAGATCGTATTAAAGCTGTTCAGCTTCCAAATACCATCGAAAAGGAAATCATTATTGTAAACGATTGTTCCTCCGATAACACTGTTGAGCGTATTGAGGAATATATGCGAAACAATCCGGATATGTCCATAACGTTATTTTCTCAATCACATAATCAAGGAAAAGGAGCGGCTATTACGCGAGCTATTAAAGAATGTACAGGCGATTATCTTGTCATTCAAGATGCTGACTTAGAGTATGATCCAGAGGATTACTTGCTGTTGATTAAGCCTGTGTTAATGGACAATGCAGATGTGGTTTATGGTTCTCGCTTTATAGGTCATCATCCGCATCGGATTTTATTCTTCTGGCATTCTATCGGAAATAAATTTTTGACTTTCCTTTCAAATATGATGACCAATCTTAATTTAACTGACATGGAAACGTGTTATAAATTGATGCGTTCATCCATTGCTAAAAACATCACAATAATAGAAAATCGCTTCGGAATAGAACCTGAAATTACCGCTAAATTAGCGCGCGTTCCAAAAGTAAAAATTTACGAAGTGGGTATTTCTTATTATGGAAGAACCTATGAAGAAGGAAAGAAGATAGGAGCAAAGGATGGTTTTAGAGCTATTTATTGTATTTTCAAATATAAATTTGTGAAGTAATTATGTATAAAATTGAGGGATACGACTTTAACGGAAAAAGAGCATTGATTAGAGTAGATTTCAATGTTCCATTGAATAAAGAAACACTTGAAGTAGTAGATGACACGCGTATTCGAGCAGCACTTCCAACGATTAATTTCATCTTGGAAAAAGGCGGCAGTGTTGTTTTAATGTCGCATTTGGGACGACCAAAAGAAGGTTTTGAGGATAAATATTCTTTAAAGCATATCGTTGGAAAAGTTTCTGAATTATTGGGGCGTGAAGTGAAATTCGCAACTGATTGTATTGGAAAAGAAGCGCTTGAAATGAGTGCTAATTTAAAGTCTGGTGAAGTTTTATTGTTAGAAAATTCACGCTTTTACAAGCAAGAAACAGCAGGTACAGAATCATTTGCGCAAGAACTATCCAAACACGGTGATGTGTATGTAAATGATGCATTTGGGACTGCGCATAGAGCACATGCTAGTACAACTGTTATTGCCAACTATTTTCCAAACGACAAAATGTTTGGTTTCTTATTAGAAAAAGAAATTGAAAACGTTGATAAAGTGTTGAATGCAAAAGAGAAACCTGTTACAGCTATCGTTGGAGGCGCGAAAGTATCTTCTAAGATTACGATTATTGAACGTTTATTATCCAAAGTAGACAATCTTATTGTGGGTGGTGGAATGGCCTATACATTTGTGAAAGCAATAGGTGGAAAGGTTGGGAATTCATTGGTAGAAGACGATTATTTGGAAACAGCGCGTGAGATATTGGCTAAAGCGAAAGCGAAAAATGTCAATGTTATCATTCCTGTTGATACAATTATTGCCGATAAATTTGACAATAATGCCAATCGCCAAACAGTAGATATCAACGAAATCCCTGATGGTTGGATGGGGTTAGATACCGCAGAAAAAACATCCGCTATGTGTCGTGAAGTGTTGTTGAAATCGAAAGTAATTTTATGGAACGGACCGATGGGTGTTTTTGAAATGGAAAACTTTCAACAAGGCACATTAGATATTGCAAATGCAATTGTTGATGCGACGGCGAATGGTGCTTTTTCTCTGATTGGTGGAGGTGATTCAGTGGCAGCGATTAACAAGTTCCATTTAGCGGACAAAGTTAGCTATGTTTCCACAGGCGGTGGCGCTATGTTAGAATATCTGGAAGGAATTGAATTACCGGGAATAGCCGCAATTTTGAAGAAGTAGAGAATTTCAAACTGGATTGTGTATCGCTGGGTTTAACCGCTGGGTTATAAATCCAGCGATACTATCCTGCGTACAGATTCAAAGCAAACACGTCATTTCAGTCCACTGATAAATTTTCACTTTCTCGGTTTGATTTTTCGCTGCATTATTCATCGCTTTGGCAATATCTTTTCCTTCAATTCCTTTGTATTTACTTGCTTTTCCTGTAAAAATGGGATTGATTAGTTGAAATAGTTTAATGAATATCTTTTCGCTTGCCCGGTATTCTTTTCGATTTCCGAGAATCATCGAAGGTTGAAAAATGTGTGTGTGCTCATAATTCAACGCAATTACATCGCGTTCTGCATCGCCTTTTGTTCGGCTGTAAAAAATCTTTGATTTCGAATTTGCACCAATTGCCGTGACCATAAAAACAGCTTTTGCTCCATTTTCTAGCGCAATTTTTGCTGCCAAAACTGGATAATCGTGATCTACTTGATAGTATTCTTCTCGATTAGGTGTGTTTTTTTTGGTTGTGCCCAACGTGATGTAAACATCATCGGCAACCAATTTGTCTTTCAATTGTAGCAAAGAATGATAATCGCCAATCAGCATATTTAATTTAGGATGCACAATGTGTAAATCTTTACGAACAACGACTGTTACTTGATCATAATCGGTATTGTCCAATAATTCAAGTAGTAAATACGAACCGATGTAACCAGTTGCTCCAAATAAGAGGGCTTTTTTCATGTGAGATTTTGTTTCATGTAAAGATATCGTTGTTTTCTTGATGTGTTATTTGAACGTGTAAAGATTTTGCGTTTTTTGTTATACGTATGAATAAAGATGCATTTTTTGAGCAAAAAAAACCTCAAGTGTGCTTCAATGAGAGGAATATTGGCTTGAAACAATTTTCATTTGATTACTCTTTTAAATCTATCGTGCATTCTGATTTTGAGTTTTATTTTTTCAAATGGTAAATCCAATTTTAAATAAAATACAAATACCAAAATTGCTTCAATCTTAATGTTATAATGGTATAAATCTTCAGTTTCAATTCTTGGTTCTTTATTATTAACGTGAGCAAAATGGTTTCTTGTATTTATAATTTTGTTAACAAAAACCTGATGTTCTTCCTTAAATAATTCTTGTATAGGAAGGTTTAATTGTTCTAAATATGAACCAAACTTATCTGACAGTCTTCGATTTTTCGAAAGCCTTGTTCTTAAGTTATTTAGTAAATTGTTTTGATTGATTGATTTGTCTCCATTAACGATATTTTCAATCTCATCTAATATTTTCTGATCGGCACTTGCGTAATAAACTTTCGCAAATTCGTTATCTAAGTCTTTAACTGTAATGTATTCTAAGGCATAAATCAGGTTCATAAATTTATGCTGACCGTTCATACTAATATCTGACAAACAATTGATAATTAACTCTATTGGATAATTTAAATTATCGTACAATAAAAACCATTTATTGAAAAGGTCATTTATGTTTGTTAACTCACTTAATTCATTGTAAGTAAAAAGATTTCCAAATTCTTGACCTTGATAAGCGTTTGATTTTCTGAATCTTTTTCTGTTTGAATAGCAAAAAAAGTATTCTTCATTTTCTGAAGTTGTTAATTGATATGTATTATTTATGTCAACTTTATCAGCGTGAAAAAGAATGAAGAGGTCGTGTTTCAATAAAATCAAAATCATTTAAAATATCTTCATTTGACTTCAATTTTAAAATCAAATTGGTATCCTGTTCTATCAACAAGCGTTTTTTGTTTGTATTTAATGGTATTGAAGCTGTGTAATTTAATTTAAGTTCATATTTTTCATTGCTAAAAATGAAATCTGAACTTGAAGGTTTTTTATAATTCAAACCATAAGTGTTGTCCTCTTTATGAAATGACTCAATAGAATTTGAACCGCTCCAATTAAATAGTGTATTTAGTTTAAATTCAATTTTAGAAAACTCTGTTTTCTTTTCAATTAAATCACGATTAGATGAATAAAAAACATAGTCAAAGTTTATAAGAGTACCTATTAATCCACCAAGACCACCTGATATTGATAACTGACATTTATGTAAAATACAGCACCTTCCATTATCTAAAATGCCATAAATACAACAAACTTCATTTCTCCTTTTACTTTTAAAGTTTAAAGGGTCTTTTTCAAATGAATCGAAAAGATCAACATAAGCCGTTTCATTCAAAAATGTGAGTAAGCCATTTTTATGATTTTCAGGTTCGCTAGGTATCCAAAAACACCTTTATGTGTTTTATTATTATTCATTTTCAATTAATTGATGCCATTTGTAGACCTTCATTTCAAGATATTTGATGTAGTAATTTTTCAATTCAGAAGATAAATCAATTGGATTCTGAACTATTTTAACTTTCTTCCATGAATCTTTTCCAAAATCATTATTTAATATTGACTTTTTCCATTCTACAATTGAAGAAATCGGAATTCTTGCATTTTCAGAAATATTTATTCGAAATAATTTTGACGAATAAAAATATAGTTTTCTAAGTTATCGTTTTCTATCATAGTTTAATTTTTATTTGTTGAATTCTATTACCCAGTTGCTTTCATTAACTTTCACAGCTTTTATTATTCCTCTTTTCCCAGGAACAGATGTTTTTAGAGCATCCATCAAATCTTCTTTAGTTTGAATCAATTCAGCCCCATTAGTGATAGTTACTTTATAAGTAAAGATTGAATCATCTTTACCTATTATTTGTGTTAGTTTTAATATTGGTTCCATTTTTTTATTTAACTATTCTCAACTATCCCAATTTACTCACTTCCTTGTCTGCTTTCTTTCGTGTTCGTGAATCGCCAAAAGATTTATCTTTTCTTTAATTACTCGAATTTTCAACTATGGCGATTTCCTCATCCGTCAACCCATACAACGCATAAACCATTTCATCAATCTCCTTATCGGTGCGGTCGATTTCGGCTTTTAACTCCAAGGCTTCTTTTTTCTTGACTTCAAAAACTTCCATCCATTCCATTTCTTGGAGTTTGGTGAGTGGCGTGCCTTTGGCTGTTTTGATGGCTTTGTTGAGTTCTTTGATGAAATCAGAGAAGGTGAGGTGATGCCAGGATTGGAGTTTTTGGGATAGTTTTTCTATTGAAAATTGGGATTGAACATAAGTGGAAAATGTCTTAATCTTATGTTCTAGCTTACCTGAATTTAGTAAAATTTGTTCGACTTGATTATCAAGTGATATAACTTCATAATTATCAGGTAAAGGAATTCTTAAAATATATTGACTTTTCAGTCTTAAATAACCACCTCTTGCTTTAACGCAAATTGAATTTAGATATGATTTCATTAAGTTAGAATTTAATATACCCAATAGTGATTTAGAGTTCGAGGGAATACCAAAACAAGTCATATCCAGCAGAACGTTATCAGCAAATGTAAAGTTTACTGTTGATGAAATATCTGGATAAACGATATACTTTTCGTGAAATGGAAAATCTACTTTTAATTGCTGAAATTCAAACCATTTCTTTGATCCATTTATTATACCCTTATCAATAATCGCTCTTTTAGATAAAAGATCTCTTTTATCTTCTAAGAATTCTAATTCATTTAAATTCTCAGAATCTTTTATAAGCTCAAGTTTACCATTTTTAAAATTATATGGTGCTAATATTACATTTGCTGTACTGGCTGTGCCATATCTTTTAACTTCTCGTCCAACTAAATATTCTTTTAATAATTTGGATTCTTTAATTTTTATTGGAATTTCATCTTTATCAAAAATAAAAGCTGAGTTTGAACCTGTCTTAATTCCAACTTGAGGTTTTTTAATTACCAACTCAAGTGGCTTAAATTTTATTTCAAGTTTCTTTATTAAATTAAACATTTCATCTCCAACACCATCTGAAGTCCATGAACCTAATCTTTCAAAGAGCTCAATTTGCTTTACATTAATTGAATTAAATATTAAATTTTCAAACTCTTGATAATTTTCATTGTTGACAACTAGTAATCTTGAATTTGAAATATTTGGATCAATTTTTAATTTCTTAGTAATTATAATTGAAGGATATGCGACAATACCTGTGAAAATATCTAAATCCTGAAAATCGATAAAGATTTCAATTTTTGTTCTACTCTGAAGAAAATCTATTAAGACTTTACCATATTTAGTTTTAGTATATTTACTTGACACAATAAAAGCACTTAAACCCTTTATTTTTAAAATTCTTTCAACCTTCTCAAAGAAAAAAGTATATAAATCTGATTTCCCAGTAAATACTTCATAGTTCTTCTCTAAATATTCTTTAGCATTATTTTCAATGTATTCATTTCTCACATAAGGCGGATTCCCAATCACCACATCAAAACCTCCTTTTTTAAACACTTCTGGAAATTCGTCTTCCCATTTAAAGGCTTTGTCTCCAGCGACGGCTTTGCTGTCAATCAGTGAATTTCCGCATTTGATGTTGTCGTTGAGCGAATTTAATTTTCTTCGGGGTTGTGCCGTTCGCAGCCAGAGCGAAAGTTTGGCAATTTCTACCGATTCTTCGTTTAAATCGACGCCGTAAATGTTGTTTTCCAGGATGGTATTTTCAATTTCTTGAAATACGATTGCGTTCCCTAAAACGGCTGCTTGCAATTCATCTATAAATTCGTGTTCGGTAATCAAGAAATCCAAGGCTTGGTTTAGAAATGCGCCCGAACCACACGCTGGATCGCAAATGGTGAGTTGCAAAAGCCATTCGCGGTAATTCTCTAGTTTTTCCAATAATTGGCGCTTGGTTTCCTTTTGTCTTTTAGGACTAAAATCTTCGCCCGTTATTCCCAATTCGTCTTTTTTCTCTTCGCAAAGTTTTCCAACGGTGTTGTCGACAATGTATTTGGTAATGTATTTTGGCGTGTAGAAAACACCGTCTTTCTTGCGTTTGGTTTTTTGTTTGTCAAAATCCGTTCCTTCAATTTCGGCATTTACGCTTTCAATCTCGTTGAGCGAATTTTCGAAAATATGTCCCAAAATATTCACATCTACCTGACTTTCAAAATCGTAATTGGAAAGTATGTTGGTGTGTTTGTAGAGCAATTCATCGTCAATCAATAAACTATCCAAGGTGTTGTCTGGCTGAAACAAACCGCCGTTGTAAGCAAAAATTTCCGCTGTTTGATCCGTTCCTTTTCGTCCGGTATCCAAGTAGTTGAAATACAATTTAAAACGGTTGTACAAAGGAACGTGTGCGTCCATCGACTGCAATTTTTTATAATCCGATAAAATCTGTTTGGTTGTATTTGGCGGAACCAAACCGCGATCTTCGGCAAAGAAAACGAATAGAAAACGGTCAATTAACTTTTGCGATTTCTTAAACAAGGTCATCTTGATGTTCTTATCGGCTTTCACCACATCTTCGGCAATTAGATGTCCACGAAGCGCTTCGTTTTTCAAGTTTCTTTTCACCAAATCGCGAAACAATTCCCGTTTAAACAGCGAATAATCGGCATAAAATTTCTTGGTAATGCTTTCTTCTTCCGCCAGCGAAGCTTCTTTGATGCGCAAAGGAATGTTGTTCAACACGTTTTCAGCAGCCAAACAAATGTACATCAATTCAAAGCCTTTTTCATCAATGGTAAACAAATCAAATTCCTCAAAATCGACCGCATTGTTGATGTAAAAACGCAATTTTTCAAAATTAGAAGTAATCACATAAACGCATTTACTTTGATTGGCTTTGTAGTCAAACGCTTGTTGTCACACCTTTTCCAAATCTTTGGTGTCGGTTCCTTTCAACTCAATCACACCCAAGGCAAATCCATCTTTCAAAATCGCTCCATCAACCTTTTTCGAATCTTTTTCATTCTTCAATTCCGTCGTCAAATTGAAATTCGGCTGCGGATTTAAGGTATACCCAAAAACATCCACAAACAATTCGCGCAAGAAACCTTCTTGGTATTGTTCCTCTTTCGCCGCACGAATATTTTCCTGAATTTTCGGATTGTGAAAATGCTTCGAAAACTTTTTATAAGCTTTCGCTATGTTGTCTGCATTTTGGGCTGTTGCGAATTTCTTTAATACAGAAGATTGGAATAATGACATACTCGAATTATTGAAAGTCTAAAGATACAATTTAGAGCGATAATTAAAGTATAATTTTATCCGAAAATAATGACCACTTTTTCAAACAAGGAATTTTAGTACATGACAAAGGATTATTCATTCTCCAGCTTAATTTTCACTACCTTACAATCATCACTTTCTCCTCTTTTGCCACCAATCTCCCTATCGGTTCAACGAAATCACTATAACCATTTGACTCAAATAATTCGCAAATTTCAGCTATATTTTGCGGGTCAACAGCAATAAGAAGACCGCCATTGGTTTGAGGATCGGGTAATAATTTGAATGCTTCTAAAATATCAACAGTAGATTCGATAGTCAATTTCTTTTCAATACTTTTCCAATTTCGAGAAGTTGCGTCGGGAAAGATGTTTTTGTCGATATAATTTTTGATACACGCTAGCTTGGGTACTTTTTGATAGTCGACAATAGCCGTTAGATTAGAACCTTCTGCCATTTCAATTAAGTGACCACCCAAACCAAATCCAGTGACATCTGTCATCGCATGTACAGCTTCGATTTTTCCTAACTGTGCACCAAGATTGTTCAGTTTTGTCAATTGGGTATAAAGAATTTCTAAATCTTGAGGTTCAATTTGTGAGCGTTTTGCAGCAGTTGATAATATGCCCAAACCAATCGGTTTCGTGAGGAATAATACATCACCTTCTTTGGCTGTATTGTTCTGCTTTAAATGTGCTAGTTGAACACGTCCATTGACCGATAAACCAAAAATAGGCTCTTTGCTATCAATACTGTGACCGCCAGCAAGTGGAATATTCGCCGTCGCACACACACTTCTCGCGCCTTCTAAAACACGACGAGCAAGTGATGCAGGCAAAGTATCTACTGGCCAACCTAAAATTGCTAATGCCATCATAGGTTCGCCGCCCATGGCATATACATCACTAATGGCGTTTGCGGCAGCGACACATCCAAAAGTGTAGGCGTCGTCGACTATAGGCATAAAGAAATCGGTCGTAGAGATTATCGCTTCCGTTTCACTGATTTGATAAACAGCGGCATCGTCGTTGGCACCATTTCCAACGAGTAATTCTTTAAATGCTTTTTGTGGCGCATCTGTTTTAATAATATCTTCCAAAACAAGTGGCGCAATTTTACAACCGCAACCAGCACCGTGTGAATATTCCGTAAGTCGAATGTCAGTATCTTCTGTCATGTTATTTCAGATTTTCTAAAATGAGTTGAGTATTGTTTAGTGGATTTGTATCGGGTAGTTCGATTTCTAAAAATGCGGGTTGAAACAACGTGCTTTTATCATAAAAACGGTCGTAGTAAATCAGTAATATTTCAAAAGCACTTTTCAAATCTCCTTCTTCTACAAATGCAATTGCCCGCTGTGTTTCCAAACCTCCAAGACGCTTATGAATGCGTTCTATGGCATGAATGATTTCTTCCTTGTCGTAAACGCCATATTCTTCTGTAATGTAATCGAGCCGTTTTTCAAAGGGAACAATAATATTTACCCGTGGTGCTTTTTTCATTTGATTGAAAAAATCAATATTTATGTTGATGTTACCAATGCGACTGCTTTCACTTTCTATCCATATTTCTTGACTTTTAAGGTCGTGCGTCGCGATAAAGTAAAGTTTTAAAGCTAATTTATTTTCAAAAAATTCATTGCTACATTGTGATATCAATTCTAAATTTCCAAAAGTAGAACCTTTGTGACCAGCCATTCCTTCCAAGTCGATAACGGGATAATTTTGTTTTTCTAATTCGTATAGAATTTTGGTTTTTCCACTTCCTGTATGACCGCTTAAGATTCTCAAATTCCACGGAGATTTCAGTTGGCCTAATACCCAATTCCGAAAAACTTTGTAACCGCCTTCTAACTGATACACTTTAAAGCCGTATAAGTCCAATAGCCAAGCAATAGCAGAACTTCTCATGCCACCTCGCCAACAATAAACAATGACCGTTTTTGAATCGCGCTTTTTTAATTCGCTTTCCACTTGTTCGATGATTGCTTTCATTTTTACGCCATAGAAATCCAAGCCAATTTTAATCGCTTTTTCACGACTTCTTTGCTTATATGTTGTTCCTATTACCTTTCGTTCTTCGTCGTCAAATAGTGGGACAGAAAGGGCGCCTGAAAAATGGGCGTGCTGAAATTCTGAAGGACTACGGACGTCGACAACAAGATGCTCTAGTGATAATTTTATAAATTGATCAATTAGAATTCGTTCGACTGCCATAATACAAAACTACGTATTTTGATAAAAAAAGAGAGGCAACAACCGGGAATTATGTAGTATTTTCACCAAGACCCTTTTTAAAGACTATATGGGAGGTTCATTGAACCTCCCATTTTTGTTGTGGTATTTTTCTTTTTCTTGAATCCAGCCTAAGATTACAGTATTGATTTTTTCTAATTGATAATTGGTGTCTTCTCCAGATTCCAATATTTCTTGAATTTGGTGTAAATATTCAATTGCCGTTTCCAACCTGTTATTGATAAGTACAAGCTGTAAGATGTTTCTTGTATGTGACAGAGGGTAATATTTTATGTTGTCTCCCATATTAAATGCTTTTTAATAAATAGCATCAAAAAATAAAAACGGCAACCGTAATGGTTGCCGCTGTCAATTCAGAACAAATGTAAATGAGGTCCTGCCGTTCATTAATTTAATGGAATAAATTTCCACTTGGTATTGCGTTTCACCTGGTTTCTTATCCTCCTTGATTTTTTCACTATCGTCATCCACTTCGAACATAGTGTCAACAGCTTCCGATTGACCAATTAAAAAATCACCTCGCTCACCCTCATAGTCTATTTCATAAAGACCATATTTATGGAGAGTTTCGAGAATTACCTCATGTTTCTGCTCATCTGTCAAGTTCGGATACTCTATGAGATTCACTAAAGCCTCAATAACTCTGAAGCCGTCCTTCATTTGCCTTTGCCAGAACATCAGAAGGTCCTCAAGCGTAAAAAATTCCATTACCCTGCCTTTTTAAGATGATGGACACCGCTCGTAATCAAATCATCATATTTGAGCCTTTTTCCTACTATCATTTTTAAAAAGTCATCAACCAATGATTGATTAGACTCTTCAAGCCTGTTCCACCTAAAGGCTTGTTCAACGAGGTACCTGTCCATGTGTTGATATGACAAATGAAAATATGTTCCATCTACCATTTTCTTTAAATGCTTCCATGCATTTTCCATGTTATTTGTATGAATGTATCCTTTTACGAATTGCTCATCGTGGTTAACCGTTTCGTGGCGTTTAAACATTTTGTCGGTATCATCATAGAGATTCCATTCATCTGTAATCAAGAAAGAATTTGCTGAAATGTGTTTTTTCAAATGCGGATAGATATTCTCTTTGGTTTTAACCTTAGTACTCAATCCCAACATTTTGAAAACAACTTTTCCGTCTCTTTGAATCATTCCAAAAACAATCTTATCTTGCTCATATGGAACACGTTCACCTTTCTCAATCTTTTCCTTTTCTTTTTGAGCTTTTTTCGCTGCCAAGACTTCTTTAGTTGAACCTTTCTTTCTTCCTCTTTTGGCAGGTTCTCCACGTATAGTACGTTTTTTATCTTTGGTCATTCCAAAAAGTTCATCTTGCTTTTCCTCATGGAGTTTCTTAGCATCCTGTAAACGGGTGTCTCTGCTAATCCGATGACCTATTTGGGTCTCATCAGCTTCAACCACTCCATCCAAAACAATATTGGCTTCTTCTGCAATTACTTCTCGAAGACGTTGCATGATGAACCAAGCTGTTCGTTGTTCGACCTCTAAGTTCCTTGCCATCTGGCATGAAGATATTCCACGCTTCATCACGGTGTAAAAGAAGATTGCCTTAAACCATTTTACCAACGGAATGTTCGTGTTTTCGAAAATCGTTCCTTTAATAAGGCTGAACTGTTTCCTACAGTCTTTGGCCGAACATTTCCACATATCACGAGTTGATAGATAGTAATTCATGTGTTTGTTCCCGCAATGTGGACATTCAGGTCTACCATCAGCCCACTTGACTTCCTTGATGAACTCTTGGCACTTTTCTTCCGAACCAAAGCGTTTTTCATGTGAAGGCAATCCATACTTTGATAATTGCCTTGCTCTATTATTGATTTTGTTTTTTCTTACCTGTTTCATAGTTTAATAATTTATGCCAGCAATAGGGCAAAGAATTCCCTGGAACCTCTTTTGAGCTTCTTGACTTTGTGGTCATGACACTTGTTCGATTGGGTGTCTATTGACCTATTGCCGACTGATTAATAATTTGTATTATCTACCTTGGTTCAAGGTTTAACTGGCCTTAGAAATTTCCAGCATAGGGATTGTAGGAATAGCATTCTCGGAGATGCTCTTGATTGAACCGTAGAACTCGATTGTTGAGTTTAGAACTTGCTCCAGATGTTTCGCTCTGCGCTTCCACAGCAATTGCATTTTTCTTTGCTCATCATGATGAGAATCTTGCAAGTTCTTGAATCCATCGAGGATGTTCTCAAAGGTAGCTCTGAAATCTTCACTTGTGAGATAATCATACAACAGACTCATTTTATCCTTTTTGTTCGTCTGTGTAATCATCACTGCTTGAGTTTTCAGCAATCCATACCGTAGCAGTAAGGACAGGTCTTTTAAGTTTTCCAAAGTTGTCACCCAAACCTGGTCAATCAAAGCATACTTTCCAGATACACCTTTAGGCATTGTTTTAGTCACGATGACCATAATGTCTGCCTTGGCTTGGAGGTTGTCTTGCTTGAGCTTGGAAATAAATCCATCACTCCAGGTTTTGGTGCGTTTACTCTCGTACAGAATGGAACCAGCTTCGAGACCGCTTTGTGTTCGAACAATTTGGAGACAGTCTGCTCCATTGACACCCTTTTTTACTTCAGTGATGGTGTCTGATGGGTGCAATTCCTGCAGTAATTGTTCAATGACCAGCTCCTGAGCTTCACCTTGCAGTTGCATACTGCCTTGATTAGCCTTTTGCCGAGCTTCCTCAAGTTTGTTCTTAAGAGACTCTATGATAGTCTCCTTTTCCTTGATGACAAGAAAACTTTCCATTTGCATTTGTTCCTTCATGGATAGTTTGGCTTCATCAAGTCGTTTGTTGAGTTCATGCTCCTTTTCAAGGTGAATCTTCGCTTCACGTTCTTCGAACTCACGACTAAGTCGTTGGAGTTTTGCTTTGGTCTGATTCAATTCAATCAACTGAGCACTCTTTCTATGAAGCTCTTCTTCGAGTTCCTGCAGTTGTTTGGTTTTCTCAGCTTCAATTTCTGCACGGATATTATCCTTGATGGATTTTTCTCGTGCATCCATTTGTGTTCTGACACGATAGTATTTATGTCTTCACGCTCTTGTTGTAGGGCTTCCGCTAATTCTTGAAACTCTTCTTTCTTTAATCGGAGCTCACGCTCACGCTTTTCGAGTTCTGATTTTAGGTCTTTGCGGATTGAATCCTCAAATTGAGAAATCAACAGTTCATCCACATCCAGTCTTGTTTCACAATTCGGACATGTCAATTGTGGTTTTTTCGTTTTTGTGCTCATAACTAATAAATGTTTTAGTTTAACATTACTTAAATCGACTTTCGAATTAAGGAGCAGAAGAAACCTATATACTACTGTCTTATTGGATTTTAAGTGGCATCTATTTTTCTTTGCTGCTCATTAGGTTATACGCAGTTAAAAATAAAACGTTGCAAGTAAGCATCATTTTACAAAACTATTTTGTACATTTGCAATAAAATCAAGATTATGGAGACAACAAAAAAAGAAGATAAATTCATTAAAAATCTTGGAGAGCGTATCGCTGAGCTACGAAAAACCAAAGGCTACACGCAAGTTACCTTTTCCGAAAAATCTGGAATTCATAGGACTGCATTGGCTAAAATTGAGAATGGTAGGGTTAACCCTACCATCATAATACTAAAGCGAATTTCTGATTGGCTGTCCATTGATTTGGATGAATTGTTAAGAATGGAAAAATGAGAAGCCTGTTAATACTATTTCTTGCTCTCAATTGTTCCAGCCTATCAAGCTTGGCACAAGAAAACATTAAGTTAATTGAAGATAAAATGTTCAATGGTAAACTCATTGAGGCAACTCGGCTAATAGAGCAGGGACTAAAAAATTCATCAAGCAACAAGGCAATACTATATAAACTTAAAGGAGACGTTTCGAAAATTCAGGGCGATATTGACCAAGCTTTTGTTTATTGGAAAAAAAGTAACGAATACAGAACAAAAATTTATCCGAAGGGTGATTATCATGTTGCTTGGAACCATGCACTTCTTTCTAATTATCATTATGAGAAAATAAATACTGAATTGGCGGTTCGATATGCCGATTCATGTCTTCGTATTGTTTCTGAGCTGACTTTGACCCAACAAAAGGAAATAGAAGTGTTCAAGATTTGGAACATTCTGGGACAGTCATATAAACAATCTACCACGAATCTCTCATTTGCAGAAAATCAAAAAGTCTATCGACAAGTTCAAGGCTACTATATGAAATCTATTGATTTCATTAAATCTAACAACATTGACGAACACTATTTAGCTGAAACGTATCGCTTGCTTGGTAACTCTTACCTTGATTTAACAAATTCTGCTTTCTTGCATAAACATTCTGATGCCAAATTTCATTTTCAAAGTTCTACCGAATATTACAATAAGTCTCTATCCATCTGGAACAATTTATATGGAACCAAGCACTACGAGCTGGCAAGGACATATTTTGTTCAGGGGCTTCTAAATTACTATGTTAATGACCGACTTGGACTAAATTCATGCAAAAATTCAATTGTCTTTTTCGAAAAAGCTCTCAACGCTTATGGTATTGATGTTAATAGTGTGTTAAAAGTTGATTTGGAAAAAATTCCGAACAAGGAAGATTTTCTGATGACTTGCAAATATCTTACTCTTGCATATTTCAAGGAGTTCCAGAAAAATTCAAAATTCTTATGGATTGGGAAAGCTGAAAAGGTTAACCACATTGCAATTAGTACGTGGGAATCTATCCATTTATATTTTGACGGTATCAATACGAACCAAAATCTTGCTATTTATAGTCTCGTCCCTTTTTCAGAGACCATCACAATTGAGATGCTCAGGAAGGAGTTGGGTCTTGACTATTCGCTGGATAAAATTTTTAGTTCAAGCCAGAAGTTGAAATACTATGACCTTTTGAAATATGGAAGGCATGAAAATGATGCTCCTTCTAAGCTTAACATTCTTGAGTTGCAAAAGAAACTCAGGAGTGGAGAGATATTTCTTGATTTTCACATTTCATTTAATACGAAAACGATTGTCGTCTTGAGAATTACAAATCAATCGAATGAATTAATTGAACTTCAATATCTGGAAAACGGTTTGTTGGAAGAATATTTAAGCGCAATTGAGACTTTTGATTTTGATGCTTTCACCAAGTCGGCTCATAAAATCTATCAAGCAATAATAGAGCCTTGTGAAGTTGGCAAGAACAGTTTAATTATGTGTTTGGATGGTTGGCTCAATAATGTTCCGTTTGAGGCTTTATTGACATCAAAGAAAAATTGGGAAACGAAAGATTATCGTCAGTTGGATTATATGTTGATGCAGAATAGTATTCAATATATGTTGAATCCGCAATTCTTTAGAAAAGAACAATCACATAGATGTGACTTTAGAGTGGAAGCATACATACCTGATAATTCCGCATATTCATCATTGCCATTTAGTCATCAATTAGGAACACGTTTACAGGAGAAATTTAACACTCAGGTTTACGCCTCAACCCATGCAACGAAACAAAATTTTCTGAACTCAAAGAGTCCAATTGTTCATCTCAGCGGACATGGCGTTATTTCAAGTGAAGATGCACTAGGTAACTATTTGGTGTTTAGTGATTCATTGCTTTATCTGGAGGACTTGGCAGGTCTTGGAAATATTCCAGCCTTGATGGTTTTAAATACGTGCAATTCAGCAAATGGAAAAATGTATTTTGGAGAGGGAATAAATGGATTTGTGAGAGCTTTTCATAGGTTAGGTTCCCGTTCTACAATGAGCAACCTTTGGGAAGTGGATGACCAGGCATCCAATCAATTATTGGAGAAATTCTATAGCTTTTTGAATACTGGAAAATCTACAAATGAAGCTTTGCGATTGGCACAATTGGATATGCTTGAGCAGTCAAAAAGTTCAAAAATGGCATCACCTTATTACTGGGCAGGACATAGGTTGGTTGGAGATGAAATAATTTTTGAGCAAAGGAATAAACAATCAGAGAAAAAGGTTTATTGGCTGCTCTTCGTTCCAGTGCTTTTATTTGGAGTTTAGCTTTGGAGAAGAAGACTCCGAAAAACACACTCTTAAGTATTAATTTCATTCCGTATGTTCTCAACGGTATATTCTGCTTGCCAGATTCAGTGAAATACCCAAAAATTGGGAACGCCCCCTTTCCTCCAGAGCAATTCTTGAACTGAAGGATTGGAGATTGTTTCACCGAAAAAAAGCAAAGATTCACTTGCCGTCTTTCAAGAAAACTTCGACTCAGAAAGCAACGCCTCCAGAAGCAAAACTGTTATTGCCGAAGCCAAACCAAAAGAATAATAAACAATTGGGAATAAAAAATCAAGTTTTTGATTGATTTTTCCTTGGCTAATATTTATATTATTGAATGATTAAAGAATTATGGATATATTTTAGAAAGAAAAAGCACATTAAGGAAAAACATTGCACTTGTAATGATTGCCTTCGCTGTGAATATTATAAGTCAAACATTTATAAATTTCAGAAGAAGTTAAAATCAATTTTCAAATTCAGCAAGTAGCTTTTGTGCAGCTCTTAAATCACGTGTAAAATTCACAATATGAACAGGGTCTCCATCATTGGAATGAAATCGTTTTGCATGTTCACTTTCCGTTGAAGCAAGAATCATGTGTCGAATGGGAACGCCCCCTTTCCCCCAAAGCGAATTTCAACTTGAGGTTGGGGATTGTTTCACCGAAAAAAGCAAAGATTAACTTGCCGTCTTCCAAGAAAACTTCGACTCAGAACGCAACGCCCCCAAAAGTAAAACTGTTATTGCCGAAGCCAAACTAAGGGAATAATAAGCAATTAGAAATAGAAAATCAAATTTTCCTTGAATTTTCCTCGGCTATTGTTTATGTTTTTCAAAAAGACAAGATTATGGAATCAATTCAACAACAAAAAGGAACCAGAGAAAATCCAATCATATTAGATATGGGTAAATATGGAGAAGCAGATATAACATTCTTTGGCACAAAGAGAGACTATACGTCTCAATTATTTGAAGCATTTATTGCCAAAGCTCTTGAAAACGAATACAATGAAGATGGAACGCATAATTATTATGACACCATCCATGTTTGCTCAGATAAAGTTTTGCATCAATTTTTAAATGATTTATGGTATTATCATTCATCTTCTAAAGCAGAAGATTATTCAGGTCGTATAGGAAATAGATTTAATGTGAAGATAACTTATGACTACCAAAACAGGAATAACATAAAACTGAGTTGCTCCTCTGATGAAAGTGAAAACAACTCAATTTATGCAGAAGTCATGGGGCTTTAACTTATTCTTCCGTCAGTAGTTTTTTCCCAGACAGATGATTAAGTATTTTCTTTATATCAGATTCAAGGGAATCAAATCTTTTATCAATTGCCTGAAACTTCCTGTCAATAGATTTTTGCATATCTGACAAGCTTGAACGAATGAGGTCTTCTCGGTGATGCTGATGTTCATTAAGCGTTTCAAAATTCTCGTTGAGAATTTCTGCTAATTCTGTGCTTCCAGTCATTCCTTCTGTAATTGTTCTAAGTGTTGCTTTCATATAAATAGGCTGTTTTTTTGAAAACTAAATATTTACTTACACTCCAACTTCAAAGAGTTCAATTTTTCTAATTCTTCAGTGTTTGGTTGATACATTTCATTCATTAAATCAACCAATGAAACTGTTTTTCTTTCAGATTGATAGATTTGACTTGTTACCTGAGTATAGTTGCAATAATTTGATTCATTGAGGCATGCGACAAAATCTGATATTACTTTTTTTCTTTCTTTGATATAACTATAATAGAAATGACATTTCTCGCTCATTGCAGAGTTTCCTGCGGCAGTTTCAGCAACACAATCACAAATCTTTGGTGGATTTTTGGAAATAACTTTAAATGCTTTTATGCTTTCAATGGAATAATCACTTGGCCCATGCTTATCCCAAAAAGCAATTTTCCACGTTCCATTAATTTTAACGAAATAAAATGCGCCAAATGAGTTGTCTCCTCTCTGAAGGTTATCTTTCATGATTACAGATATTGATTTATCTGCACCAACATCAACAAGAGTTCGATACATTTGTGGACGATATAAATCACAAGAATTATCTAATCTACCAATAACATAAGTATTTGAGCTTTTAAAAGAAATTGACTTTACCTCATTAGTCATTTTAGTGAACTCTGCAAGGCTTATCTGAAATGGCTTTGCCACAACTGATTTGTATAATTCATAATTCCCTTCTTGTAAGGATTGAAGCCATTTCTTTCCAAGAGAATTGAGTGTGGTTAAATCTGATTGACTTAAGCTCTCGTTGTATTTGGAAGCGTAATCATTTACATCAAAAAGCTCCACTTTTTTCAGAGCAATCATTTTTTTACTTGCTTCTACATCTTTAAATAACTTAGTTTCTGGTTCAAGTAGAGTGTAAGTAACCGAAAACCAACCTCCATTGTTCCTTTCATCCTTCAATGTAGCAGCAAATTTTTCATCAATTTCATCTTCCTCAAAGAATAGTTCTTTGTTATTTTTGGAATGGAACCTGTATCCGATAAAAATTATATCTACTCCGCTATCCTCATTGTTCTCGTAGCCATCAAAGTTCAAAATTTCTGTAACCTCACCTTTGTCAATAAGTTTTGAATCTTGTAACTCAAAATCAAAATATGAATTCGAACTTATTGCCGAAATATTTGACATGATTTCGTAAAATCTTGGTGTCCCGTTCGCATAATTGATTTCATATCGGAATCTTGTTAACGAATCATTTTGAATCTCAATTTTTATAGCTTCCTGTGCATAGGTATCATAGTTCATCCATGAAGCAACTATAAATCCTGTTTGATTTTTCATTTCTCCAAAGACAGCGACATTATCCCCTTTAAGATTTATTTTTCCTCCAACAGAAATATTTCCACCAATACTTATAGATTCATATTGTCCAGAGAGCGTCACTTCATTATTAACTGAGTAACCAAGGTATTTAGAAATATCAAATTTTAGAAGGTTATTTAAGTCAGTCAATGTAATGCCATTTACACTTTGCAATTCTGGTTTAAACTCATATTCCTTGAGAGTATATGTGGGTTTTAATTGATTATTCTCAACCAACCCTTGAAAGTTAATTCGCATATTTTTTGAAAGTGACACCGCCTGAAACCCAAGATAACCATCAAGCTTTTTCTTTCCGTTTAATTCTGCTGTCTCGTATCTGCAATCCAAGTCTATTAATTGCAGAGTACTAATCTCATCTGGAAGATTGAATTGCGTTGTTGATACAAATTCTTCATACGTTTTAAAGAACTTGTCTTGACTTGTCTTCTTAATCTTATTCTTGAAGGTGCTCATTTCTTCCATCTTCTGACTAAGAAAATTCTGGAAATTTGAAAGCCGTTCTTCTGCCTCAAGTCCATTGGCATCTGGAAAACGAGATGAATTAACAATGCTCATGTCGAGAAGTTGGACGTTGTTCCTGCAGGTAATGTAATATGATTTCGCTTGTTGAGCATAACCAATATTGATTTCATTCAAGGCTTTCATCTCATATATCTTAGCTGCCCAATAATTTGCATTGGCATGTTCAGGTTTTTGACACAGAAAGTTTTGGAGAACTGGCAGTGCTTCCTCATATTGTTCTGCTTTAATCAGGGGGTACACATCCTTGTTGTATTTTAGTTTTTCCTGCGCAAGTATGGTAAATGTGGCAATTAGAGCAAATACAGTTGTTAAGATAAGTTTCATATTACTTGTATTTATTTTCATTTCCAGATTTACCATCATTAAATCCTGCGCAATAGCAGTCGTTAGAATCTACATTTAAACCTTGGTTAGCCATGCCTTCAGCCCAAGAACTGCATGAGTGACTCTCTCCTGATACTTTTACTAAATGACCAGAACTATAACCTTCATTGTAACTTGAAACGTCATCTTTACAATCGGGTGAAGAGCATGAACTTATGGCTATCATAAGCGTTACTATCGTTTTTATTTGGTTATTCATTTTTATTGATTTATTTCTTAAAGAGTTTAACAAGCTGATATTCATTTGATTTTAATCGAAGGAACAGCACAATTAATGCTATTAATAGAACAACAATATTCACATATAAAGCAGTGACACCAAGCCAATTCCAATCACCATTCGGTTCAAAGTAAGTGGAGAGCCAAATTGCGATAACAGCTGCCAACAATCCTCCTAAGAGCCACCAGTTTGTGTGCTTGTCGGATTTAGTCTTATTGGATTGATAAATTAAATAGGCTGGACCAGCAAGTAAGCCAACAATTATGATGATTGCTGCTACTATTGCAATGACAACAATTAATCCACTTCCATCATTGACCCTTTGTCCGCAAGATGGACAGTTATATCCATTGTTAGCGTTTTTATATCCGCAGTTTTGACATGTTGCCATAATTTGATTGTTTTAATTGTTATTAATTTCTTCTATTTTTTCAAGAACTGCTTTTAGTATCTCCAGTTTACCAGTAACATTTTGAAGTTGGTTATAATTGTCCGTTTGTTGAGCTGAAATTTTTTGATTTTCTAAAGTTTCAACCTCATTATCAATCCATGATTTTAATTTTTCTATACTTTTCACATCATTATTTTGAGCTATTAAACATATATTCAAGTTTTTTCAAAAGCGTTTTAGCCTCAGCTATTTTTATTGTCACACTTGCATTTTTACCCTTTGTCTGCAATTCACTTTCATCTTTTTGAAGTTGTTTTTCAAGTCGCTCTATATACTCCCTTATCAACTTTACAAGCAATTCAAGTTCTTGCTGGGTAAGATTATTTTCTGCCATAACTTCTTTTTTATTTGGTTCAATCATGAATCACTCCAAAAATCAAAAGGTAAATGAGTGCAAAGTGAAAAAATCACTTAGTTGCACTCACCTTCACATTCAGACATTTTCCAAGTATCATTTGATTTAGTATATATTCGTGTCCAAATACGCCTTTCCTCTCCGTCAAAAAATAAAGTTTTTGATAGAACAATCTTATTGCCATCAATAATTTCAGTTGAAATGGTTACTTGAGATAAATCAGAGGAATAATAAGCAATTGGATTTCCATTTTCATCATTTTCGATAAGAGCATTGCCAAATTCCAAGAAACTATCTACTTTAACTCCATCAATACTGAATATTAATTCTGTTTCGGAATTATCTCCATGAGTACCTTCTTGTAAGTTGTTTCCCTTCAGAACTTTTACTTCAAAACTCACTTTAGGTAAAACCTGATTTACTTCAGTAGTTTGGGAATTATTTTGAGAAATACTCTTTGATTGAGGATTACAAGATATTGAGACAACACCTGCAATAAAAATTAAATTGGTTAAAACTTGCATAATGATTTAATTATTGGTTTAATCATGAATCAATTGAAAAAACAAAAGGTAAGTGAACCCTGAAGAATTTTTTCCTGGCTATTTAGAAATAAAGCAAATTATGCAAGCGGAATTCAAACAAATAATTGAAGACTTCAGGAATAACATGGAGGATTTTAAGAAAAAATATAATCTGAGTGAGACAAATATCTTTATCAAGATAAAATCTGACGGACCAATCGGAGGAATGAAGGACTGGTATAAAGACGGGAATAGAATCCCTGATTATGGATTCCTATCTGAGATTGAATTTATTCTGGCTGAAAATCGGAAATAGGATTTATTCTGGCTGAAAATTATTAATCTCCGAAGCAAGACGCTTTTTAACCTAAATGACCTTATAATATGAATATAGATGAAAAAAATATGGAAGCAGAACCAAAAACAGACATCACTGATTTTGTAAATGGAGTGTTGGATACCTTTAAGGATGTTATAAAAAAAAATGGCAAAGAACCCAAGGAAATTGAGATTGACTTTGATAGACTGGTGCAAAGATTTAGGGAAGCTGGGATAAACGCAACATATCGTCAAGAATGATAAATAGAGCATTGGCCGTGAGAATTGCTTTATCTTGTACTGGAAAAGTTGAAATATAGGCTTGAAATTCATTTTTGGCGCAAGAATTCTCCAATGTGTTCATCAATAATTCCCATGACTCCGTGCTATTATCTTCATATTTGTCACAAATTTTCTAAACAATTAAGTTGTTGAACTGGTTGGTTTCATTGCTCTCAAAATAATTCTTTAGAAGATTCTCTTCGTCAGAATTGAAATACATATTTTTATCTCCCATTGTTATTCAAGTTCTGATAAGAGTTCCTTTGCCTGCTCTGAATATTGGGTTTCACTATCAATTAACTTTTCCAAAAAAACTTTTGCTTGGTCAATATCATCAGTCAAAATTGAAATCAAAGCCAATCTAAATTGAACCTCTTCAAAATAAGTACTCACCGCATCCACTTCTTTAAAATAACCAAGTGCTTGCTCATAATCCTTTTCCTTATAAGAAACAATACCAAGAAAGTAACTTGCCGTATCTGAGTCAATTTTTAAGAGCAATCCCTCCGCTTTTTCCCATTGCTCTTGCTTAAATGCATTCATGGCATCATCATACCTACCCTTACCACTCATCTTCACAGGCAAGCCTTCCTCGTGAGGCCAATACTCCGCAGCCAAAGATGCGTTTTCGTGGATTGGAGAATTGAATTGATTTAGATAAACTGTACTGATAATTATGATTGCTACAGCAGCAGCTCCCGAAATCACCCACCACTTTAAGTATCTTATTTTTCCAACTGATTTTGCGTCCAATTGTTCATCTACCTCGGCAAATTTTGACTTCATCTGGTCTCGGTAGTATTGCTTTATTCCTCCTTCGATTTGCTGATAATTCTCAAATTGTTCCTTGAACTCGTTATCATAAGCCAATCTTGCCTCAAACTCAATGATTTCTCTTTCAGTCAACAAACCACTCAGGTAAGCCTCAAATAAGTCGATATGTTCCTCCGAAATACCCATTACAAAATCAATATCAATTTTAACTTATTTAATTCTGCCACCAACCTCTTCAAGCAAAGCGACTTCTTGGATTTTGCTGTATCTGCG
The DNA here is from genome assembly GCA_964503665.1 of uncultured Flavobacteriales bacterium. Taxonomy (GTDB): domain Bacteria; phylum Bacteroidota; class Bacteroidia; order Flavobacteriales_D; family Crocinitomicaceae; genus 40-80. The sequence goes on from CAZDAR010000002.1 coordinate 90,240, forward strand.
TTCTTATAATTCATTTCACGAGCAATACTCTCCATATCATATTCCTTGAAGTAATGCAATTTCAATACTTCCTTACAATCATCTGGCAATTTTTCTATTGCCTGGCTTATTTGCTCTTGCGTAAATGATATGTTTTCTTCATCCATAAAGTCCTCGTATTCTTTGACCTTTATCAAATGAAGATTGTCGTTGTAAGTGATTCTCTGCTCTTTTCTTAGAATATTAATGACTTTATTTCGCCCGATTTGAAATAGATATGTCTTGACACTGCAAGTTAATTCAGTCAATTTTCCAGTTACAATATTCTCATTGAAATCTAAAATTGTTTCCTGAAAAGCATCTTTTGCTTGTTCCTTCTGAGCACCAAAATTTTTATAGGCAAACACAATGAATTCATCTCGAAAGTCTGCATACAAACTCATCAAGACTTTTTCATGTCCTTGCCGAATTTTTTCTATTATATGGTTGTCGTTAACCTTCAATCGTTATTTTTTCTTTTGTCCTTTTCCTTTAATTGTTCAATTTGGTCTTTCTCAATCAATAAATCCGTCACCTTGCAATCCAACAGTTCTGCAATTCGGTATAAGTCATGAATAGACGGTTGGACTTTGTTTCTGCACCAAAGGCTAATTGTATTAGCGCTTTTATCTAACATCCTGCAAAGATATGCTTGGGTTCTTCCTTGCTGTCTCAATATTCTCTGTATTCGATTCATGAAAATTGTTGATTGGGTATAAAAATAATCATTAGTTGTAGAAATCTCACAATCCAAATTGTAAAAAGTTACTTTTTCTGTGATTTTTGAGATTTCATTTGTTTTATATAATAGGAGCCGATATTTAAAACTTTTGTAGAGGATGTTGATATAAAATATAGAATGATAATTAAAAACGGAAATATGATGATTGAACAGAGACCTCCACCCGCAGGCGGTGGAATCTATGAGTACATTTAGAATTTACAACAGAGAGGACTTTGAGGTCTTCACCAGAACTCAGGAAGATTGCCTTGAGTTACTAAAGATGATGCGTTGGGGTAATAAACCATTTTGCCCCAAATGTGGTTCAGGAGATTACCGATACAAGAAGTCGAGAGACATATATGTATGTCTGGGCTCCGACAGAGCGATATGCAACAACAAGAGCCATTACGAATACAAAGTTACAACAGGAACAATTTTCGAGAATTCGAATATTCCATTGCCAATGTGGTTCACGATAATTTTAGACTTCTGTGGCAGAAGAAATGCGCACCAAATAATGAGAGATAGAGAATTGAATTACCGAACGATATGGTTGGCTATGAAAAAACTTTCTGATGCATTAGCTCCATTAAATAACGAGAAATTGGTTGGAACGATTCAAATCTAAACGAAAAAGGAAAACCAAAATCAAGGCATATTAAAAACTTCATTACTAAGGATGGAATTCATACCAATGCAGGAGAAAACATTAATGGTTTGCTCAAAGAATTTATGCGGCAATACCGAGGCGTTTCTTGGAAATACCTTGAATTATTTGTGAATGAGTTTGTTTTTCACCGTCAAACTTGCAATATGACTCAAATGGAAAAAGTAAAATTACTATTGAGCATGATGGAGAAAAATGTAACTCTGGAAAAATTGATGGAGAGACAAAGCGAGTTCAGTAGAGATATTACTTCTGAGCGAAAAAAGAAAAGTTCTTCCCATAGCAGAAAGAAGAAACACAACCCAGTAGAATTTTTCGATTTGTTTGGACGAGCAGCGTAACACATATTAGATTATGCGATAAAGCACTCAGTAGTTTTGAGTGCTTTTTTGTTTCACAAAAAACGGGAGGCAATAACCTCCCGTAATTCTTAAAAAGGGTCTTGGTGAAAATACTACATAATTCCCCAACAACCTCTCTTTTTTCGTTTTATATTTTGAATGATTTTTTATGCTTCACAACTGGAGCAACTAACGACATTTACCGCCATTTCTTTCGAAACACTTTGACTGCGTTGGTAGTACAATGTTTTTACGCCTAATTTCCACGCTTCAATAATCAAGCGATTCACTTCTTTAATGGGTACTCCAGAAGGAATGTTGATGTTTAAACTTTGTGCTTGATCCACATATTTCTGACGAATAGATGCTTGTTGGATAATCTCTAATTGACTGATTTCTTTAAACGTTTTGAAAACGGCTTTTTCCTCATCTGTCAATCCTTCCAAATGCTGCACACTTCCTTGGTTCAACATGATGCTTCTCCAAGTGTCTTCGTTATCAATACCTTTTTGCTCTAATAAATTTTTCAAATATTTATTCTTACGAATAAAGTTACCTTTTGCTAATCCTGCTTTGAAATAGTTAGAAGAGAAAGGCTCAATTCCTGGAGATGTTTGACCCAAGATAGCGGATGAAGAAGTGGTAGGAGCAATCGCCATTGTTGTGGTGTTTCTTCTTCCGTATCCTTTCAATATTTCTGGTTCGCCATAAATCATCGCTAATTCTTGGGTTGCTTTATCCGCTTTCTCGCTAATATGTTGGAAAATCTCTGTTGTTTTTTGTTTTGCTTCCAGTCCTTCAAACGGAATCATGTGTCGTTGAAGATAGGAGTGCCATCCTAGAACACCTAATCCTAATGCACGGTGACGTTTTGCAAATCGATTGGCAGAAGCTAAATAATAATTTCCTTCTGTTTTCTCAATGAATTCTTGTAAAACAGCATCTAAAAAGAAGATGGCTAATTTTACCGCTTCTGTATCTTTCCACTCGTCGTATAACTCGATATTCATAGACGATAAACAGCAGATAAACGATTCATCTATCGAAGATGGAAGCATAATCTCAGAACACAAATTACTAGCGTTGATGACCAAGTTTTTGTCTTTATAAACTTGTGGCTTATTTCTGTTGACGTTATCAGAAAAGAAAATATACGGTAATCCTTTTTGCTGACGGCTTTCTAATACTTTCGCCCATAAAGCGCGTTTCTCTCTGTCACCATCAATCATTTCTTGCATCCAATAATCGGGAACGCAAACTGCCGTAAATAAGTTTTGAATTGGATTTCCTATATCTTTTATTTGTAAAAACTCTTCGCAATCTGGATGGTCAATATCTAAGTAAGCAGCAAAAGCACCACGTCGAACACCACCTTGAGAAATAGTATCCATGGCGGTGTCGAAAAGTTTCATAAAACTTACTGCACCACTACTTTTTCCATTATCGGTTACCGCTCTTCCTCGTGCTCTCAGCTCACCAAAATAACCAGAAGTTCCACCTCCGATTTTGGTTTGCATAATTACTTCACCTAATTTATGCGTAATCGATTCGATACTATCTGGAACATGAACGTTGAAACACGAAATCGGCAATCCTCTTTCTGTTCCCATGTTTGCCCAAATCGGCGAACTTAAACTCATCCAACCGCGTTCTACCATTTCGATAAACGCTTCTTTTAATTCAGGCTTGTACAAACGTCTTGCTGCAGCGCCTGCTACTCGATCGATTGCACCTTCCACAGATTCTCCTTTTAAAAGATATCCTCTGTTTAATATTTGCTCACTTTCTTCATTCTTCCACCACAATCTTTCCATTGTTTCACCGGTGTTCATATTGTTATTTAGGTTATTATCCATTTCGTATTAATAGAGTTTTAGGTTCGTTAAAATAAGTCGTCTGCTGTAATGCTCTTGTCGTGTTTTGTATAAGCTGTTGGTCTTTTAGCAAAGAAATCATCTAGTTCATTTGCGAAGATATCTTCATCGAACCACATCATCTTTTTGTATTGTTCATCCGTAATTTCGAACAATTTATCCATACCTATTTTACCAAGAGACTCATCCACTCGGTACTTCATGAAGTTTAACATATCTTCTTTGGTAAAGAAAGACAATTCTCCTTTTTCATAAATCCAATCAAGCAATTCAGATTCGTATTTGATGTATTCAAAAATTTGATTCCGCATATCCAATTTCATTTCTGGCGTAACAAATCCTTCTTCTTCTAATTTATTCAATAAATAGATTCCAGCATTCGCATGTGTTTGTTCATCGATTGATGTCCATGCAATGATATTGGATGTGTTTTTCAAGAATCCTTTGAAGCGCGTAAACGATAAAATGTTGGCGAATTGGGAGAATAGCGATGCGTTTTCAATAACAATCGTGAAGAATAATAGCTTAGAAACTATATCATTATTTGTAAATAGACTATTTTCAATTAAATCCAATTTTTTCTTGAAAACAGGGATTTCTAATAATTTTTCAAATTCATCATTATATCCCAAAACTTCTAATAAACGAGAATAAGCTTCAGAATGACGGAATTCACATTCTGCAAAAGTAGCTCCTAAACCATTTATTTCAGGTTTTGGGAAGTATTTATACAAATCTCCCCAGAAAGTTTTTACACCTACCTCTACTTGCGCAATACTTAGTAGTGAACGTTTTACCACTTCTTGTTCAACAGGTGTTAAACTACTCTTGAAATCTTGAATGTCTGCCGTGAAATCAATTTCATTGTGCACCCAAAATGATTTGTTTATTGCTTCTATAAACTGTAACACTTCCGGATACTCGAAAGGCTTATAATTTCTTCTTTTATTAAAAATACTCATCCTTATAATTATTAAATAGTTATTTCTCGTTCATCATAAAACAGAAAATAGAGTAGAAAATAAGGTCATTGAACATCAGGTAATTTTATTTCTGATATTGAATCGTGTATTATTTCTTTTTTAGCTATTTAGCTGTTTAGGTTTTGGTGTAATTGAAACTTCCATTTTAAAGCTGTAATCACATCGACAAATATACATTTTGTTTTCACATATTTTTTAAAGTTAACAAATTTAAACACATAAATATCTGATAATAAGTATTATAATATTTATCAACAATTAAAAAGTTGACAATTATTGATAAATATAAAATTTTGGTATTGCAGAATCCAATCCTATAAAAAGAGTAATTTCCTCATCCAATTTTAATCTTGAAATTCCTACTGTTTAGGAACTATAATGAACAATTTAATTCAAGTTTTTATAACTAAACTTCATCGATTAATAGAAAGCTAAGAGTACTATTTTGTTGATTTTTAGATTTTTTTGTCGTAAACCCAGACAATCTATTAGCTTTATGATTGTGAGCATATGAAAAGCTATCATTTTTCTGTATATTTGTTTTTTCTAAAATGAAATTAACTATGGAAAAATCACTCGAACAAAAGCTAGAGGAATTTCAACAAAAAATTGATGCCGAAATAAAGATAGAACCGACGGATTGGATGCCGGATAATTATCGTAAGACATTGATTCGTCAAATTTCACAACACGCACACTCAGAAGTGGTTGGAATGTTGCCAGAAGGTAATTGGATAACAAGAGCTCCAAATTTACGTCGTAAAGCTATATTACTAGCGAAAGTTCAAGACGAAGCTGGTCATGGTCTTTATTTGTATTCTGCTACAGAAACATTAGGTGCTGATAGAGAAGATACAATTGATGACTTACACTCTGGAAAGGCAAAATATTCATCTATCTTCAACTATCCGACTTTAACTTGGGCAGATATGGGAGCAATTGGATGGTTGGTTGATGGTGCAGCAATTATAAATCAAGTTCCACTATGTCGTTGTTCTTATGGACCGTATGCTCGTGCTATGGTGAGGGTGTGTAAAGAAGAATCTTTCCACCAACGTCAAGGATTTGAAATAATGGCGCATTTAGCACAAGGCACTCTGGAACAAAGAGCGATGGCACAAGACGCTTTAAACAGATGGTGGTGGCCATCATTAATGATGTTCGGGCCTTCAGACCATAATTCACCGAACTCAGCTCAATCAATGAAATGGAAAATCAAACGTAATTCTAACGATGATTTACGTCAGCAATTTGTAGACAATACAGCGCCACAAGCAGAAGCGATTGGACTCGTTATTCCAGACAAAGATTTGAAATGGAACGAAGCAACACAACATTATGATTTCGGTGAAATAGACTGGAATGAATTTAATAATGTTGTTGCAGGAAATGGTCCTTGTAATAAAGAACGTTTAACTGCAAGACGCAAAGCAAAAGAAGAAGGAATGTGGGTTCGCGAAGCGGCATTAGCATTTGCTGAAAAGAAAAAAATGGAAAAAGAAATAGCTTAAAACAAGAAATTATGAGTAATACTAATTGGCCTTTATTTGAGATTTTCATCAGAAGTAAAAATGGTTTAAATCACAAGCATGTAGGTAGTTTACGTGCAGCAGACTCACACATGGCAGTTCAAAATGCCCGTGATGTTTATACAAGAAGAGGAGAGGGAACGAGTATTTGGGCGGTAGAATCAAATTTAATTGCGGCTTCCGATCCAGATGAAGCCGATGAATTATACGAGCCAGCTTTAACAAAACCGTACAGACATCCTACTTTTTACACCGTTCCGGACGGAATTAAACACATGTAATATTGAATGACAATGGAAAATAAAAATTCGCTTTTAGCATATACACTTCGAATTGCTGATGATAGCTTAATCCTCGGTCAACGTCTTGGAGAATGGTGTGGTCACGGTCCGATTTTAGAAGAGGACATCGCATTGACAAATATTGCTTTAGACTTTATTGGACAAGCTACTAATTTATTTGAATACGCAGCTGTAGTTGCTAATGATGGTCGTTCATCAGATGATTTAGCTTTTTTACGTTTAGAACATCAGTACACGAACGTTTTATTAGTTGAGCAACCGAATGGTCATTTTGGCGATACAATTGCGCGACAATTTCTTTTCGATGCTTTTCGAAAATTATACTTCGAGAAATTAATTCATTCAAAAGATGAGCAATTGTCAGCAATAGCAGCAAAATCTTTGATGGAAACGAAATATCATACGAAGCATTCTTCTGAATGGCTCATTCGTTTGGGTGACGGTACTGAACTTTCTCATGATAGAATTCAGGAGTCTATCAACGACTTATGGAAATTCACCGATGAATTATTCTATATGGACGAAATTGATCGGGAGTTAATTGAAAAAGGAATTGCTGTAGATTTAGAAACATTACGTAAACCATGGTTGGAATACGTAGAAATGGTTCTAGGTGAAGCAAAATTGAGCAAGCCAGATTCTAAATGGATTTTTAATCTAGGTAGAAATGGTGTTCATACCGATCACATGGGTTATATATTAACTGAAATGCAGTACATGCAACGTGCTTATCCTGGAATGGAATGGTAACAACAGTTGATAATAAATACATTTGGCAAAAACTGGAAGAAGTCAGTGATCCTGAGATTCCAGTTTTGTCAGTTGTAGCTTTAGGTGTCGTTCGTGACGTTCAACAAGATGATAGTACAATTACGGTCACTATAACTCCTACATATAGCGGCTGTCCTGCCATGAAGGTTATGGAATACAACATTAGAATTGCGCTTGCTGGACTAGGAAAAAAAATCGATGTGATTACGGTACTTTCACCAGCTTGGACGACGGACTGGATGACGGAAGAAGGAAAACAAAAACTTCGTGATTACGGTATTGCGCCACCTGAAGAGGAAATAGATAAAGATGTACTTTTCGGAAGTAAAACAATTGTTCCTTGTCCAAAATGTGGATCAAAAGATACGAAATTAATCAGTCAATTTGGAAGTACAGCTTGTAAGGCACATTACCAATGTAACGACTGTCAAGAGCCGTTTGATTATTTCAAATGTCATAGATAAGAAGATTTCTCTGGCAATAAATAATAAGAGGTCCTTCAACAATTCGTGAAATGAATTTCTATTTCACCTTAATTGTATTCTTTAATACCTGTGTGTTTTCGGCTAAATTAAAAGCACTTGTTTTAATCATTAACGCACGCTGGTCGGCCGATAGTTTTGCAAGTTCGTTGGTATATTCAATAATAGGGTCTTGAAATCGAGTAATAGAAACATACGACCCTGTTTTAAGGTTTTCAATATCTTCTACCTTTAAACGATTTAACTGAGATGCAGGAATCTTTATATTATTTCTCACCAAGGTATTGCCTTCCCACTTAATCCAATCAAAATCGAAATTAGCCCATGCGTTATTTTCTTCATTTAGAATTTCTTTTAACGCTAACTCTAACTCTTCGATGTTTGAAAATTCTATCGTAAATTTAAAAATAAAGTCTTCTATATTTTTGGAGACGGAGACGGTTTTAATCCCTTCTTTATGACGTATTTTATCGGCATAAAAGTCAATTTTATCCGTTATTTCGTTTAGTTTCGGCACACGTTGCCCATTTAAACTATCTAGTGCTAGAACTGAATTTACCTTCAATTTGCTTTTACTAAGATTAACGGAAAGCTTTAAAACACCACTTCCATCTCTATTAATAGTCAAGTCGTCGATTAAGTCAATACAAGAGGATAGAAGAAAAAAGGGAAGAATTAGAAGGAAGAATTTTTTCATCTCAAATCGTTTTAATAGAAACACTATCGTCTGTTATCATCATTGTTGTTTCTATACCCAAAATTAACGCCAAGTTTTCATTTTGATGTCCTGCAGGAAAATCAAAACACACAGGAATGTCTTTATAACGAAGATGAGTAGATATTATTTCATAATAACTTTGGCCAAAACCAGGTTCAGAATCACGTAATTGCGTCATTCCGCCTACGATTAGACCGCTAATTTGATCTAAAATACCAGCCCTTTCTAAGGAATAAAACATTCTGTCAATAGCATAGAGCGGTTCCCCAACATCTTCAACAAAGAGTATTTTTCCCAAATAATTAGGTTGAAGGTTCGTTCCAATTAAGCTATATAAAATAGATAGATTTCCACCGGTTATCTTACCAGTAGCCGTTCCTTTTTTATTGTAATGATTAAAAGGGATATTGTAATTAAATTGACCATTTGTGATACAATGAATCAACGACTCGAGTGAAGAAGCCGTTCCCGTTTGAAAATCCAATGGCATCGTTGCATGTAAACTATGAACTTCCCATTTATCCAAAAACTGATGAAATACAGTCACATCGGAAAAACCAATAATCCATTTCGGTTGTTGTAGTTGCACCGCCCAATCGATTCTATCCAAAATACGCATACAGCCGTAGCCACCTCTTGCACATAAAATAGCTTTCACATCTGGATGGTTCAGTGCGTGTTGAAAATCAGTTGCACGTACATTGTCTTCTCCAGAGAAATAATGAAAACTATCTGCTACATGTTCTCCTAGGATAACTTGAAAACCTGCTGACTCTAATTGCTTTTTTGCATAGACTATTTTTTCGGCATCAATTGCTTTTGCCGGCGAAACAATCGCTATAACATCGCCTTCTTGGAGTGGAGATAGTTTCACGTTTAATTTTTTAGTAAAAATAACGATTTTACTGCGTAATTAACTTTTTCGTTTTCTCATCCAACTCCATTGTTAGTGATTTTAAGAAGACAACAATGCTATTTACTTCCTCATCATTTAAATCCTTACCGTTTTGTAATTTCCCCATGATTCTTACGGCATCATCTAAATCATCAACAGAACCATCGTGGAAATATGGATAGGTCATTGCGACATTACGTAAACTTGGTACTTTGAAGAAGTATTTATCACCTTCATTCTTTGTTTCATCAAAACGGCCAAAATCTATTTTTTTACTCTTAGTCAATTCCCAATAGTCACCAAATAAACCAAATTTTTGAAGCATTGCACCACCAAATGCAATTCCACTATGACAGGTAATACAACCGCTTTCCATGAATGTTTTTAATCCTTTCTTTTCTTCTGTTGTCAATGCTTCTTTGTCACCGTCTAACCATTTGTCAAAACGACTCGGTGGGTTTAACTGACGCTCGTAAGCACCGATAGCTTTGGTAATATTATCAAATGTAATCGGCTGTGCGGTGCCAGGATAAGCTTTTGCAAAAAGAGTCTTATATTCGTTCACACCTCTTAAGCGGTTTTCTAAAAATTCTTTTGAAGGAATATTGTGTTCCACTGGGTTTAAGATAGGTCCTCCTGCTTGTTCTTCGACATCTTTCGCACGACCATCCCAGAAGCTCATTGCGTGTAACGATGAGTAATATGCTGAAGGTGAATTTCGACCTCCTAATTCTCTGGTGTCTCCTGGAGAAAAAGCGAGATTGTCAACACCATATTTATCTAATTGATGACAAGAGGAACAACTAATCGTTTGATCTTTTGATAAACGGTTGTCGAAGTATAATTTTTTTCCAAGTTCAATTATGTCTTCGCTTGTTGCATCAACGGGTAATGAAGAGATAGATCCAAAGATAGTTCCAGCTTGAGAAAACAATTCATTTTCCTCCTCAGCTGTCAATGCTGTAATGTCACTTAATGTGGCATCTTTTTTATCTGTATCATTATTTTTACATGAAAGTAAAGTGATTCCTAAAATAAGTCCTAAAAGGATAATTGTATTTGGAAAGATGGTGTTCATTCTTTTCATATGTGAATAATTTTATGTTGTTATAATTTTTACAAAGATACTGATTTTTCAGGTGTTGAACAATACCATATTAAGGTTATACTTCGTTATAAAATAGGTTTAAATACTAAAGTATTCCACTAATGTCTTCGCTTTTGATTTTCCAATCACAGCAGCTAAATCTTCCTGCGAAGCATTCTTGATTTTGGAAAGTGTCTTAAAATGGTGTAACAATGCTTGAAATGATTTTGGGCCTATACCAGGAATATTTTCTAACTCTGAGTTGAATGCATTTTTACTCCGACGATCACGGTGATGCGTAATGCCAAATCGGTGCGCTTCATCTCGTATATGTTGAATGACTTTGAGTGTCTCTGAACGCTTGTCGAGATAAAGTGGAATACTATCTCCTGGAAAAAATATTTCTTCTAACCGTTTTGCGATTCCAATAATGGGAATTTTCCCTCTAATACCAAGTTGTTCGAATGCTTTCAGAGCAGCACTCAACTGGCCTTTTCCGCCATCAACTATGACTAAATTAGGAAATGGCTGCTCTTCATCCAACATCCTTTTGTAGCGACGATAGACCACTTCTTCCATGGTTTTGAAGTCATCAGGACCTTCCACTGTTTTAGGAATAAAATGGCGATACTCTTTATTACTAGGCTTGGCATTTTTAAAGACGACACATGCTGAAACAGGATTGGTACCTTGAATATTGGAGTTGTCAAAGCATTCGATGTGAACAGGTAGTTCCGTTAATCGTAAATCGGCTTTCATTTGTGCTAAAATTCGATTCGTATGCCGCTCAGGGTCGATTATTTTTTCTTGTTTTAACTTACTCAAGCGATAATAGGTATTATTTCGCATGGACAAATCTACGACCTCTTTTTTCTCACCACGAACTGGAACTCTGAATGTAATTCCTTCCAATTTTGTTTTGATAGGATAATTGCTCAGTACTTCTTTTGAATCACTTTGATAACGACCTCTGAAATCCATTAACGCATAAAGAATAATTTCCTCTATGTCCGTTTGTAAATTCTTTTTCACTTCCAAGGTGATTCCATGAATGATAGCGCCATTGTTTATCACCAGATAATTCACGTATCCTACTTCTCCATCATCTAAAAATGTAATGATGTCCATTTTATGTAAGGTAGCAGAAACGATAGTTGATTTTGCTTGAAATTTCTCTAAAACGTGTAATTTTTCTTTGATCTTTTGCGCCTCTTCAAATCGATAATATTCTACATGTTTCGTCATCTGTTCTTTCAAAAAACGAATGGCTGTCTGTGTATTTCCTTTTAGAATTTCTTTAATCTGTTCTATGTTTTGCAGGTATTCTTCCTCCAGATATTTGCCTACACAAGGAGCTTTGCATTTTCCAATATGATATTCTAAACAAACGGTATATTTCCCTTCCTTAATCTTTTTGGGTGCTAAATCTAAACTACATGTGCGTATGGGGAAAATTTCTCGGAAGAGTTCCAAAAGCGTGTGCATTATCTTGACATTGGAATATGGACCAAAATAAAACGAGCCATCTTTGATGATATTTCGGGTCGAAAAAATACGCGGAAATGCCTCGTTTTTAATACAAATCCACGGATAGGTTTTGTCGTCTTTTAAAAGGATGTTATATCGCGGTTGCAGTTCCTTTATTAGGTTATTTTCAAGGAGTAAAGCGTCTAATTCAGAGCCAACAATGATATATTTAATGTCACGTATTTTCTTAACAAGAACATTCGTTTTATTGTTGTCGTGAACTTTGGCAAAATAAGAATTAACCCGTTTTTTTAGATTCTTCGCTTTCCCAACGTAAAGAATTTTACCGCTTTCGTCAAAATATTGATAAACCCCTGGTTTTTCAGGTAATATTTGGAGTTTAAGCCGTATTTCTTTGCGAACTTCCATGGGGTAAAATTAAGGAAAAAAAGAACACAAGATGAAACGTTCCTACTAATCTAACAAAGCAGAAATAAATTCTTTAAGCGCAGGGAAATTAATGTCTTTAGCTTCATCTACTTTAAATTTTTTAGCAATAAAACCATTGCCGACACGTACTTTACCTTGTAACGTGAGCTCCATTTTTCCAAATAGTGCAGATGATGCGATAGTCAATAAGCTACCGCTTTCTAGCTGAATTTCAAGACTAGTGGTATAGACACCTTCAACTCTTTTTTTGAGCTTCAATCGCTTGGTTAAGAAAACAGTTCCTAGCTTTTTACCTTTGAGATAAACGTCTAATTCCGATGGACTTAAGACAATATTAGAATTATTTGGGTTGTCGATTTTTAAATCTGCATCAAAACTGATACGTTTTCCATCTTTTTTAATATTGGAAATACTGCTCACGCCTACATACTTCACTTCATCGAAATGACAGGATGTAAATGCAAGCAATAATCCAAAAATGAGTAATAATCGAGTCATTCTTAATCGTTCAACTCATTAAAATACTGATAAAAATATGGAATGGTCTCTATTCCTTTGTAGAAGTTGAACAAACCGTAATGTTCATTTGGTGAGTGAATCGCGTCAGAGTCCAAACCAAAGCCCATCATAATTGTTTTGATCCCCAAAATGTTTTCAAATAAGGCGATAATTGGAATACTTCCTCCACTTCTAACAGGAATTGGTGTCTTGCCAAATGTTCTTTCATACGCCATGCTTGCCGCTTTGTAAGCAATAGAATCAATTGGTGTTACCACTGGAAAACCACCATGATGAGGTGTTACTTTTACCGTAACACCTGCTGGAGCAATTGCTTCAAAATGGTTTGTAAACAATTCAGTAATTTCCTCTGGATGTTGATCGGGTACTAATCGCATGGATATTTTCGCGTGTGCTTTGGATGGGATCACTGTTTTAGCACCTTCACCAATATAACCACCCCAAATTCCGTTGACATCCAATGTTGGACGAATAGCTCCTCTTTCAGGTGTGGAATATCCTTTTTCACCATAAACAGCGTTTATTCCGATTGACTTTTTGTACTCTTCTTCACTGAAAGGCGCTTTTGCCATTAATGCTCTTTCTTCATTGGTTAATTCAATCGCTTTATCGTAAAAGTGCGGAATCGTAATGTAATTATTTTCGTCATGCAAAGAAGCAATCATCTTCGCTAGAATGTTTATCGGATTAGCAACACAACCACCGTACAAACCAGAATGCAAATCTCTGTTTGGTCCTGTTACTTCGACTTCAATATAACTTAACCCTCTCAATCCAGTTGTGATTGACGGTGTATCATTCGCTAGCATTCCTGTGTCAGAAACGAGGATAATATCTGCTGTAAGCATGTCTTTGTATTCAGAAATGAAATGTCCTAAGTTGACGCTTCCCACTTCTTCTTCCCCTTCAATCATCAACTTCACGTTACATTTCAATTCGTTGGCGTTTAACATCGCTTCAATCGCTTTGACGTGCATGAACATTTGACCTTTGTCGTCACAAGAACCACGAGCAAAAATCGCTCCTTCTGGATGTATCTCTGTTTTTTTGATGACAGGTTCAAAAGCGGGTGAATCCCATAATTCAATCGGGTCAGCAGGTTGAACATCATAGTGTCCATATACCAAAATCGTTGGAAAACTTTCGTTTACTATTTTTTCTCCATAGACAATAGGATGTCCTTCGGTAGGGTAAATTTTCACTTTATCTAATCCTATTTCTGTAAGATGAGCTGATAGATAATCCGCTGTTTTCGCTACATCTTTGGTATACGCAGGATCTGCAGAAATAGATGGAATTCGTAATAAATCTAGTAATTCGTTTAAGAATTTCTCTTTATTAACTGAAATATAATCATTTGTAGCGCTCATAGAATTGTTCATTTTTTTTAAATTTGTGAATCGTTGTCATTTCCTTAACGAACGAAAATGCAACTTTTTACCAAAAATAGTAGTCTTTAGTTGAAACAATTCATTTTTATGAAAATAATTTTCTCTTTTATACTTTTTGTATTGGGTTCATCCACTTTTATTTTTTCCCAAACACCTACAGTTGATTTTTCTTTAACACCTCAACAATTGGTGCAAGATGTCCTTGCTGGTCCAGGAGTTCAAATTACGAATGCGAAATTTAATGACAATGTTAATTATGTAGGAAATAGAATTGGTAAGTTTACGTATGCGGGAAGTCAAATCGATTTTTCTTCGGGTATAGTAATTGGGACAGGTGGAGTAGCTGATACAATAACTGGTACGTCAAAAGGGATCATTGGGCCAAATAGTACTGAAGGTTATAGTTTGTCGGGATCAGGTAGTACTGTTTCAAGTGATGCTCAATTATCTAATTTAATAAGTAATACATTAAATGATATAGGACGTTTAGAATTTGATTTTGTTCCTGTGGGAAACACAGTAAGTTTTCAGTTTGTTTTTAGTAGTGAGGAATACAACGAGTACGTTTGTTCTCCGTATTATGATGTCTTTGGATTTTTTGTCTCTGGCCCAAAACCGGGAGGAGGAGATTATACCAATGAGAATTTTGCATTAGTTCCAGGTACCAATACACCGATTACGATTAATACGATAAATAATGGATATGTCGGTTCATCAAGTTTTGGTGGGAGTTGTCCTTCTGGTGGATTATTAAACGCTCAGTATTTCGCTGGTGCTCCAGGAGCAAACTTTCAAATGGATGGAGCAACGAAATCTCTGACAATTCAATTTAATGTGATTTGTGGCGAGACCTATCACTTTAAATTTGCCTTAGCAGACGTCGGTGATAATGCTTTAGATTCATGGGTATTTTTAAAAGCAGGTTCTTTCCAATCGGAAGCGGTACAAGTTTCGGTAGCAACTGTTTCTGGTGACAATACGATTATAGAAGGGTGTACCGATGCAGATATTATTTTCACCCGTCCAATCGAACAATCTGATACAGCAACGGTCGTATATTATGAAGTATCTGGTTCGGCTATTGAAGGAGTTGACTATACGACACTTCAAAATCCAATTGCTTTTCAACCAGGAGAAGATAGTTTAATATTAACACTTCATCCTATTCAAGATGGTATTTCGGAAGGCACCGATTCTGTTATTATTAAAGTTTTCATTGTGAATCAATGTGGCGATACGATAGTTTCAGAAGGAACCATTTATATTATTGATAGTTTGGATATTACAACGACGGTCAACAATCCTGTTGTATTTTGTATTAATGACTCTGTTCAACTGAATGTTTCAGCTGGTGGTGGAATTGAACCATACACGTATGCATGGAGTAATGGCTCTACCAATACGACAACAAATGTGCCGATAGGATTATCAGGGCCATTTGATTATTATGTCACGACCACGGATGCTTGTGGATTTACACAAAAAGACACAGCTCATATTACCTTAAATCAAACATTAAAAATAGATTCACTCATCGCATCGCCAGCTTATTCGTGTTTAAATACAGGATATGCTAATGGTTATGCCTCTGGATTCTCAGGAACACCGACTTATACTTGGATTGGCCCAGGAGGAACAAATTCATCCACTAAAAATATCGCTAACTTAGGAACTGGATGGTATCATTTTACTGTGGAAGACAATATGTGTTCGATGACTGATAGTGTATTTGTTGATGTCATCGCTGCGCCAATTGCTGTCATTACACCAGATAAGACTAATGGATGTAATCCGACTACTTTTACTTTAACGAATGAAAGTTCAAATGCGAATGCTTACAGATGGAATACGGGAAATGGCTATTTCTCAGTTTCAAATAAAGATACACAGTCAATTAGCTTAACAAATAGCCAAGAAATTTCTTTAATTGCAACTAACGGAACATGTTCAGATACGACAAAGGTTTCACTTTCTATTGTGAATTGTGGATGTACAGATCCAACCGCTATAAACTATGATGATGTTGCGACATTTGATGATGGTTCTTGTTTATACCATGCACCTGAGATTGAATTACCAAATATTTTCACACCGAATGATGATGGTAAAAATGAAACCTACCAATTCATTCAACAAAATTACATTGTTAGCATTGAATATTGGATTTTTAACCGTTGGGGAAATGTCATGTACCAAACGGATAAATTGAGCACTTATTGGGATGGAAAAGTGAATGGAAGTAATGCCTCTGAAGGTGTCTACTTTATTAAATATGAAGCAACAGGATTGAACGGTGAGAAAGTGAATGGACATACTTTCTTCCATCTAGTTCGAATAAGAAAAGAATAAAATGCAAAAAGGGTAGGAGACTACCCTTTTTTAGTTTCAGCATATTTTCAAACGTATGTGCTATAGAGAATAGCGTTGCTTTATCCGCGATGGTATAAGAAATAGTAAGTTTCGACATTGTCCAAATAAACGCCATCAAATCCAGCATTGATTATTTTGTCTGTGTAAGAATTTTCATTTCCATAAATAATATTTTGCCATTCAGGATTCCAAAACTCTACATAATACTCATCTTTATAGCCTGGATATCTTTTTTTAATCCAGGAAGGATGATGCAATTTCCAATTGGATTTCCAGTAGTAGCGATAGTTTTCTACCGAGCCAATATTCATGTAAGAAAGGACAAGACGTTGACCTCCGTTGGCTTTTGTTTTTAATTGTGCAATATCAGCAGTTGTTAGTATTTCATCATTGAAGAATAAGTCGATTAATAATACATCATAATTGGTGGCTTTTAACGCATTAATGAGTGCTGTTTTAGAGTCGTATTTCTCGGGATTAATCAAATAAAGAAAGTTCTTCGCCTCCGACAATTGTGTGACGTCGTTTGTATTCTCGTTTATGATATAATGGGGTATTTCAAGATAGTATAGATTGTTTTTTGACCGTGGAAAACATAAAAAGCCTTCGTTGTTATATCGGTCAATATCATCTTGAATTTTTGAATCATCTTTTACCAAATCAGAACCTAAAATGGTCTTATGCTGTTTTAGTTCTCGGAGCATATCTAAACGATAGTTGTCCGGTTTGTAAGTGCCGTCATAGAAGATTTCTTCATTTCCAAAACCATCTACTGCATCTAAATAAGCTTGATGAATACCGTTTTCTTGGGATACATTGTTAAAAGCTAATTGAACTCCATTTTGTGGAATAATGATAAATCCAGGATGATTTGCTTTACAATAGTTAGAAATTTGAATGACAAATTCTTGCATCTTTAACGCCGCTGCTACCGTTTTTTCTTCTTTTTTACAACCGTATAAGGCTAAAATGATGACGGAAAGAAACAGGAATCTCTTTTTCATACTCGAAATTTGAAGGTAAATTACTACTATTTCTTTCGAAAATAGCGAATCGTATTCGTAATTTAAAAATATGTCGACTTTAGAACCATTCTCACTACCTTAAAAAAGGTACTTTGTTGTTTTTAAAATAGATTCAGATGAATTAGAAGTAAAAAATCACTACTTTTGAATCATTCTAAATAACAATGAAATTATCTAAACTCAAAATAGGACAAAAGGCGATTGTTAGAAGTATTTCCTCTAAAGAAATTTCTTCTAAACTTGTGGGTCTTGGAATTGTGGAAGGTCAAGGTATTTGTTATATGTACAAAGCGCCATTTGGCGGACCTATTGCCTTTATGGTTGGAGCTTATGTTTTAGCCTTGCGTCCAATCGAGGCGAGTGTTGTCGAAGTGGATATTCTGGATTAAGATGAGTAAGAAGATTGCGCTAGTAGGGAATCCAAATACTGGAAAAACATCTTTATTTAATAAACTGACGGGATTGCACCAAAAAGTGGGTAATTATCCGGGTGTAACGGTGGATAAAAAGGTAGGTTTTTTTAAGATTGGTGATGAGCAGTATAGCGTTACCGATTTGCCAGGAGCATATAGTTTATTTCCCAATTCAAATGAAGAAAAAATTGTCTTCGACACACTGAAAAGAACAACTCAAACAAAGGAATTTGACAAAATACTATATGTATTAGACGCTAATAATATAGAGCGAAACTTACTTTTTTTAAGCCAATTATACGATCTTGATTTACCACTTGTAGTGGCTGTAACGATGAATGATGTCGTTCAGAAAAAAAAGGGAGTGATTGATTTTGATAAACTTAGATCTATTTTTTCAGACATTGATTTTGTAGCCATTAATCCAAGAGTGGGTTTAGGAATGAATCGTTTGAAAGAAGCACTTCAAAGGACTGACTACGAAAGAAAATCTGATTTCTACTCCACAGAAATACGATCCATTTCCCTTGAGGATGAAGAGCTTCAACAGACTGATACGACCAATAGATTTAAGAAGATAAAACAAGTTGTAGCCGAAGTTCTAACGTCTGACACCACGAATTCATCGATAAAATTATCCAAATGGGATAAGTTTTTGGTTCATCCTATATTGGGTTATGTAATTTTCTTCTTTTTGATGTTGATTATGTTCCAAATGGTTTATTCTATAGCAGAGAAACCGATGGAATGGATAGAAGATTCGTTTAACTATCTCGCTTCTTTTTTGAATAGTGTTTTACCTGAAGGAATTTTACGCGGACTTTTGGTTAACGGTGTTTTAGCAGGATTAGCAGGAACACTTGTTTTTATACCACAGATAACATTATTATTTCTCTTTATTGGACTTTTGGAAGAGTCTGGATATATGGCTCGTGCTGTATTTTTATTAGACAAATGGATGCGTCCTTTTGGATTAAACGGGCGAAGTGCCGTGCCGATGATTTCGAGTGTTGCTTGTGCGATTCCAGGCATTATGGCGACGCGAACGATTACCAACTGGAAAGAACGAATGACAACTATTCTCGTTACCCCACTTATTTCTTGTAGTGCCAGAATTCCGGTATATATACTTCTGATTGGATTGGTGGTTCCCGATAAATTAATTGGTGGCGTATTCAATCTTCAAGCGCTTGTTTTGTTTGCTATGTATTTTCTTGGTGCCGCTGGAGCATTATTTGTTGCTTTTATCTTGAAATTTATTTTAAAGTCAAAAGAATTAAGTGTTTTCATGCTTGAAATCCCAGAATTGAAACTTCCTCACTTACGGAATGTAGGTATTCAGATCTACATCAAAGTGAAAACCTTTGTTTATGAAGCGGGTAAAATCATTGTTGCCATTAGCATCATTCTTTGGTTTTTCTCCAGCTATGGACCTTCTACTTTTTCCGATAAAAGTCTATCCTTCTCAGAGCAGGTGAAAAATACAGACATTCCAATTGAAGAATCCTATATAGGAATATTAGGTAAAAAGATGGAACCTGTAATTCAACCTTTAGGTTATGATTGGAAAATAGGCATTGCATTAATCACCTCGTTTGCAGCTCGTGAAGTATTTGTAGGAACGATGTCTACTATTTATAGTGTAGAAACAAATAATGACGCTCCTGGTCGGTTAATTCATCGAATGCAAAAAGAAGTTAATGCTAATGGAGAGCCTATTTACACGCTTGCTTCGGGCCTTTCTTTGATGGTCTTTTATGCCTTTGCCATGCAGTGTATGTCTACATTAGCGGTAGTGAAGCGAGAGACAAAATCATGGAAATGGCCGTTGATTCAATTTGGATTTATGTCTTTTATGGCGTATTTTGGTGCTTTAATAACCTATAATATATTTTCATAATGGAATTAATCATTCTTGCCATAGTGTTATTGTTAGCGGCTTTCTTTCTCGTTAAGAAACTCTTCTTTAAGAAGAAAAGTTGTAGTGAATGTATGTGGTATCAAAATGAGGAAGAGACCAAATAAAAAAGCACCTAATCAATGACTAGATGCTTTTTGAATTCCTTTAAAAGAAATACTATTCCTTTATTAAGCTAATGATGTGCAATTGGTTGTCTATGGTAAGTTTAACAATATAGACTCCTGCCTGTGTAATCTCTAATACGTTATTTTGGAAATGAAATTGATTCACTTTCTTTCCATCTACCGTAAACACTTCTATTGCATCGATAGTTTTGTTATCCAATGATTGAACTGTAAAGTTATCTGAGCTTGGATTTGGATATATAGCAATTTTCTCTAAATCCATATTTGTTAATCCAACGGTACTTACAGTAATGATTACTGCTGCAGTGGAAGTACATCCGTTTGTTCCTTTTCCTGTTACAGTATAGGTCGTAGTTGCACTTGGTGTCGCGATAACTGAACCGCCTGTTGCGCTATTTAATTCTGCACTTGGAGACCATGTATAAGTATCAGCACCTGAAGCGGTCAAAGTAACTGATTCACCAACATTGATAGTCTGATCAGATGAAATGGTTAACTGAGGAGCTGCATCAATGATTAGTGCTGAAACGAGTGTATCTTCTAAAACAGGAGAAGAAGAAACTACTTTTAGTTTATAATTGGCAGCAGTAAGTGCAGGTAGATTACCTTGTATAGTCAATATTCCATTTGCTGTGGAAGATAGTGTTCCAATCGACTGAGCACTAGCAAAGCTTCCGTTAGCATCAGAAATATAAGTTGTAAAGATATTTCCAGGATCAAAGACACCATTTGATTTAAACGTAATATTTACTGGAGTAGCTGTTTCAGAACAGAATGAAGGTTGATCAATAGCTACATTGGAAATGTAGGTTGAATTGGTATCAATAGCAGTGATTTTAAATTCGTCCACACCAATTCCAAGATTGGTATTACTATATCCCAAGTTTCTCCATTTGATACGAATATAAGCTGTTGAAACACCATCTAAAGCTGGAATTGCAACTGAAACAGTTTCCCAAGTGCTTTGAGTATTCATTTTACTTCCTACTTCCACCCAGTTGATTGAATCTATTGAATATTCTAAATGAGCATACGCTGAATCCACGTTTCCTTCCACAAAATAGCTGTAAGTAACCGTCGTACTTTCGTAATTTGATAAGTCTAACGATTGAGATAAAGTCGCATAAGAAGTACCAGTAGTTGAATACGTAGCATTACAATAGCCCATTAAAGAACACAACATGGCATCTTGTATGTGTAAATATTTGCTTCTTGGTGCGTTAGTAAAAGCCGCAGGTTGTTCTGGTGAATTAGGAAAGACAGGAATTTGAAAGAATCCCATATCCATAATAAGCCCTTGATAATTAGTGTCAATAACCCATGTGTCAGCAGTTGTCCCTAATGTCCAGTTGGACGAACCATTTTCAAAATTATCGTTTAATAATTCAGAGGGTGTTTGTGCATATATTGGTCCTGAAATGAACAATAAAGAGAGTAAAAGTAATCGCATTTCTTATATCTTTTAAAGTGAACTGCAAATATGATAATTATATACTATCTAACTCACAAAAATGGATAAATTGTAAGGATGAATTAACTTTTATACCTTTTTGTTTCAAAAAACATTTTAATAAGATCAGAACATTCTTTTTCCATTGGTCCATTTTCAATAATTGTTTTAGGGTGAAAAAGAGAAGGAGTGACACGTAACGCCCCACGACGCACATCTTTTGCAGCAAAGACAATACGATCTATTTGAGACCAAGCTAAAGCTCCTGCACACATACAACATGGCTCTAACGTTACATATAGCGTACAGTTTTTTAAATATTTTCCCCCTAGCTGATTGGCAGCAGCAGTGATAGCTTGCATTTCCGCGTGTGCTGTTACGTCGTTGAGTTGCTCGGTTAAATTATGAGCTCTTGCGATTATTTGTTGATTAGCAACGATGACTGCCCCTATTGGGATTTCATCTAGTGCAAACGCTTTTTGTGCCTCCAAATAAGCTTGCTTCATAAAGTAATTATCATCAAAAGGCGTAATATTCATAGCTCTGCTTTGTTACGAATATATAAAAGTTATTTTCAGGACAAGCAATTATACATATTTTAACTAGGATTAGCCGTTGATTTAAGTGTTAATTTAAACGAATTGTATTGAAATGTTAATTTTATAAAAGGATTCGAATAGTCGTTTATCTTTGATAGAATGGTGTGAAATAACTTTGTTAAAATGACGCTTTATAATTTTGCTGCGATAGATATTAAAGGTGATATTATTTCTTTTGAGGAATATAAGGGTAAAGTTGTGCTCATTGTAAATACAGCTAGTAAGTGTGGATTGACATATCAATACGAAGGGTTAGAAAAATTATATCTAAAATATAAAAATCAAGGATTGATTGTTTTGGGATTCCCTTGTAATCAATTTGCTACCCAAGAACCATCCGACGAATTTATGATAAAAGCAGAATGTTTAACGAAGTACAATATTACATTTCCCGTCTTTTCAAAGATAAATGTGAATGGAAAAGAGGCTTTGAGCGTTTTTAAATGGCTGAAGGACGAACTTCCGGGTTTTATTACTAATCAAGTAAAATGGAACTTTACTAAGTTCATTATTGATAGAGAAGGAAATCCTGTTAGACGTTTTGGACCAATTACCAAACCGGAGAGCTTAGATATCTATCTTAAAAAGAATTTCTTTAATTCTTAAGATAAGGTTAATCAAAGCATTATATTTATTAGTAGTTTAGCAAAACACTATCGACCACATGAAACAATTCCTATTATTATTTTTCGTATTCATTCATTTGTTAGGTTTTGGACAATTAGAATTTGATAAATCCAATCAGTTATTATGGGAAATTAGTGGAGAAAATTTAAAAAAACCATCCTATGTTTTAGGTACAATACATCTCAATAGCCCTAAATTATTCAACTTTTCAGATTCTATTTATTATGCTTTTTGTAATACGAGTGTGTTTTCTCCAGAAGTAGATATCCATGAGCTATACAGATTTTATAATGTTCAGCTGAATGCCAATTTACTAGTAGATGGTAACGGGAGAATTTACTCTAAAAATATTTTTTTAGATAAAAGTAATTACGGAACGAACAAAGGTAGACCACAATTTTTAGATGCCTATTTTTTTCAGGTAGCTACTAATTCGGGAAAACCCATAATTCCTTTAGAAACTATTGATGATCAAATTTCAGCCTATCAATCTATCGTCTTTTCAGAGTATCAAAGAAGTGCTTCTTTCTCTGAGGATGATTTATTAAACGTCTATTTAACAGGAAATCTATTCAAACTACAGCGTCTTGTGTATCAAGGATATATGGGGTCTAATGGTTATGAAGAAATGATTATTAATCGGAATTTGAAAATGGCAAAAACTATAGATTCCATTATGCGTACTACCTCTACTTTTGTTGCTGTTGGTGCGGGACACTTAGCAGGAAAGTATGGTGTTCTTAATAGTTTACGTCAGAAAGGATATTCAATTCGTCCTATAGAGTCGACATTCACAGAAGATTTCACAAAAGAGAAACGATTTTTCAAAGACCATCAAACGTATATTTACAAAGATACATCATTACATTTTACCGCTCTTTTTGGTATGAAGCCACTTATTGCAATAGATAATTGTAATATTCGTTTAGAAGCTAGAGATCTAGGACAAGGAAATATCTACATTCTTGAAGTAGAAAAAATAGCTGATGAAAACGTTCCAGTTGATGCCTATTTAAAAGAAAACTTTTTTCAACCTATTAATGCAATAATTGAATCCACCACATTGAATAATGATAAGATGTTTGAAGGTATCGTTTCAGTGGAAGAATATGGATTGTGCTGGAAGCGTATTGTTTTCCACGATGGCTATTTGTATAAGATGACGTGTAGTGGTAGTTTACCTTTTCTGACCTCTAATCGTCCAAAAGATTTCTTTAATGGATTAATATTCCAATCCTATAAATAACATTACAGTATATAAAAACGTCCCTAAATGAATTGTTTTTTAGGGACGTTTTATTAGTAAGTTATTTTTTAATCTTAATTCTTCTGCTTTCTTCTTTGGAAAAATTCCTTGATGTTATGGAACATATAGTAAACGCTAGGTACAAGGAATATAGTTAATATCATTGAAGACGTTAATCCTCCGATAATTACCCAAGCCATACCATTTTTCACTTCCGCACCATCACCAGTTGCTATAGCGATTGGTAGCATACCGAATACCATTGCCAGTGTGGTCATCATAATCGGACGTAAACGCTCTTTTCCTGCTTCAATTAATGCATCATAAACGGTTTTGCCTTCCATAACTTGATGGTTAGCAAAATCGACAATCAAAATAGCGTTCTTGGCGACCAGTCCGAGTAGCATGATTAATCCAAGCATGGCAAAGATGGATAGTTGATTCATGGTCAATGCCAAAGCAAGGAATGCCCCTACAAATGATACTGGGATAGAGAATAGTACGATAAATGGCGATGTGACACTTTCGTATAATGCTACCATGATAAAATAGATGAGTAGAATACCTAATCCTAATGACATCAGCAAGCTTTGCATAGATTCTTGCATGTTCTCAGCGGCACCAATGTATTTAATTTCAGTTCCTTTAGGAAATTCTGTTTCATTTACTTTCGCTTTGATGTCATTTACTATGTCTCCTAAAGAACGATTGATTGTTGCTGCATTTATTTTCACAGAAGGCAAACGATCGGTTCTTTCTCTTACAGATTGACCATCCACTTCTTCAATATTTGCGACGCTGTTCAATCGTACGATACTTCCCATTGAGTTTTGAATCGTTAAATTACGAATGTCATCAATAGAATACTTATCCGCTTTATCTAACATGATATTGATATCGTATTCTTCTCCTTGGTCTTTGAATCGCGTTTTGTCATTTCCTTGGAAAGCTAACTGAACAGCTCCACCTATTTCCGCTACACTTAAACCATATAAAGAAGCTTTATCTCTATCAATCTCAATAGCAATATCTTTTTTAGGTGACTTAGTTGAGAAACGAACGAAATCTGTCCCTGGGACATCTTTAATGATATCCAATAACATTTTCGAACCTTTCTTTACACTATCTTG
The DNA here is from genome assembly GCA_964503665.1 of uncultured Flavobacteriales bacterium. Classification (GTDB taxonomy): domain Bacteria; phylum Bacteroidota; class Bacteroidia; order Flavobacteriales_D; family Crocinitomicaceae; genus 40-80. Next base: position 115,364 of record CAZDAR010000002.1, read on the forward strand.
TTCTGTCCCTTTTATGATAACTTGAATAGGAATATCATTTCCCATTAATCCAACAGGAGTTACAACGATTTTGATGCCTGGATATTGCTCCAATGAATCGCGCATCCGATGTCCAAATTCATCCGTTGTATAATCTCTTTCTTTTTTATCGACAAGATTAACGGTTATTTCTGCCAAGTTACTATTGGAAGCTGCATTTGATGACGCTTCTCCTTGTTGAGTTCCGACATTTGAGAAAACATTGACAACATCTTTATCCTTCAACAACATTTTTTCAATACCACTCACTACTTGATTGGTTTGAGATAATGTATATTCAGGCGATAAGTCGATTTGAAGTGTTAATTCACCTCTGTCGGCTGGTTGCATAAAAGTGGCACCAATTAAACCTTTCATTGGAATTAAGATTACCGTTGAAACGAATAATGTGGTGATGATAATTGCTAGGATTATTTTATGATTTAAAGCCCATTTAAGTGTATGTACATATAATTCTTTTACTCCATCAATGACATCTTCAAACCAGATATTAATTCTTCCCCAAAGGGTGTCTTTGGTGTGGTGTTCTAATTTCCCCCATCGAGACGCTAACATTGGCGTTAAGGTGAATGCTACCATTAATGACATTAATGTGGAAACAACAATTACTAATGAGAATTCTCTTAGGATGTTACCAATTAATCCAGAACTTAAAGCAATCGGGATAAATACTACAACGTCCACTAAGGTTATTGAAAGCGCTGTAAATCCAATCTCATTTCGTCCATCGAGGGCCGCAATGCGTTTGTGTTTACCCATCTCCATGTGCCGGTAAATGTTCTCTAATACCACAATACTATCGTCCACCAATACTCCTACTACAAGAGATAATGCCATTAAGGTCATTAAGTTGAGTGAGAATCCCATTGCCCACATCATGATAAATGTTGGAATCATGGCTGAAGGAATGGCTACCAAAACAAATAAGGATGAACGAATTGAATGTAGGAAGAACACCATTACAAGTGCAACGATGATAATGGCTAAAAATAAATCCTTCATTACACCATCTGCTGCAGCGAGTGTGTAGACAGATTGGTCAGATGCAATTTCGTAATTGAAATTAATATCCTTATATCGTAGTTTTACATCTTCTAGCTTTTTCTTAATACCTTGTGCTACTAGTACGGTATTAGCATCAGTTTGTTTTAATACTTGAATACCAATTCCGGGTCTACCGTTAATACGATTAATTGCCACTGCTTCAGCTTCACCATCTGTAATGGAGGCAATGTCTGATAAGAAGATTTTTGATCCATTTTGTCCTTGACGAATGATGAGGTTTTTAAGATCTTCTATGTTGTTTAACTTCGCATCTAATCGGATTGAAAATCGACCTTCGTCACTTTGAATATTTCCCGCAGGAAAAGACATTCCACCTCTTGCAATTAGTTGTTGTACTTGAAGTGGGCTAATTTTATAAGCAGAAAGCTTACTATTATCTAGCTTCACCTCAATTTCACGTTTTATTCCACCAATCAAGTTAATTTGTGCAACACCAGGAACGTTTGTCAGTAATGGTTTAACTTTTAAATCAATTAAGTCATACATTTCTGTAGAAGACAATTTAGACGTTGCTGTCAACCTTAAAATAGGTAAATCATCCAATGAGAACCGCGAAACAATTGGTTCGTCGATATCTGCAGGAAGGATGGATAAGATTTGTGAAATCTTTCTTTCTGCGTCTAGCTGTGCTTTTTCAGCGCTTGCATCTTGATTTAACTCAACAAGTACTAATGAGATACTCTCTCTAGAGGAGGAGTTAATAGCTTTTAGACCTTCTAATGAAGATACCGCCTCTTCGATGTGTTTCGTTATACTATTTTCTACCTCGTCCGAAGATGCTCCAGGATAGATGGTTTGCACCATTACAATAGGAATGTCGAATTTAGGTAATAAGTTATAATTAAGTGTCTTATAACTCATGAAACCAAAAAGAATGAGGCAAACGAATATTACTGTAATCAGTAAAGGTCGTTTTATCGCTACTTCGGTAATTGAAGCCATATTTATTTTGTGTCTTTAGATTGAATTAAACTATTGTCTGTGATATTAATTTGACCGTCTATAACGACTCTTTCGCCTTCTTTTAGACCATCAACAACTTCTATATACTCACCATTTTCACGACCAACTTTGATTGTTCTTCTCTCGGCTTTGTCACCATTTAGAACATATACATAGGCGTTTTTAATACCTTCAACTAATGCTTTCTTAGGAATCTGTAGTGCGATGTCTGTTGCATTTGTTTCGAAGTATACATTGACATATGTTCCTGCTCTTAATTCCTTGTTTTCTTTCACATTTACTTGAATTTCAATCTTATAATTGAAGTTCTCGTCAGCACTTGGAGCTACATAAGTAACTTTTCCACTAAATGTTTTATCAGTAATAACACTTGCTTTAATATTTACTTTCTCTCCCAATTTAATAAAACGCACCTCACTTTCATTGACTGATACAAATATTTTCAATGTATTTACATCAACAACCGTTGCGATTGGGGTTCCTGCACCGATAAATTCCCCTGAAATATTTCTTTTATCAACGATTGTTCCTGTCAATGGTGATTTTATGTAGGAATCACTAATTTGTTGTTTTAGTTGCTCCATTTCCAATTTGCGAGAATCATAGGCAAATTTAGAGTCTAAATATTGTGACTCTGCTAATGCACTTCCTTCAAACAACTCCTTATTGCGTTTTAAATCTCTTTCAAATTTACTAACTGCTAACTCTAAGTTCTTAAGTTGAATGTCATACGTTTTTGTATCCACTTTCCCTATCGATTGCCCTTTCGTTACTTTAGAGCCAAGTTCTATGTTGAAATTTTCTAACCTTCCTGGCATAGTTGAAGCGATTCCTGCCTTCTCATTTGGTTCTACGATAGACGGACGAACAATTACAGAACTCATTTCCATTGACTTTGCTGTTGCTAAGTTAACAGCAACTGGAATGTGAGAACGATCTATCACCTCTTTTCCTTTGTCCAGCTCTTTCTTATTAGAAACTAATTTGACAATTGCAAAGACAGCGAATGCTCCTAATATGACGATTGCGATAATACCTTTCTTTTTCATTACTTACTTAGATTTAAATAGTTGGATAAATTACCCTTTGATTTTTCGAAATTTAAACGAGATGACAAGAAGTTAATTGTTGATGTCATATAATTATTTTGTGCTTCTTTATACGCGAAGTCGGCATTTAGAAAATCTGATAAAGAGGATGCTCCCATTTGGTAGGATAGGGAAGTTACATCATATACATCTTTTGCTAATTCTAAATTTTCTTTATTATTTTGAAAACTTGTATATGCTTCTTGTAATTTGGTTCGTGAGTTAAGGTATTCTACCTTGTAACTTTCACTCATTATTTTATTTTGAGTCTCTAGATTAAGTGTCTGAATGCGTTGTTTATTATACGCAATATTTGATTTTAATCCATTAAAAATAGGGACGGTTAACTTTAGTCCAATAGAGGCAAAATCATAGAATTCTTTAAATGAATCTTTAAAGTTATTAGCGTAACTATTAGCACCATATCGAGCATATCCACTTATTGTAGGTAGAAATGAATACCTCATTACCTTTGTGTTCAGATTCTGTAATTTTAGTGTTTGTTCATTAATTTTGTAATCCAATCGATTGGTTATATCAATTTGTGCATCTGTAGGTAATTTGATGTTTTCAACTATTTGTTGTTGCTCATCTATTTTTAATTCTTGGTCTAGTGGCATTCCCATTACCACTTTTAAATTATTGATAGCAACTTCTTTGGATGATTTAATTAAGCTTAATTGAGAAAAGATATTATTGTAGGCCACTTTTACGCGGTTATAATCTACTTGTTTTATAACTCCCTTCTCCAGTTGTAATTTTAATATTTTTTCCAATTCAGCATATTTACTCTCATTTTCTTCTAAAAGTTTAATTTGCTGATTAACAATTAACACCTGGTAATAGGTCAATGAAAGATTGTAAATAAAATCTTCTACTATTTTATCGGAGTTGAGTTGGTATAGGGTTCTCATGTCTTTGATTCCATGAATTCCTATGATTATCGTTTGGTCATATATTTTTTGCTCCAGTTGAACGACTGCATTATTGGCATGAGCAGACCCCATTTTCATTCGTATTTCCGTTGGTGCAAACGATCCAGCTGGAATAACCGTAACCGGTAATTTAGCGTTGTAATCCAAACCAGCACTTCCATTTATATGAGGCAGATAAGGGCTATAAACATCTTGTTTATCGTATTTGAACATTTTCATTTCATTTTCAGAAATGGTCATGTATGGAGAGTTTTCCAAACCGTAATTCAAACAGTCGCTCAGGCTTAATTCAGTTGTTTGTGCTTTTGTTAGTCCAACTAATGAAAAAGCTAAGAGTGTTAAACTATACTTTAATTTCATATATTTTCTAATCTTTTTGTTTCCCATTTTTGATATATTTTAGGAATTTCCTCTAATAAATATGTTATAAAACTAGACAAATCTTCAATTGATTTATTAAACTCAATTGTTTCATTAGTACGTATTTCTTTGATTTCATTTAATAGAGCACAAAATTTACTAAGACTTTGGAATTGACTTCCAAAACTCTCTTTCCATGATGCGACATTTGATTTAAAATAGCGTTTTCTATCACCTGTTCTTGTAATAAAACCAATTCGTTCAGCGATAAGAAGTTGATTAATACCATTACTTGTGGCACTTTTACTAAGATTTAGTGTTTCTCTAATTTCATCAAATGTCAGTTCAGTCTTATCAGAAATCATAAGCAATGCCGTTATACTAGCCGCAGCTGGCTGTATACCTTGCCCACATCCAAAATTACTTAACCGTTCGAGTAACTCGAATTGTTTTTCAGAAAGTGGGACAGCATGACTTTTACTTTTTTCCATGGCGCAAAGATACTATTTTTTTCTACTTGGTTCTTTTGATTATGAACTAAAAAAACCAAAAAATAACAATTCTGCTAAAAGCGGCTATTTTAACGTTTTTTGATAAAAATAAAAAGGCTATCTGATTTCAGATAGCCTTTTTAGTATTTTAATATTACTCCTATTATCTAGGTAGAGGAGTAGTATATTTTAAGTAATTTGGATTTGCAGGAGGCGCAGTGTTTGGATCAAACTCCATTGACAATACTCTTGCATCAGTACGACGGTTTAACTGGTGTAAACGCTCGAACTCTTTTTTATCTTTCGTTTTAAATTGATTGATATAAGCTTCTGTTAATTGAACCTCTTTACCATCCACAATAATTGTTTGTGGAATATCTTCACCTCTACCAATCGGAACGATACGTCTTGGGTCAATTCCTTTTTTCTCTACTAAGTACTTGTAACAAGCTTTAGCACGGTTATCAGCTAGCACACGGTTATGATTTGCAGAACCACGGCTATCTGTATGAGAATTTAATTCTAAGACCATTCCTGGGTACTCATTTAATAATTCTAACACATAATCTAACGAGTCTTGAGAATTGATTGTTGAGTCAACTAACAAGTCCCATTTATCTAAAGGATAACGTACTTCTGGTAATGTAAATGTTTTTTCAGGAACCAATTCCATTTCGATAAAGAAATTTTGGTCTTGTTCTAATCCTACAGTAGTTATACTAGATGTTTTATTATTTTCTTTGTATCCTTTAACAGTACCAATAGCTATTGTATAAGATTGTTCTTCATTAACGAATCTTGTACCATCTGCTTTTTTATCCCAGAAAACTTTTCCTTGTGCGTTGGTTGTTCCATTGAATTTCTTTCCGTCTGCCATTGTAACAGTTACAGGAACTCCAGCAATACGCTTTGTTTTTGTTTTATCACCTACTTCACCAACTACAACTGTTAAGTCATAGATGAATGGAGGTAATTCGTACTTCCAGATATCACCTTTATATTCAGAAACATTTCCTTTTCTTTCAGAAGTGAAATATCCTGTTCTTTTATCATATTCAATCAATGCGTAATCATTCCACTTTGAATTGATAGGCATACCGTAATTTACTGGATTCTCCCAGCTCATGTCACCTACTTTCTTTGCTTTGAATATATCCAAACCACCATGTCCAGGTAGACCGTTAGAAGCGTAGATTAAATCACCATGTAAAGAGAATGTAGGGAATAACTCATCTGATTCTGTATTAATACCAGGACCTAAGTTAACTGGTGCAGACCAAGCGTCAGCTCTTTTATCATATGTTGTATACCATAAGTCTCTTCCTCCAAATCCACCAGGGATATCAGAAGCAAAGATTAATAATTTACCATCATCAGAAGCACATGGATGACCTACTGAAAGCGAGTCAGCTGTTTTAAGAATTAACTTAGTTGGAGCACCCCATGTTTTTCCTTTTAGTTCAGAGACCCAAATGTCACATCCTAAATTTTGTTTTTTCACACCAGGACAACGTGTAAAGAACATTGTTTTACCTCTGTTTGCATAAGAAACAGTTCCTTCGTTGTCTTCTGTATTAATTCCTTCACCTTCAATTAGAACTGGTTTAGTCCAGTTTCCTTTTTTATCTAACTCTGCTACCCATAAGTCAAAATAGGGCTCACATGTTCTTGGATCTGTTTCTTTAAATTCCGATTTTGTTTGAGAGAATGTCATTTGAATTTGCTTTCTATCTCCAAACATTGGTGCCATTTCCCAACCAGAACTATTGATTTTAGCTTGATTTGTAACGGTATATCTTGAAGTTTTAGACAAAGCTCTTTGCTTTATAGTAGCTAGACCATTTTCTGCACGAGCATCTCCAGGAGAAATATTTAAGTATTCTTCGAAGTTCTTTTTTGCTTTTACATCATCTCCCATTATAAGGTACATATCACCATTATATAAGAAGACTTCTGGACTTACTTTTTGATACTTTAATATAATTGCTTTTTCGTACCATTCTGAGGCTTCTTTTGGATTTTCTGTCATTCTATAACATTCACCTGTTTTGAAAGCCATTTCTCCCTTTTGCTTAAGTGCTCCAGAAGATTTTCGGACAATTTTACTGTAAGCTGTTGCGCACTTTGGAGCTCCATCACAGAATTCTTGATTCCTGAATGCTTTTCTAGCTAACTCTATGTGATTTCTTTGAGCGAAAGTCACAGATACTGCACCAAAAACAACAATTGTTGCTAATGCTTTTATATTCATAGTAACGTATTTTTTTATCATACTATCAGTAAGTAATTTGTTATAACCAACTTAGAAAACGGCTCTAATGTAATAATTATTTTTTAAATAACAGTTTTTCCTTATTTTTTTACGGTATATAAATGAATAAGTTATCCTATTTGATGAATTTTTTTATTTTCTCTAATAATATTTGAAATCCATTTGGAATTTCTGATTCAAACAGTAATTCTTTTTTTGTCGTTGGATGAACAAATCCTAATGTCTTAGCATGAAGAGCTTGCCCATCGATTAAGTTGAAACAGTTTTTGATGAATTGTTTATAATTTGCCGTGTTTGGACCAACTAAAATACTATCACCACCATATTCTAAATCATGAAATAAAGGATGGCCGATGTGTTTCATGTGAACACGTATTTGATGTGTTCTTCCTGTTTCTAATATACATTCTACCAAGGTGAAATATTGAAATCGTTCGATTACTTTATAATGTGTGATAGCAAGTTTACCATCCGCTTCATTATCAAAGACTGTAATTACTTTTCTGTTTTTATGTGAACGCCCTAAATAGTTGGAAATTGTCCCTTCGTCTTCTTTTACATTTCCCCAAACTAATGCCCAGTATTTTCTTTTGGTTGTTTTTTCATAAAATTGTTTGGCTAAATTGGTTAGGGCATATTCTGTTTTGGCAATCACTAATAAGCCAGTAGTGTGTTTATCGATACGGTGTACTAATCCAGGACGGCCATAAAAACCTTCTTTCTTTTGAGGAAGATTTTGAAAATGATACAGCATGGCATTTACAAGTGTTCCTGTATAATTTCCATACGCTGGATGAACGACCATGTTAGATGGTTTATAAACGACGGCTAATTCATCGTCCTCATAAACGATTTCTATTGGTATGTTTTCAGGTATTAATTCAATTTCTCGAACGGGGTAGGGCATGACAATCGAAATGACGTCATCTGGTTTTACTTTGTAATTCTGTTTAATTGCTACTTTATTAGCGAGTACGTTGCCAGATTTACAAGAGTTTTGAATTCTATTTCGAGAAGTATTGGGCATACGGTCAATGAGAAATTTGTCGACACGAACCATTTCTTGACCTTTATCCACATTAAAGGTATAATGTTCAAATAATTCTTCTGATTGATCCTCCGTTTGTTCTTGTTCCTCGTATTGCACTTTATTTCCTATTATTCTAAGTTAAGATTACTCTATTTCAAATTCTTTTTCGAGTGATTGAATAATTGCAAATGTTTCCATGATTTCTTCTAGTTCATAAGAAGTTACGAGTTTCATTCTGTACTCTTTGAAATGAGGAATTCCTTTAAAATAATTGGAATAATGACGTTTCATTTCTGCAATCCCTAATTTTGTTCCTTTCCATTGAATGGACATTTCAAGATGCGTCTTAGCTGCATCAATTCTTTCTGCTAACGTTGGCTTGGATAAATACTCACCCGTATTCAGATAGTGTCTTATTTCTCTAAATATCCACGGATAACCTATACTAGCACGACCAATCATCACGCCATCAACACCATATCTTTCTTTGTATATTTTTGCTTTTTCAGGTGAATCAATATCTCCATTACCAAAGACTGGGATTTTCATTCGTGGATTGTTTTTCACATCTCCGATTAATGTCCAGTCTGCTTCACCTTTGTACATCTGTTTACGTGTTCTTCCATGAATAGAGATGGCTTCAATTCCTACATCTTGTAATCTTTCAGCAGTTTCAACTATATACTTGGTGTTATCGTCCCAACCTAATCGTGTTTTAACAGTGACTGGTAAGTTCGTGTTTTTCACTAATTCTTCCGTCATCTTGACCATTTTAGGGATGTCTAATAATATCCCTGCTCCAGCTCCTTTACAGGTTACTTTCTTTACAGGACAACCAAAATTGATGTCAATAATATCAGGATTTGTCTTTTCAATGATTTGAACGGCTTGCCTCATGCTTTCAATATCATAACCAAATACTTGAATTCCTACTGGACGTTCGTATTCGTAAATATCTAGTTTTTTAACACTTTTTGCCGCATCTCTTATAAGACCTTCTGAAGAGATGAATTCGGTGTACATTAGATCGGCACCATGTTTTTTGCAGAGTGCACGGAACGGAGGGTCACTCACATCTTCCATCGGCGCAAGCAATAATGGAAAATCTCCTAATTCTATATTTCTAATTTTAACCACGAAGGAAAGTAAAAAGAGCTACCGGAAGGTAGCTCTAGTTTGATTATAATTTTCTAGCTACTTCAACCTCTTCAAAGGCTTCAATAATATCGCCTATTTTGATATTGTTGTATTTGTCTAAGTTCAAACCACATTCAAATCCACGTTTGACTTCTTTTTGGTCGTCTTTATAACGCTTCAATGAACCTAAGCTTCCAGTGTGAATTACAATTCCATCACGAATTACACGTACTCTTGATGTTCTCTTTATTACACCATCTAATACAAAGCATCCAGCAATAGTTCCCACTTTCGTAATGTCAAATGTTTCTCTAATTTCTGCAGAACCAACAATTTTTTCTTGGATATCTGGAGAAAGCATTCCTTCCATTGCCGCTTTAATTTCTTCAATTGCTTTGTAGATAACAGAGTATAGTCGAATATCAATATTCTCTTCATCTGCTAATCTTCTTGAAGCTACTGTTGGACGAACTTGGAAACCAATAATAATAGCGTCTGAAGCAGAAGCTAAATTAACGTCAGCTTCGGAAATTGCTCCAACACCTTTGTGTACAATTCGGATGGCAATTTCTTCCGTTGATAAGTTCAGTAATGAATCAGATAATGCTTCGATTGAACCATCCACGTCACCTTTGATAATCAAGTTCAACTCTTTGAAATCACCAATCGCTAAACGACGTCCAATTTCTTCAAGGGTAATGTGTTTACTTGTGCGTAATCCTTGCTCTCTATGCAATTGCTCACGTTTGGCAGCAATCATTCTAGCTTCTTTTTCATCGTCCAAAATATGGAATTTTTCACCGGCACTTGGTGCGCCGTTGATTCCTAATATGGATACAGGAGTGGATGGTGGTGCTTCTTTTAATTTAACCCCTTTCTCATCTACCATTGCTCTTACACGTCCATAGTGACGACCTACTAAAACAACGTCTCCAACTTTCAATGTTCCTGATTCAACAAGAACGTTTGTTACGTAACCTTTTCCTTTATCTAAAGAAGATTCAATTACAGTACCAATGGCATTTTTATCTGGATTTGCTTTTAAGTCAAGTACGTCTGCTTCAAGCAATACTTTTTCTAAAAGTTCCTTAATATTTAAACCTTTTTTAGCGGATATTTCTTGACATTGGTATGGACCACCCCATTCTTCCACTAAAATATTCATAACAGAAAGCTGCTCTCTAATTTTATCAGGATTTGCTCCCTCTTTATCAATCTTATTGATAGCAAAAATCATAGGTACGTTTGCAGCTTGAGCGTGAGCAATCGCCTCTTTTGTTTGAGGCATCACATCATCATCAGCTGCGACGATTATAATAGCTACGTCTGTCACTTGGGCTCCTCTGGCACGCATTGCAGTAAATGCCTCGTGACCCGGTGTATCAAGGAAGGTCAATTTGCGACCATCTTCCAATTTCAGTGAGTAAGCTCCAATATGTTGTGTAATTCCCCCTGCTTCATGTAGTGAGATATCTGAATTACGAATTCTATCCAATAAAGATGTTTTACCGTGGTCAACATGTCCCATTACAGTAATAATCGGTGGACGAGGTTTCATGTCTTCTTCTTTATCTTCAACAAATGGAAGATTTTCGGTCAATTCAGCTGCAACGAAGTTTGTTTCATAGCCAAACTCATCTGCGACTACCTGAATTGTCTCCGCATCTAGTCGTTGGTTGATAGATGCAAAAATCCCTAATGACATACATGCAGAAATAACTTGTGTTGGCTGAATGTCCATCATTGTTGCAAGTTCAGAAACAGTTACAAATTCTGTTAGTTGTAAGATTTTCTCTTCTCTTTCCGCTTCCAATTGCTCTTGCTCCATTCTATGAGCTATGTTAGCACGCTTTTCTCTTCTTAGTTTAGAACCTTTTGACTTAGAACCTTTTGAGGATAATCTAGCCAGTGTTTCTTTAATTTCCTTCTGAATGTCTTTTTCAGTGATAGGTTCGTGCTTTGGAGCTGGCTTGAATTTACCACCAGTATGTGTACCACTTTTCTTTTTATCGTCTGTTTGAGGAGCTTTTGTAGCGTCTCCTTTTACATCACCTGTTTTCTTAATTCTCTTCCTTTTTTTCTTTAGGTCATTTGACTTATTTGCAGAATGAGAGGAAGATGCTACTTTTTGTCTTTCAGCAGGTAATTCCATTTTACCAAGAATGGTTGGACCTGATAGTTTTTTAGTTGAAACACGAATAGTCTCGATTTCAGGAGCTGCTTCTTTTTCAGGAACTTTTGGTTCTTCTGTTTTTTCAACTACAGGAGGAACCACTATCTCTTCTTTTTTCTCTTCTTTCTTCGGAGCAACAGCCTCTACCTTTTTCTCCTCTTTTTTAACAACAGGAGTAGGAGTTTTTGTGTTGTCTTTCTTCTTATCAGGTCTTGTCTTTGGATTGATTTTATCTAAATCAATTTT
>CAZDAR010000003.1:0-109179 GCA_964503665.1 uncultured Flavobacteriales bacterium
TGGATACGCCCGAGGCGCGGGTTAATCAGCTATGACAATCCATTTAAATGTAAGTCCTGGTGTTTACTTTGTAACGGCAAAGGAAAAAAATGGTAATAAACTGACAAAGAAGGTAATCGTAAAATAATATATTAAAAAAAAGCCATCATGATTAATCATGATGGCTTTTTTGCTTATCTAATAATATGAAATTTTTAGTGTTTTTAGTGTGTTTTCTTCCCGTTTTGCTTATTGCGCAAAAAAGCCAAGTGACCATTTCGGTTCTTGATGGTGGAACGGATGAAACGATACCCTTTGCCAATGTCCAGCTAGGAAGTTTTAAAGGTATTTCCGACGAAAATGGAAAAATCACATTTACGGATGTTCCTTATGGTAAATATCGTATGGTCGCTATAATGTTAGATTCTGTCGTGTTAAATGTAGCTGTAAATGAACCTATTACGACAGTTGTTGCTAAAATTAATTCATCCATTGAATTAGAAGAAATTAAAGTTACAAGTTCATTTATCAAAGACGATCGAAAAACACCCGTTTCTATAACCACTATTGATCCTAAAAAAATACAAGAAGAGTTGGGTTCCAGAGATATCCCGATGTTGTTAAACGCAACTCCTGGTGTTTATGCAACTCAACAAGGTGGAGGAGAAGGAGATGCGCGTGTTTCTGTTCGAGGATTTTCACAGAGAAATGTTGGTGTAATGATAGATGGCGTTCCTGTAAATGATATGGAAAATGGCGCTGTTTATTGGTCAAATTGGTTCGGACTAGATGCTATTACAGGTGGAATTCAAGTGCAAAGAGGTTTAGGAGCAACTAAAATATCGATGCCTTCTGTCGGAGGAACAATTAATATTTTAACACAAGGATTAGCTTCTAAGAAGAGAATCATGTTCAAACAAGAATTTGGGTCAGGAAATCTTTGGAGAACGACCATAGGATATAATTCTGGTTTATTAAAAGGCGGTTGGGGTGTTACTTTGGCGGCTTCTTTCAAAAAATCAGATGGTTGGATTGATGGAACACCTTCTATTGGTGGGTTTTATTATGCGAAAGTTCAAAAACGATTAAAGAATCATTTACTTTCATTTTCAGTTTTTGGAGCTCCTCAAAAGCATGCGCAAAGAGCATTCAATCAAAAAGTTCAATACTGGGATTCAACAGAAGCATTAAAATTGGGAGCAGATATTACTTCTGCACCTTCTTATGATAATGGATATCGCTATAATGAACATTGGGGTTACATTGATAGTGATTATAAGAATAGAAATACTTTCCGTGTGAATGGAAAGAATATTTATGCAGAACGTTTAAACTATTACAATAAAAACCAATTGACACTCAAGGATTTTTGGGTCATCAATAAAAAAATGAGTATATCTAATATTGTTTATGCTTCAATTGGAAATGGTGGTGGAACAAAGTTGTTAAAGTATTCATCTGCTCCTAAAGATGAGGACGGACAATTAGATTGGGATTTGATCATTAAAGGAAATCAAGAAATTAGTTTCTTTGGACAAGTTCAACCTACTATTGATGTTAATTATTCACCGACATTATTAAAATCATCCAACGTGATGACTACTTCTGTGAATAATCACTATTGGGTAGGGTATTTGGGACAATTCGATTACGAAATATCAAAAAAATGGAATTTTTCTAGTGGTCTTGATTATCGTTTTTATCGAGGAGAACATTACCGTGAAATTACCGATTTGTTAGGGGGAGATTACTTTGTGAATAATGCCGATCAGAATAGTATTTCGCCGATGAAAAAAGTAGGTGATAAATTAGCCGAGCAAGGATATGAAAATTACAGATTGGGTTTTGTCCAGTGGGCAGGTGCTTTCGGTCAAATTGAATTCTCTAGTACACGTTGGTCTGTTTTTGTGAATGTTACTGGAAATGTAAACGGGTATTCAGGAACTGATAAATTTAAACAAAGAACTTTAGCTGTCGGAGATACAGTATTGAGATTCAGTGCATTTGATACAATTAGTTATAACGGTCAAACTTATACTACTAATTCTGAAGGTGTTCAATATGATAACACTGGTTATAAATGGATTCCCGGAGGAACGGTTAAAATGGGAGCTAATTACATTTTAGGAAAGTTTTCCAATATTTTCATGAATTTAGGTTATTTATCTCGTACGCCTATGTATTCAAATGTGGTAGATAACACCTACAATAATTTCTTTGCAGAGGTAAATAATGAAATCATTCAAGCGATTGAAGTAGGATATAACTTTAAGTCCAAGAAATTAGCATTCTCTGTAAATGCTTACTTTACAAATTGGAAGAATAAGCCGTTCCCAAATGGTTTAGCAATTCCTAATCCGAATGATCCTATGGAAACTATTCGGGTGAATATTCAAGGTATGGATGCTATTCACATGGGAGTTGAAGTAGATGGCGTTTGGAAAATAATTAAGCAATTAAGTATAGAGACTGCAGTTTCTTTGGGAGATTGGAAGTGGAATTCAAGTAAAACGGTCGAACTGCCAGCGTATAATAAAGTAGTTAGTTTTGATGCTAAAGGTGTTCACGTTGGTGATGCCCCACAAACGATGATTATGGCTGGTATTCGAGTTGATCCAATCAAACATTTGTATTTCAAATTCCAATACCAATATTTTGATCGACTTTACTCCGATTTTAATCCTTTTATTTTGAAAGGAGCAAATGCAGGAAGAGATTCTTGGAAAGCACCAAGCTATGGGTTGTTTAACATTTACGCAGGATATAAATACATTATTAAGAAACAATACGCTTTAAATTTCAATGGAAGTATCATAAACACTCTTGGAACAAAATATATGTCAGATGCTATTTTATCTAGCACTTACGGAACTGGCTTTGATATTAACTCTGTTGGAGTTATGTATGGTCCTGGATTGAAGTTTAATGTAGGAATAGGTTTAGAATTTTAATTAAAACAATAAATATGAAAAAAAAGATTTTCACTCTCTTTATCGGTTTAACAACTTCATTGTTGGCAGTTGCTCAAGCGACGCTACCGACATCTTGTGACTTTACAGGATCGCAACTTCCAGCTAATGGTTGGACTACAAATGCAACAGCTTACTATACTGCTTCAGGAAATCCAGCACCCGCATTAAAGATTGATGGCACTGGAAAAAATTTAATTATTAACGTCGCGAGTTCACCAGGCGTAATGACATTCGATTTGATAGGGAATAGCTTTAGTGGTGCAGGATCATTTGAAGTACAAGAATCTGTTGATGGAACGACGTATACGACAAATAAAGTATATGATATATCGAATATGCCAACAACGGCTTATACTAGTCAATCAGTAACATTATCCGCTACAAGTCGTTTTATTAAATTTATTTATATTCAAAAAACGGCTGGAAATATTGGACTTGATAATATTGTTGTAAACGCAGCAGCAGTTACCAATCAACAAATGGAAGTGAATGTTTCAGGAAGCGCTGTTTCGAACAATTCCACCGAATCCACAGGTGCGAATGTAGGTTCTTCTTCTGTGATTCCATTTAAGATTAAAAATACAGGTTCAGCAGATCCTTTAACAGTAAGCACAATAACAATTTCAGGTACTGACGCAAGTGACTTTTCATTGGATGTTACACCTACTTTCCCTTTAACTATTGCAGGTTTAGGGGAAGAGAATATTGGAATTAAATTTACTCCAAGTGCAGCTGGTACAAGAACGGCGGTCGTAACTATTACTTCCAATGATTTGGATTTTCCAACATTTACACTTAACGTAATTGGATATGGTGATAATTTAGCAACAGAACCAGTTTCTCAACCAACAGCATTGACTTTCTCAAATGTTAAAACCTATCGTATTATAGGTGCTTTCACATCATCTCCAAATACAGACGGTTATTTAATTCTTAGAAAAAAAGGTACTGCTATCACAGAAGTTCCAGTAGATGGAGTGACTTATCTTCCAGGTGATATGATTGGTGGTGCTAAAGTAGTTCAATCTTCTGCTAGTACTACTTTTGTACCAAATGACATCATAGCAAGTTCTGATTACCACTTCTCAGTTTTTGCATATAATGGTGCTAGTACAGGAATTAATTATTTAACAACTTCTCCGTTGTCTGGAAATCAAGTAACACCAGCTAATATGATTCCTGCTGGACAATATGATATTATTACAACTTCAGCGCCAACTTTATTAGATGATTTACATGGTTTAATTGCGCCTCATTTTCAGAATTATTACAGTGATTATGCTTCGAAATTGGTCGATAATTTTTACGCTAGAGATACCACTGGTGGAAAAAAGGTTGTTACTGGTGCATATCTAGGAAAAAATTACATTTATAACTTTCCTTTCAATTTTTCAACAGTTGGTATGTCACGTGAACATACGTATGCAAATTCATGGTTTCCAATAGATAATTCCAATGCTAATTTTTATAGTGATTATCACAACTTATTCTTAGTGAATCAAAATGATGCAAATGGTATTCGTTCTAATTACCCATTAGGAATAGTGGTAAGTGATACTGTTCAAAGCAATAGTGGTTGTTATTTTGGTAAAAATAACCTAGGACAATGGGTATATGAGCCAAGAGATGAGCAAAAAGGAGCAGCTGCGAGAGCAATGTTTTATATGTGTACGCGTTATACTGAAAATGGAACAAATTGGAAATTACCAGCTACTATCAATTCCACAATTACCTATGGACAAGACCAAGCGGTATTGAAACAATGGAATGCTCAATTCCCTCCAAAGAGCTTTGAAATAACACGTAATGATTTTATCGATTCTTTACAACAAAATAGAAATCCATATATCGACCATCCTGAATATGCTTGCTATGTTGATTTTTCTAATATGACACATATAATTAATGGATGTACTGTTTCTGTTTCTCCAGAACAACTTTTAGAAGCATTTGTAGTTTATCCAAATCCAACAAATGCAACAGTAACTTTCACTGTGGATGGTGCGAATCTAATTGAATACAGAATGTTTGATGTTAAAGGAAACATGGTGAAAAAAGAGTTCTTAAATAATGCGAAAGCAAAAGAAATCAATGTTTCATCATTAGATAGTGGTATCTATATCCTAACTGTAACAACAGAACAAGGAGATATTTCTAAAAAGATTATTGTTGAGTAATAATTATCTCAATTATATCAAACACAAAAGGTCGTCCATTGGACGACCTTTTGTGTTTGATATACTGAAAAAAATTGTGTTATTTAGTTTGGTGTAACATAAGCACTGCGTTTTGGATCAAAGTACCATTCTCTATCTAAATTTTGAGTTCCTGAAATTTTTGATTTAGGGCCAAACCAATCATTGCTAATTTCTGATGAATTTTCTAATTTACCATTAAAAATTTTGATGTCTTTTGCAAAAGAGAACATTCCTTTATCCTGAATTTTATAGACATAAGCCTTTTCTTTTTTCGACCCTACATATTCATAGGATATCATTTTAAAAACTTTATCCATGATACCATCTGAAATAGCATAAAAGTTCTTAAATTCTGTGTCTTTAATGCGATATGTAATAACAGGTGTGCTATATGATTCTGAAAATAAGTATTCAAAATCGACCTCTAGCTCACGCATTGCACTTGATGGGATAGGAATAGGAATCGATAATTGATTAGTTGCTCCGTCATATACTATGATATAGTTGTAATTACCAATGTAACCGTTGCGCTTAAGTATTTCTTTTGTTTTTAAATTTTCGCTTTGATGTGTTGCGAATGCTAAACGATTGATTGTGATAATAGCATCTGACTGATTGTCGATATTCAAGTATGCTTGATGAATTTGAACACTAAATTTTTCATTTGCAGGAATACCTAATTTTAGCATTGCCTGCTTTTTTACACGTTCATCCAACGGTAGATTTTTATCCTCTACCTCATTGCTAAACTGTGGCTCATTGGTTTTCTCCACTTCTTTTGGAGTTTCATTTTTACATGCTGAAAGAATGAATAAACTAAGCGCTAAGATTATTATGGTATATTTCATAGAGCAAATATATGAAAAGTGTTTACGGTAAAAATTTCTATATTTGAATTTAATTTCAAAATCATTTTATGAAACAACTGTTTTTCTTTCTTTTTATTTCATTTGTTTTTATTACAAATGCTCAAATTGATTATACTTTAAAGATGAGTAATCCTCAATCTCACTATTTTGAAGTCGAAATGGACATCCAAAATATTAAAGGAGAAGAGATAGAAATTAAAATGCCTGTTTGGGCACCCGGATCGTATTTAGTACGAGACTTTTCTAAAAACGTTAATCAAGTGAAGGCATTTGATGCGAATGGGAAAAGCCTAGAAGTTCATAAAACAAAGAAAAATGCTTGGATGATTTCAAACGGAAAAGCTAAGAACATAACAGTTAAATACGAAGTGTATGCGTTTGAGTTGTCAGTAAGAACATCATTTTTAGATTTATCACATGGTTTTGTAAGCGGAACAGGTGTTTTTATGTATACTGAAAATTTCAGAAATAAATCCGGAAAATTAACTGTTATCCCATATTCTTCATTTTCAAAAATATCTACAGCATTAGAACAAATAGGAGAGGGAGTAGTATCAGATGGAACTCAAGTTTTTATCTATTCTGATTACGACGAATTAGTAGATTCACCAATTGAAATCAAACGATATTTGAATTTACTTCTAGTGGTTGCAAACATATTGTTGCGTTATATGGAGAAGGTAATTATGATATCAATAAGCTAAAATTAGATATGGCTAAAATTACCGATGCAGCTACGTCCATATATGGTGAAAATCCAAATAAAAGATATGTTTTTATCATTCATAATGTTACAAATGCTCAAGGTGGACTAGAACATAAAAGCTCTACAACGTTGAGTGTGAATAGATTTACGTATTCCGAAGATAAATATGTTCGTTTTTTAACACTCGTTGCCCATGAATATTTCCATTTGTGGAATGTTAAACGATTAAGAGCAAAAGAATTAGGACCATTTAATTACGATGAAGAAGTTTATACTCCTTTATTATATGTTATGGAGGGATTTACTTCTTTTTACGAAGATCAAATCGTCTATAAAGCTGGATATATTTCAGCAATTGATTACTTAAAAACTATCGAAGGTTCAATAAACTATTATGTAGGTAATGTGGGGTCTAGTGTCCAATCTATTGCAGATGCTAGTTTTGATGCTTGGATTAAAGCATATAAACCAAATGAGAATTCTGCAAACACAACAGTTTCTTATTATTCAGGAGGTGGAATGATTGCCTCCTTAATGGACGCATTAATAATTGCAAAGTTTAAAGGAGAAAAAACGTTAGATGATTTCATGCGTCTTCTTTATCAAAAATATTATATAGCAAAGAATGTTGGATTTACGAATGTAGAATTTGAAAATAATTTTTCAGAATTTATGGGAGAAGATATGGATTGGTTTTTTACAAAACACGTAAGAGGCGTGGAAGTACCTGATTTTAAAAGCATATTTGGGGCGATAGGAATCGATATTATGGATCTTACAGCATCACAACCTAGTTTAGGAATCACCGTTAATAGCGCCGGAATAATTACAGGAATTAGAGCAGGTTCTACTGCTGAGAAAAGTGGACTCAGCGTATATGATAAAATAATAGGAATTGATGGTAATGAATTAGAAGGTTCGAAAGTATCAGAATATTTAAAAGATATAATATTAGACGATCATGTTATGTTTTCTATTTTAAGAGATAATTTTGTAATGGAATTTAAAGTGAATGTAGAGTATTATAAAAAACCATATTTTAAATTCTTATTTTATGATAATCAAATAAATAATAGAATAATTAAAGCATTTTTTAGAAAACAATAAAATGACAATTTATTCTTTAATTAAAAAATTATAGAATTCCAAAATAACATTTTTAAGATATTGTAAATCAATGATTAATGAATGAGACCTAAGAAGGTAACGATTCCTTAAAAAGAAAGAAAAGTATATTTTTAGTTTCGTGAATTTTAGTACTGAGTCTTGGAGTTTTAATGGCTTATCAAATTATTTTCATTTATAATTTTGTTAAGTAATAAATTGTTGTAAATTTGTCTATATATTTTTTTTAGTAACTTAATTTATATGAAGTTAATAACAACTACAATCTGTTTATTTACGTTTTTAATTGCCTTTTCACAAGCTTCTTACTTTAATAGCCAGAACAATTGGTCTAGAAATAAGAAAGAAATCGTGATGAACCTTGGTGTAACTCAGTTTTTGGGAGACTTAGGAGGAGGTAAAGGCCCAGGGAAAGATTACTCTTTGGGTGACTTAAATCTAGCTTCTACAAACATAAATATGGGTATAGGGTTTAGATATAGATTTCACCGTTTCTTTGCTACAACAACTATGCTGAACTTTGGAATGATAAAAGGGGATGATGCTTTGTCAAAAGAACCAATCCGTAATGCTAGAAATTTAAGTTTTAGATCTCCATTTTTAAATTTAAGTCAACGCTTTGAATGGATCATTTATGCAAACGAGAAGATTGGAAGTCGTTATGGTATGAAAGGCGGTGCTAAAAATCATAATTTTCAATTATATGTTTTTGGAGGTATTGGTTTAGCTTGGTTTAATCCTCAAGCAAAGTATCAAGGAAAATGGACGAACCTTAGACCGTTAAAAACGGAAGGGCAAGGAATGGAAAATGGACCTAAGAATTATTTACCTATAACAGCTACAATTCCTGCAGGTATTGGATTTAAATTTGGTATTGCCAAAATGTGGACTTTAGGATTAGAAGCAATGTATTTGAAGACATTCTCTGATTATATTGATGATGTAAGTGGTAATTATTATGACCCTGCTATTTTAAATCAAAGAGTAGGTGCTTCATCTGCTTACCTAAGTAATCCATCTAATACTCCAAGTTTATTTAATCCTGGTTCACAAAGAGGAGATAAAGATAAGGACGCAGTATTTTACTTAAATATTATTGCAACTAAGAATATAACATATAAAAA
Source organism: uncultured Flavobacteriales bacterium (assembly GCA_964503665.1). Taxonomy (GTDB): domain Bacteria; phylum Bacteroidota; class Bacteroidia; order Flavobacteriales_D; family Crocinitomicaceae; genus 40-80. The sequence continues at coordinate 8,974 of CAZDAR010000003.1, forward strand.
CTATTCTTCTAATTTGAAAATTAAAAAATACAAATACAAAAGAACTAAGTTTTAATAATAACCTTTTTATAAATTTAGAGCGAGAAATTAATCTCGCTTTTTTTTTAAGCAAAAATGTATGTATAAAGTAATTCGCTTCTTTTTCTTCTTAATCGACCCTGAAAAAATACATCACTTAACGGCTAAGTTATTGAAAGTCATGTTAAAGAATCCAATAATACGTTATTTTTGGAAAAAAGCATTTGTTTTTGAATCGAGCGAATTAGAGCGAGAAGTATTGGGGTTAAAATTTAAAAATCCAGTTGGTTTAGGAGCTGGATTTGATAAAGATGCAACCATGTTTAATGAACTAGCTGCTTGTGGTTTTGGTTTTGTTGAAATTGGTACTCTGACACCTCTTGCACAAGATGGAAATCCTAAGAAACGATTGTTTCGATTAAAAAAAGACAAGGCGCTGATTAATCGAATGGGGTTTAATAATAAAGGTGCAGAAGATGCTATTAAACGTTTAAAGAAGCGAGATAGTAATATAATTATAGGTGGGAATATTGGTAAAAATAAAATTACCCCAAATGAGGAAGCCACTTCTGATTACATTAAATGTTTGAATACCTTATATCCTTATGTTGATTATTTTGTGGTAAATGTATCCTCTCCAAATACCCCCAATCTTCGTGAATTACAAGAAAAAGAACCGTTGAAACAATTGTTAGTAACACTTGTAGAAGAAAGAGTTCAATACAGTAGTAAAAAACCCATCTTACTTAAAATAGCTCCTGATTTAACCAACTCACAATTGGATGATATTATTGAGATAGTAGTAGAATCTAAGATTGATGGATTGATCGCAACAAATACAACGATTTCGAGAGAAGGATTAATAACACCTGAACTTGAAGTAAATGAAATTGGAGCAGGAGGTTTGTCTGGAAAGCCTTTAACCAATCGTTCGACAGAAGTTATACGATACATTTCCGAAAAGTCGAATAGAGCATTTCCAATAATTGGAGTGGGTGGAATTTCTACTCCTCAAGATGCAATTGATAAATTAAACGCTGGTGCTTCATTGATTCAAATTTATTCTGGCTTTATTTATGAAGGTCCAGGGTTGATAAAAAGGATTAACAAGCGTATATTAGCAGAAAAATAGGAACGAATGGACGCTATTAAAATAACAGAATGCCCCAGAGATGCTATGCAAGGGATTCACGATTTTATCCCAACTGAAGTCAAAATAAGATACCAAAATGTTTTACTACAATGTGGATTTGATATTTTAGATAGCGGTAGTTTTGTTTCTCCTAAAGCAATTCCTCAAATGCGTGACACAGCCAAGGTATTTGATGGATTAGAATTATCCAACACCAAAACAAAACTTTTAGCAATCGTGCCGAATGAAAGAGGTGCGAAAGATGCACTAGAGTTTGAACAAGTAAGTTATTTAGGATATCCTTTTTCAATTTCAGAGACTTTTCAATTGAGAAATACAAATGCAACCATTGAAGAATCATGGAAAAGAATTTCAAAGATCGCAGAAATGACAGCACAAAAAGGAAAGAAATTACTCGTCTATCTCTCGATGGGATTTGGAAATCCGTATGGTGATGTTTGGAATGCAGAAGTTGTTAATAAATGGGCTTCCAGACTATATAATGAGCTTGATGTCAAGAATTTAGCCTTATCAGATACGGTTGGAGTTGCTACGCCTAGCTTGGTTACAGAATTGTTTAAAGAAATTATTCCTACGTTACCCAATGTAGAGTTTGGAGCACACTTACATGTAGCACCCCAGCATGCGGAAGATGTTATTCAAGCGGCTTATGAAGGTGGTTGTAGAAGATTTGATGGTGCTATCAAAGGATACGGTGGTTGCCCAATGGCAGAAGATGAATTAATCGGAAATATGCCAACAGAACAATTAATCTATTGGTTAGATAAAAATAAAATACATCATGGTGTAGATAACATTATGTTTGAAAAGGCGTTAGAATTAAGTGCATCTATTTTCCCAGCTCATTAAGTTATGAAAAAATACAGTACAATTATTTTAGTTTTTAGTCTACTAGCTTTCTTTTCCTGCAAGAATGATTCAGATGACCTTGAAGATCCAACGAATTCTTCTAACTCAACTCAGTCTGATTCAGAAAGTAAACTAGAGAAGCCTAAAGAGTATGAAGAAGAGGTGGAAGTAATCTTTCAAGAGAACAAAGAAAATACATCTGTTGAGAATAAATTATTACAAGCCGTTAATCTGTGTAATCCCACACAGAAAGACATGAAGAATTATCTTTCGCCTGCATGTGATTCAAAATTCTTCAAAGTATTACCGTTAATAAGTGCAAAAACGATAGAAGATAATTTCTTAGTCGTTTGTCGTTCTGGTGTTCAGGGATTTCCATTAAGAAGAATTCTTATTTTCACTAAGGAAAATGAACAATACACTACTACCAACACATTCATGGCTGATTTAATTGGTATGGAAACATCTAAAGTATCCGAGTATAAAGATTTGATTTTACAATTCATGGATACCGATGAAAATCGTTTTGAATGTCGCTATAAGTGGAGAGAAGGACGTTACGCCTACGACAAAGTGATAAAAATAAATGGGAACAAAATAAAGCCTCAGTATTTAGACTCTATGAAAGTGGTTATTGGTGGTGAAATTAATCGATTAAAATTGTCCTATTAAATTACTTAAACAAGCTTGCTTTTAAACTAACTTTTCCTACGGTAATTTTTGATTTGCTGAAAGCAACATTTAAACGGTCAATAATTACTTTTGCCGATTCTCTATCTAGATATTCTCCACACTTAACGTTTAATTCGTCCTGTAATTTAAATAGAATAGATGCTGAACGATACGCACTTAGGATTTGATTATAGGTTAAATTATATTTCAGTTGTACTTCTTTTATCTTACTATTTTGAATGTCAAATTGTGTCTTAACTGGGTCGGTATAAGAATTTATTTCTAAAGAAATTAGTCGGTCTACAAAAACATTTACCTCGCTAGTTCTAAGTCTCTTAAAAGTAGAATCTTCTTTCGATATAGGGTAAGAATCTAGTTCTTTTTGCTCTGCATTATAAACCGTTTTCACGCCATTCCATTTACCTAATCCAATTCCTCTTGCAATGATATTGAATTCTTTTTTCTTATCTAAAAGCTGTTCGAAAAATACACGAATGCTTAAACTATCTTCATCTGCTAATAGTGGTTTATTTAATTGCCAACTATTTGATTCAAATACATCGTTAAATCGTAATTGAATACGAGCGTTGTAATCAGGATCTACTTGAGTGACATTGATGTGCAACATTACTTCGTCCGCTTGATCGGAAGATATAGTGTAAGGAATTGCGATTAATCGTACTTCAAAAATACTAGAATCATTAGAAGGAGGAAATTTCAAATCTTGTGTTAACATATCAAAAGTGGTAGAATCCTCAAAAGTATAAAGACCTTCGTTGGTAGTAAATGGCATCCAATTTCGACCAAATACTTCAATACAATAATTCATTTTTTGATCAAGGCCATTTCTAATCTCTATAATTTCGACCTTTTCTTTTTCTAAGTCTTTTATTTTTTTTATCGTAGCACTGAGTTGTTCATTCTTGAGAATATATTGATTTTGTTTCTCTTTGCGATTTTTCTTATCGTAGTACGTGTTGTCAATTTCTTCGTTCTTTTGTTTTCTACCGTTTTGTTTAGTATGAATAACGAAGCTACTTATATTGGCAATTTCCTGTTCTAGCGCAATCACCTGAGCTTTTTGTTCAATTCGTTTTTTCTCATGATAAGCAATCCAATAATCATATCCCTTTTTGCCATAAATTTTTTCGTCGATTACTGCAATTTTTTTCTTTAGTTCATCAATTATCTTCTGGTAAGTGTCACCTTTGGCGAAGGTAGAGTCAGGAGATAAAAAACGAGTTTCACCAGATCCAAATAAATGGTATGTTTTTCCATTGCGTTCAATTACTACAGTTGTCTGCTTATCAGAGTTATAACCCCAAATATCAAAATGAACATTTATTGCTTTTGTAGTTCCTGTAGCCGTATGAAAATTATTAGTGGTAACACGATTCGGTTGAATAGGAGAACTATCTTTTGACTTCTGAGGGACTAACTTAAGTTGATATGGAAATAATCCAATCGCTTTTGGTAAGCCTTTGTTCCATCGACCATTTTCATCTTTCTCACGTTCTTCTAACATACCAGAAGTCAAACTTCCATCTCCTGCCGCGACTAAAACATTTTCAAAATTGTCCGTCTTTCCACCTAAATGACTGAATATCTCATTTGTACGTTGTTTTACATATTCATTGATGGATTTATTAATAGCGTTTAACGTAGCTAATTGGTCGTTTATATTTAAAAAATGAAAGGATTCAACCATCTTAATTTTATCATTCAGATGAAGGCTCGGATTAAGAAGTTGCTCGATTTTAGGATGAATGATATTTGAATTATTATCATTTTTGAAGGCGGTAGTAGGAAGATAATTCTGTAATAATACTTCGAAACGTTGGTAGCGAGCTTCGTATAATTTAAATTCTTCTGAATTCTTCATACGTTTCGCCATTAGCATCTTGTTGAGTTCCCAAATAGCTATTTTATTAGCAGCTTCAGCGATTATGCCTACGGAAGATTTTTGAATTTCGGAAGAATGAATAATGAGTGAACTTGGATTGTTGATGATATAGTTTTCCGTTGAATCGTAATTGAGTTCTTTGTTACGGAAGCGAATATCAGGACCTCTATATTCGAGGTATCGTCCAATGTTATTTTCTAAAATAGGGCTTTTACGAACAATGTGAAATAAGTATGCTCTTTCTTCAGCTGTTAAAGCTTCTGTTTGTGCATAACTAAAAACAGAGATACAGACCAGAAGCAAGGAAAGAAGTAGTTTTATCATTATGCCAAAATTAAATTTTAAATAAGCGATGATTTTTGGTATACAACTGAATCAAACGTGTGAAAAGCAAATAATACCGATATTCCTATCGGTATTATAAATTATTGTAATGATAATTTCTTTTCTAAGTCGTCAATAAAATTCTTAAATTGCTTATCAGTTTCAGCTAAGTTAGTGACTGTTCTACATGCGTGAAGAACTGTTGCGTGATCTTTTCCACCACAAACTGCTCCAATACTAGCAAGAGAAGATTTTGTCATTTTTTTACTGAAATACATCGCAATTTGTCTCGCTTGAACGATTTCACGCTTACGTGTTTTAGATTTTAGCATATCAATTGTTAGACTAAAATAGTCACAAACAATCTTTTGGATATAGTCGATGGAAACTTCACGGGCTGTATTTTTAACAAATTTATCAATCATTTGTTTTGCTAAATCCAGTGTAATCGTCTTTTTATTTAAAGATGCTTGAGCTAGGAGAGAGGTGAATGCCCCTTCCATTTCACGAATATTAGTATTAACACTGTATGCTAAATGTTCTACCACTTCGCTTGGTAATTCTACTCCGCTACTATACATTTTCTTTTCAAGAATAGCAATACGAGTTTCTAAATCCGGAGTGGTCAAATCTGCTGATAATCCCCATTTGAAGCGAGAAAGCAAACGTTGCTCCATTTTCTCCATTTCAACCGGTGGTTTATCAGAAGTTAATATGATCTGTCTATTATTCTGGTGTAAGTGATTGAAAACATGGAAGAATACATCTTGTGTTTTTTCCTTTCCAGCAAAGAATTGAATATCGTCCACGATTAATACGTCTATCATTTGATAGAAATGAATGAAATCATTAGTCGTTTGATTTCTGATAGCATCAATAAATTGGTGTGCAAATTTTTCAGAACCAACATAAAGAACCGTTTTATTTGGGTGTTGATTTTTAATTTCTATACCAATTGCTTGTGCTAAATGCGTTTTTCCTAATCCAACACCTCCATAGATTAATAGTGGATTAAAAGCTGTTCCTCCAGGCTTATTTGCGACTGCATAACCAGCCGATCGAGCAAGTCGATTACAATCGCCTTCTATAAAATTTTCGAATGAATAAGAAGGGTTTAAATTCGATTCAATGGTAATCTTTTTAAGTCCAGGAATAATAAATGGGTTCTTAATTGGATTACTACTTAAATCTATCGGCATACTTACCGGTCCATTCTTAAGAGATTTTCTATCAGATGTTGGTAACTTTACTGTATATGGTTTTGTATTCTTATATGTATTTTCCATTACAATGCTGTATTCTAATCGCGCCTCAGTACCAATTTCTTTTTTAATCACTTTTTTCAATAAAGTAATGTAGTGTTCTTCCAACCATTCATAAAAAAAATGTGAAGGCACTTGTATCATTAGTAGGTTATTTTCTAATTTTACAGGTACAATCGGTTCAAACCAAGTTTTATACGCTTGAATAGATAGATTGTCCTTGATAATTTTAAGGCAGTTATTCCAAACATCTACATGGTTTTCAATAGTCATTTATGTGGTTTTAAGGCGTATTAATAATTATTCTCTATATTTAGTCTTTCAAAATCTAGGATGACAAATATTAGAATAAAATAGTTTAAAAAAAAATTAATTTGCTATTGACTTTGTGATTTTTTTTACACCATACGAAGGAATGCGAGTTGTAGATATTTATTATTTTCTAATTTAACATATAACGTTTTTTTAACAATATATAATTATATAAATGGAGATCGATTTTATCAGTCAAACATCTTTGAGAGTTCGTTATGGAGAAACGGATCAAATGGGATATGTTTATTATGGGAATTATGCGCAATACCTTGAAGTTGGTAGGGTTGAGGCAATGAGAGAATTAGGAATGTCGTATAAAAATTTAGAAGAATTAGGCTATATGTTGCCTGTTATGAATTTAAACATATCCTATTTACAGCCGGCAAAATATGATGATCAACTTATTGTTAAAACGACAATCGTTTCTTTAATAGGAGTGAGGTTATTATTTCAGTATGAGATTACTAAAGATGAAAAAATTGTATGTAAAGGAGAAACAACTTTGGTGTTTGTTAATAAAGAAACTAGACGTCCGATTCAACCTCCAAATAGTTTTTTAGAACGATTAAAAAATAGAATTTAATTTTATTTTGAAGCCTTGACTTTTTAAAATGGATGTTTCCTAATTTTGCAGCATGATGACAGATTTTGATTTAATTAATTTTTACTTTCCAGAACTTACTGAAAACCAAAAGAAACAATTGAAAGAATTAAAAGAATTGTATTTTTTTTGGAACAATCAGATTAATGTGATTTCTAGAAAAGATATGGATAATTTTTATGAGCGCCATGTCCTTCATTCACTATCAATTTCAAAAGTGATGAAATTTACTGATGGAACAAAAATTTTAGATGTAGGAACAGGAGGTGGTTTTCCAGGTATTCCATTAGCAATTCTGTTTCCTAATTGTGATTTTCTTCTAGTAGATTCAATTGGTAAGAAAATTAAAGTAGTAAACGAAGTCGCATTAGCATTAGGCTTGACAAATGTTCGCGCCATTCATGAACGTGCTGAAAACATTAATGAGAAATTTGACTTTGTAGTTTCTAGAGCAGTGACAGCTATGCCAACCTTTTTAAGTTGGGTGCGTAATAAAGTTCAAAAGATTGAAAGAAATGCTTTTCCAAATGGTATTCTTTACCTAAAAGGGGGGGATCTCTCTGAGGAAATGAAGCCTGTGAAAAATCATTATGAAATTTTTGAATTAAATAAATTCTTCAAAGAAGAATTTTATGAAACCAAAAAAGTAGTTTATGTTATGGTCTAACAGCCTTTTACATGAGTTCCTTAATAATCTTTTCGATGGTATATCCTTCTGCTTCAGCACGATAATTTCGTACAATTCGATGTCTTAGAATCGGTAAAGCAACTGCCATAACGTCTTCAATATCAGGAGAGTATTTTCCTTTTATGATAGCGTGTGTCTTTGCTCCAACAATTAAATACTGTGAAGCACGAGGTCCAGCTCCCCAAGAAATAAAGTTCTTTGTTACCTCTGGAGCATTCGGGTCATCTTTACGTGTTTTGGCAACTAACTTTACGGCATATTCATACACTTTATCTGGTACAGGGACATTTCTAACTGCATCTTGATATGCTAGAATTTGTGATTCGGATAAAATCTGCTGTAAAGTTGATTGATGATTCGAAGTTGTATTTTTAACAATTAAAATTTCTTCTTCATACGCAGGATAATCTACCCAAACATTGAACATAAAACGGTCTAGTTGTGCTTCTGGTAACGGATAGGTTCCTTCTTGCTCAATAGGATTTTGCGTAGCTAAAACGAAGAATGGTTGTGGTAAAGTATAAGTCTTACCAGCTGCAGTCACTCGTTTCTCTTGCATCGCTTCTAATAAGGCAGCTTGTGTTTTAGGTGGTGTTCGGTTAATTTCGTCCGCTAATAATAGGTGGCTAAAAATAGGTCCTTTGACGAATTTAAAATTCTTAGCATCGTCCAAAATCTCTGATCCAATTATATCGGATGGCATTAAGTCAGGCGTAAATTGAATACGATTAAAGGATAAACCAAGTGTTTGAGCAATCGTATTGACTAATAACGTCTTTGCTAATCCTGGAACACCTACTAAAAGTACATGGCCTTTAGAAAATATAGAAATTAAAACCTGGTCAACAACCTCGTCTTGACCAATAATGACTTTATGAATCTCGTTCTTTAGTCGTTTATAATCTTCTCTTAATTGATCGATAGTAGCTACGTCTGACATGTTTTATTTTTTAGTCCATTTATTTAACGACTCACAGTGCATGTATGAATCGTCGATACGAATATAAGCGCCTTTAATCTTACTTTCCGCCCACTTGTTGATGATTTGTTGTTTTTTCCATACCAAAGTAGCATTTTGAATCATATCATAATCATCATCCATATTGGCACGGTGGGGCTTCGTTTTGTCCATCACGCGAATAATACGAATACCTTGCTTACGTTCATTAAAGTCAAAATAAAGCGTAGGAGAAGAAAAGTCTCCCACCTGCATTTTGTCTATTAATAAGAACATTTGTTGGTCTACTTGGTTCAAGTCTTCCATCTTCCAATACTGATCTCCTGTATATGGGTTTGTAATAATTCCATGGTTCAATTTGGTATTGTCATCATTGGAATATTTCAATATGGCTCCATTCCAAGATATACTGCTATCTGTAAGTTTTTTAAACGCTTCCTCAATTTGATTATTGGCAAAAATCAATTGCTCTCTACTAAAGGTAGGGATAATCAAAATGTGTGCGCAGATATAATCATTACCATTTCGTTTTAAGAGTTTCGCAATGTGATAGCCATATTCTGTTTCAAATACATCACTAACTTGACCTTCCTGTAAAGACATCACTACATTTTCAAAAGCAGGAACCATCATACCAACAGAGGCTTCCATAATCCCACCTTTAGAAACACTACCTGGGTCTTCTGAGTACAATCGAGCCATTGATTCAAAACTTTTCCCATCGGTGCGAATGTCCTCCAAGATATCTTGCAGTTTTTTTCTAGCAAGAAGTTTATCTTCGTTTGTAATTTCAGGAAAAACGGTTAATTGTTGTAATTTAATTTCTGTACTGATTAAAGGTAAACTATCGAAAGGAATATTTTGGTAGTAGGTATTAATTTCGTCTGGTGTAACATTCAAATTCTCCGTAATTTTATCTTCCATCATTTCTACCAATAGTCTACGTCTAATGGCATCGCGAAATTCGATCTTTATTTGATTAACACTTTTACCATAAAATTCCTCTAATTTTTGACGACCACCAATCTGCTGTTCTATCACCCGGATACGATTCTCCATTTCTGCATCTACTTGTGAGTCAGGAATAGTGACGCTATCAATATCGGCTTGTAATAATAGTAGGTTTTGGTATAACAATTCTTCCAATGCATCGCATTCAAAATTATCGTCAATAGGAATCTCAGAAAGCTTGGCTTGATGTTTTTGTTTTTCTAAGTCAGATAGTAGAATAGTATTATCTCCAACTTGAGCAATAACATTATCTATTATCTTACGTTGTCCAAACGCTGTTAAAGTAATAAAGCTAAAAATTATAAGTGTCCAGAATTTCATGTATTTGGTTTTCTTTTGAAAATGAACGTAAATTTAGCAATAATCGTATAAGTAAAGTGCAATGATGAAAACTTCTTGATGGTTTTTCTTAATTTTGAAAAAAAACACGATGGATTTCGAACTTATATCTGAATACAAACCTACGGGCGATCAACCGGAAGCTATTCGACAATTGGTGGAGGGCGTTCTAAGAGAGGATAAATATCAGACTTTGTTGGGAGTTACGGGAAGTGGAAAAACCTTTACGATGGCGAATGTCATCACTCAAATCAATCGACCTACATTAATTCTATCACACAATAAAACGCTTGCTGCGCAATTGTATGGTGAATTTAAACAGTTTTTCCCAAATAATCGTGTGGAATACTTCGTTTCTTATTATGATTATTACCAACCAGAAGCCTATTTGCCCACTACCAACACCTATATAGAAAAGGATTTAGCCATTAATGATGAGTTAGAGAAAATGCGACTTTCAACGACTTCCGCGCTACTTTCTGGACGAAGAGATGTGATTGTAGTTTCATCTGTTTCATGTATTTATGGTATTGGAAATCCAGAAGAATTTGAAAAAAGTATCATTTATGTCAAAAAAGGACAACGAATTGCACGAAATCGATTTCTTCTAAATTTAGTTGAAAATCTTTATTCTCGTACAATTGATCTATTTAAACGTGGTACTTTTCGTGTAAAAGGCGATGTTGTAGATTTGTTTTTGGCATATGCTGACTATGCGATCCGCTTTGAGTTTTGGGGTGATGAAATTGAGAAAATTTATTCGATAGATCCTGAAACCAATGAGAAGTTAGAAGTATTTGAAGATTTAAATATTTATCCTGCGAATATTTTTGTTTCTAGTCAAGAAAATACACGTCATGCAGTCGGGGAGATTGAAATTGATTTAGGTACGCAAGTGGAAGCGTTTAAGCGCGATGGTAAATCCATTGAAGCAGAACGTTTAAAAGAACGCGTGACTTTCGATTTGGAAATGATGCGTGAATTGGGTTATTGCTCTGGTATTGAGAATTATTCGCGCTATTTTGACAGGCGAAAACCAGGTCAACGCCCTTTCTGCTTATTGGATTATTTCCCGAAAGATTATTTAATGATAATTGATGAAAGTCATGTGACCGTTCCACAAATTGGTGCCATGTATGGTGGTGACCGTTCTCGAAAAATTAACTTGGTAGAATATGGTTTTAGAATGCAGGCAGCTATCGATAATAGACCTTTAAAAAAAGAAGAATTTGAGATGGTTCAAAACCAAGTGATTTATGTTTCGGCTACACCTGCTGATTACGAGCTAGAGAAGACGGATGGAGTAGTGGTTGAGCAAGTTATTCGACCAACTGGATTGTTAGATCCTATTATTGAAGTGCGACCAAGTGCCAATCAAATAGATGATTTAATTGAAGAGATTCATCTACGTATGGAAGTCGATGAGCGTGTTCTTGTGACGACGCTAACGAAACGAATGGCAGAGGAATTACAAAAGTATTTAGATCGAGCTGGCATTCCATGTCGCTATATTCATAGTGAAGTAGATACAATTCAACGGGTAGAAATATTGCGGCAATTACGCTTAGGTGATTTTTCGGTACTAATTGGGGTGAATTTATTACGAGAAGGATTGGATTTACCCGAAGTTTCTTTGGTGGCTATCATCGACGCAGATAAAGAAGGTTTTTTAAGAGATGTACGTAGTTTAGTGCAAACATCAGGACGAGCGGCCCGAAATGTAAATGGAAAAGTCATTATGTATGCCGATAAAATGACGAAGTCTATGGCTAAAACGATAGAAGAAACCGAGCGCCGTCGAAAAATTCAAATGGAATATAACGAAGCGCATGGAATTACGCCAACGCAAATTATTAAATCAAAGGAAACGATTCTCAATTCTACCAAAGTGGCTGATGCTGAAAAGGACTATGGGGAAATACCAGAGGAGAAGTCAATTGCAGCTGAATCTTCATTGGAATATCATACCATCGAAGATCTAGAGCGTTTAATTCATTCTACTGAAATGAAAATGAAAAAAGCGGCGAAAGATTTAGATTTTATGGAAGCTGCACGTCTACGAGATATTTCTTTGGTATTAAAAGTTAAACTATCTGAACATGAAAATTAGTAAACTAATTGTTCAACGATTTTTTATCGTTTATCTTCTCGCTGTATTCGCCCTACATGTGATGAGAGCAGACGATGTCGTTGATTTGAATAGTTATTTTTTAGGCATTCGAAGAGATCATTGGGCGCATGGTATCTTGTTTTTTCCAATAGGATTTTTTGCGTTAATTTCATTGAATAAAAATCAACGATTAGCGCTTGTTTTTACTGTTTTTTGTTGTTTATTCTTTGAATCCCTACAGTATTTTATTCCGTATCGTTCTTTTGATATGTGGGATATTGTAGCCGATTCAACAGGTGCAGGAATCGGAGTTATAGCCTATTTTATGACAAGACGATTTCTTCCTATTCATTACTAAAAATCAACTAATCGCAAATTCTTCCTTTTGCTTTACCTTGTTCGTATTGACTTTCTAATTCTTGTAATTCCTTCATCAATTTCTCAGAAGGTTTGGTGTGTTGAATAGAAGATAAATCAGGTTGTCCTGCATTTACCCAAGCGGTATACCACATCGATCCAACGGCAATAATAGCAGCTTTCATTCTGCGTTCTACCATGCCATTCAATCGTTGATTGTAAGCTTGAGAAAAATCATACGAATAGGTGTGAATGGTCATTTTACCACGTTGTTCGTAGGCGTATTTTTTATCCTGTGGAAATTCAGCCGTTAACTCTTTTTCAAAACGAAATACAGAGTCTAAGGCAGCGTGCGAATCTTTTACAGTGTTCCATGCTAAATCTAAAGGATCTTTAATGTATTTAGCTTTACCGACAAAATAATCATAATCGTTATAATTAATTTCAACCAAACGACTTTCCCAAAAACCATGAATGCCTCGTTGCCCTGTCATAATGCCATTATAATTTTCAGTCGTATGTAAAGGAACATGTGCATCACCTACATAATGACCTAAATCTGCAGAATATTTGAGAATTAAATCGGTATTTTTATTCGCCATCGCTCTTTCAAGCTTTTTCAGAACAAATTGTATGTGCCAAGGAACAATACCATAAGCTCGAAGTGTGTCTTCTGTATACTTTGCAACGGCATCATTCCATTTTCGTGGTACAAGATCAAAGGGGTCTTGGTCACCTATCGCATAATGATCGATATCGATGTAGTGACATTCTGCTTCACCCACCATGGCATAACGTCTTTTGTCAGGGTCAGGCGCGTGATCAGTTAAGTATTCGATGTGTTCTTTGTAAAAGCCAAACATTTCTGGAGGAAGTGTAAAGACGGCCACACGATTGATGCGCATGTGTCCTGCAAACCCCCATTTTTTTAGAGAATTAGTAGAATTTTCCATGGTGAGTGAAATGCCCAACAAAGAAAAAATCAAAATGATTACTATGTGATAATTACGTTTCAAGTAGTACTAATTTACCATTTTTTAAAATAGGAATAACACTTGTCTGATTCGGCGTTAAACAATATTTAATATCTTCATTCAAATTTAAATTCTTTAATCTCCTTCTATGCGAACTGGATTTTAAATAGCCCATATAATTCTGACTAGCAGATTGATATAAGTATTTAGCTGCAATCGAAGAATCTTCATTTGAAGTGTAGTTTCCAGTTGCTAATAAAGCATCTGAAATAGCACCCGCACAAATTGTATCTTCTAAATTAAACTTTCCTTGCCAACCTGAACATAAACATAATACATTTTTATTTTGTGATAACAACCATGTTGACAAAGCATCAACGTTTAAGAATGATCCAATAACAACTGTTTCAGCATCTTTCACTACGTTTAATGAACGGGTACCATTCGTGGTGCTCAAAACAACTTCTTTTCCCTTAAAATCGGCATTCATATACGAAAAAGGAGAGTTACCAAAGTCAAATCCTTCGACAATTTTTCCTTTTCGTTCTGCACCGACTAAATATCCTTTCTCTTTGTATTCCAATGCTTCTTCAATAGTTGGAACCGGAATGATTGCTTTTATGCCATTCTCGAACGCCGCACAAATAGCAGAAGTTGCTCGTAAAACGTCAATGACGACCACGATTTCAAATTCATCTTTATAATGAACATATTCTTCAGGTGTAAAACACACTTCAACGCGTTTTCGTGTATCGTTCATTTAACGTATTTTTTAAAAATCTTCACATCAGCAACGATTGTTCCAAAAGGTAAAATCGATGAAAGTAAGCTTAAACTTATTTCTTTAAAATTCCATTTCATTTTCACTCCAACAATCAGAACAAATATAACGAAAAATATAAATAAATAACCGTGTATATTTCCAACTGGTCGCATATATTCAGTGTGGTCTAAAACCCACTTTAAATACATAGCAATAAGTAGGGCTAACCAAGAGAATGCTTCTAATAAAGCAAAAACACGTAATATTCTTAAAAGTGACTGTTCTTTCATAATTATAATTTGCGCCCAAAGATAGTTAACAAATTTGAAATTTGATGAAAAGACGATACTCTTCATGATTCAGTCGTATGGTAACAACCATCACAAAACCCGATACCCGTGAAGTGCTACCACTTGGTAATGCTTATCAGTACGACCAATTGAACAGGCTCGCACATAGCAAGAGTTTTTCGAACATCAATCTAAGCGGCAACGCATGGGGCAACACAGGAACGTATGATAACAAATACTTCAACGCTTTTAGCTACGATGCCAATGGAAATATCTTAACGCAAATTCGTCACGACAGCACGGGTACGAAAATCGACGATTTAGTGTATCATTATGAGACCAACTACGCTGGAAGGTTGTTGCGCAACCGCCTTTACCAAGTAAACGATGCCGTCAACGCTTCCACATACAGCGACGACATCGACGATATGGGAACTTTTGACAACGATGTCAATTTTATCAACACAAACAACAACTATTCCTACGACGGCGAAGGTCGTTTGACCAAAGACAAACAAGAGGAAATTGATACGATTATTTGGCGAGTGGATGGCTTGTCCCGACATATATTTTCAAGGAGGAACGACGATAGAAAATAATGTTCGGGAGAAAAGTTAATACCGATTATACATCCGTAATAGTTCAAATTAATTTCAATGAATTTTGATAATGTACATTGAACTAAACGTCTGTTATATCGACATTATACCAAATAATTTCCGCTAAGTAAAATAAAACAAATGGTATAAATTTATTGGAAGAACAGTTGGTTCTCAAAAAAATAATGTATCTTTCGACTATGATGCTTTTGGTCGAAGAACAGCTAAACACGTGCTCACTTCCAGCAACGACTTGCTTTCTTCGACGTATTATATTTTGGATGCTCAAGGAAATGTCATGTCAACATACAACCTAAACATAGATACTGTAAACTCTACACTTGCTTATTACCAAGCGGAGAAATACATCTATGGTTCATCGAGATTGGGGATGTTAAAAGATAGCGTGAATGTTTTAGGTTCGGCATTTACCAACACCGACACGACCAACATAACACACACGCTCGGCAACAAACGCTATGAACTTTCTAATCATCTCGGTAATGTTTTAGCGGTAATTACCGACAAACCCATACCGCACAATAACGGTGGCACAGTTGATTACTGGCAAGCAAGTATCGCTTCGGCGTACGATTACTCACCATTTGGTGTTATGCTCACAGGTCGAACCTTTGAAGGAAGAGAAACGGTTTGTCATGACTCAACCATTCAAGCAACACAAAACGCTCTGGAAGAGGGTTTTGGTACTTGGGGTAGTTGGACAGCAATGGCTGATGGATTGGTAACCTACGTTGCTGATGAAATGCAGGTGAGCAATCCGAATACCTCTAAGAAGGATATTGGAGCAAGTAAAGCTTTTACCACAGGAACAGGAGTGCACAACGTTAGTTTTGAAGTGATTGGAAATACCTGTGCAACGGTTGTTATTTGGCCACCGAGTTCAACGCCGATTCCTATCAAAGTATCTGTAAAAGACAACTATGGCTATGTGGTGGCAAGTGGTAATTATACGACGGCTGGCACCTACAACCTATCGTTTACGCCTGCAAGTGCAGGAGCAAACTACACCCTCGAGTTTCACATGACCAAAGCGAGCGCATTCTGCTTCTTTAGAGTGGACGATGTGTTGGTGAGTTTTGACGATACAACTACGGTGACGGTGTGCAAGGAGGTGGAAGATGGGTATAGGTATGCGTTCCAATCTCAAGAACGTGATGACCAAGTGAGTGGAAAAGGAAATTCCTACACCGCAGAGTTTTGGCAATACTCGCCAAGGTTGGGAAAACGGTGGAACTTAGACCCAAGACCAAACGTTTCGATTAGTCCGTATGCGACTTTTGGGAATAACCCGATATTGTTTAGTGATGTGAAGGGAGACACGATAACCGACCCAAAATCAAGGGCTCATTTTGATAATCTGGTCAGTCAAACAATAGGGAAAATACAAGAATACAACAGAAAATTAAAAGATATTGCATTCTCAACCGATATGTCAAGTTCTGAAAAACAAAAAGAATATGCTCATTACTCTTTTGCCAAAGGTGAAATGGAAAATGCTTTGTTAGAATATGATGAAATGCTACATACGCAAGATTTCAATTATAATATTTCCGTTGACCAAAATATAAGCAAAGAAGCCAACGGAGAAACAAGACTATTAAATGATAATTATACTGTAAGTATTTTATTTAGAGGTAATTATGCTACATTAAGCCACGAAATGAAACATGGATATGATTATATCTCTGGTAATCTTAATGGTTCTTTATTTACTTCTGATTTAAATGATGAAGTAGCTGCTCATACGAGAGCTATGGCATTTGACAGGAATCATTATTCGGGAGTTAAATATGTTTGGGATATTACTCCTGATTTTGTAAAGCACAGAGGAAATTCGTATAAGAATTTGCCAGGTATTAATCTCAGTACAAATTCACCTGTCTTCTCACTTTATGGCTATAACAATTTGAAAGAAGAACTTTTGAATAGAATAAGACATTACAAAGGTTTAAATATGTTTTCTGATGATAGGATACTGGATAGAGTTAGAAATTTAAAAATAGGGGATTTAAATAATAGTAAATTGTTAAATGATGTCATTGGTAAGTAAATTTATTCCATTTGTAATCTTTTCTTGTATATCATTTCAGCTAAATAGATTTACATATATTTTATTCTATTCCGCAGATTATAAATCATCTATTATGCTCGAAAATCACATATATACAAAGCACATATTACTTGGAGATATGTGGGCTATTGATGGAGGAGGTACATATATAATGAATGACAGTACAATAACATTTATTAGAGTGAAATCATCAGTTAATCTTAATGGGTATTATACATATCAAGATTCGATTGTTGTTCCAAATAAAGATACAATTACAGTTGACGGGTTAACCTATTATAAAACAGGTGGAGTAATTAAACCGCCAAAAGTTAAAAAGAAGAAAAAACACAAACAAAAGCAACCATGAATAAATCAGAATTAGTAAAAGCGTTAGCCGACAAGACAGGCAAACCGCAGAAAGAAGCAAAAGCGTTTTTAGAAGCGTTTGAAAGCACTATGAAAGAAACCCTTGCCAAAGGCGGAAAACTTACGCTGGTAGGCTTCGGAACGTGGGATGTTCAAGATGTTCCTGCACGTACAGGCAGAAACCCACGTACAGGCGAACCGCTAAAAATCAAAGCAAAGAAAAAGATACGTTTTAAAGCAGGTGCAGAACTTTCAAGTTCAGTTAACTAATTAACAGTATAAAATATTTAGAAGCTCCGTAAAATCGGAGCTTTTTTTGTTTAAAATAGTTGTTCCTGTCCGTTTACTTCCAAAAAGTTATTAACATTCTAAATTTTACGCTCAATCCTTTTATTTACAAGGCTTACAACGTGTTTTATTCGGTTTTTTACACCTACCCCGCAACATCTACCATTTTTCTATACTAACGACTCCGTTCTATCGTACAATTCTAAAAATCAGTGTCTATAAATGACTTTTCCAAAAATATTTTCTACATTTATCTAACTAAAAACAACCATTTGCGAAACTACGTCCACCATACCAATCAAAAAGCATCCATTCCCATCAAAGTTTCTGTAAAAGACAACTATGGCAATGTGGTGGCGAGTGGCAATTACACGACGGCAGGCACCTACAACCTATCGTTTACGCCAGCGAGTTCAAGCGCTACATACTCCCTCGAATTTCACATGACAAATGCGAGCGCATTCTGCTTTTTCAGAGTGGATGATGTGTTGGTGAGTTATGACGATACGACGACGGTGACGGTGTGTAAGGAGGTGGAAGATGGGTATCGGTATGGATTTAACTCGATGGAGAAAGACGACCAAGTCAAAGGACGTGGGAACTCGTATGATTTTGGGGCTAGGATGTATGATAGTAGATTGGGAAGATGGTTGACAATAGATGCAAAGGCAAGTAAATATCCCGATTTAAGTCCATACAATTTTGTTGCAAATTCTCCTTTGATTTACGTTGATCCTGATGGAAAGAAGATAGTCGCATATGATGAATATAGTCAAACAAAAACCCTCGATTATTTAGCTGATCAGTTTGGTGATGGAATTTTCAGTTTTAATAGAAAAGGGGTACTAAAAATTAAAAATAGAGCCTACAAAGCTTTTCTTACGAGTACAACTACCACAGATATTCAAAAAGAGCTTATTGAAGCGATAAAAGAAGTAGTTGTTGTAAAAAAAGAGTATCAGTCATATGTTTTTGAAGAAGTTAGTAAAGTTAATATCTACCGAAATCCTCAACAAATTATAGGTAGAGAAGTGGTTGGAGTAGATATTAACGGTAAACCTATGGTACGCGACAAGATGGGTCCCATATATAAACAAAAAGATGGATCGCCAGGGATTACATTTAAAGGCAATAACATGAAAGGGGGTGGTACAGCCGTGTTTGGTCTAGAAGGCGTTGATCCTTTTATCGTAATAGCAGATAAAGAGGCTTCAATGGATAGGCTAAATACTTCTGAGAGCGATGCTGGAGGTGGCGATGAAACTAAAGCAGATCCATGCGCAAGTTGTGTGTTTATTCATGAATTTTTGGATCATATTTATTCGGAGGATATGAAGTCAGCAGATATTAATCGTTCTAAAAGTGAAAAAGTAAAGTATCATAGTAAAGCACTGCAGAACAAAGGCTCAAAACCTAGATCAGGTTCTGATCATTAGTAATTCTAGAATAAATCAGCACATGAAAACAAAAACAGGTTGGTTTTGCATCATAAAAGTTGGACTAGTTATGATAATCATAACGATTATTAATAGCTGTGGTGTCCAAAATCTTCGAAAATATAATCAAAAAATGCTCCAAAAATATTCTATTTTAGAAGTGAAAAATACTACAAAGGACACTCTTATATTTCCTCTTTTGGTTTTTAAAGATTTTGATATTTGCCCAAATTTACAAATAGCAACTAGAAACGCAGATATTATAATTACAGTAGATCTTGATTTAGTCAATTATGTACGGGTAGAAGATGCAGAACTTATTATTGATGGAAGATTACATTATTTGACCTCAAAAGTTCCCCCAGAAAGCTTAGCATATTTCTATCTTCCTAAATGCGCTATTTTGCCAGATGTGCATTCCTTCGATAGTCTACTAGTTAATTGTGAAAAATTGTGTATTAATGTTAACGGAGTCCAATTTGAAATACCCGTTTCTACTCTAAAAGTAATTCAGTAGGTGGGTAATGTACTCAATTATCGGATGTCTCATTTGCTCAATATTAAACCACTGATAATAGTGTTTTAATAGTTTGAACACATTAAATACCCCAGCAACATCTACCATTTTTCTATGCTAACCACTCCGTTCTAACGTCAAATCCTAAAAATCCATGTTTACAAATGACTTTCCAAAAATATTTCCTACATTTATCTAACTAAAAACAACCATTTGCGAAACGACATCCACCATACCAATCAAAAAACACCAATTCCCATCAAAGTTTCTGTAAAAGACAACTATGGCAATGTTGTGGCAAGTGGAAATTACACGACGGCTGGCACCTACAGTCTATCGTTTACGCCAGCGAGTACAAGCGCTACATACTCCCTCGAGTTTAACATGACCAAAGCCAGCGCATTCTGCTTCTTTAGAGTGGACGATGTGTTGGTGAGTTATGACGATACGACTACGGTGACGGTTTGTAAGGAGGTGGAAGATGGGTATAGGTATGGGTATCAGGGAAGTGAGAAGGATAACGAGGTAAAAGGTAAGGGGAATTCTTACACGACATTCTTTAGGCAACTTGACCCACGTTTGGGTAGATGGTTGAGTATTGACCCAAAAACTAGTTCAATACCTTGGCAATCTCCATATTGCTCTATGAATAATAATCCTATAATTTTTAATGACATATTAGGTGATTCTATAGGGTTAGATAAAAGCTTCACAGATAATGGAACTAAAATGAAAGCAATGGAAGAAATGGTTAATACAAATGAAGGAAAGAGTTTTTTAGCAGATTATGCTAAAAAGGGGCAAACTATTGCAGGAGTAACCTTTAATGAAGATGGTAAATATCATGAAAAGAATATAGATTTAATATTTATAAACGATGAAATTAAAGGTAAGTCTGGGGGTGGCAAAACATTTTCAGAAACAAAAGAAATAGGTGAGAATGGAGTACTAAAAACTGTTGGAATGACTGTGAAAGTTTACCTTCATAAAGGTAAAGGTTGGCAAACAGATAATTGGGGATTTAATTCAATTGTTTCAATCTTTCACGAGTGTTTTATTCACGTTGCATTAGATACAGAAGATTTTTTAGATGATAATTTCTTAAATAGTTCAAATATGACTAGTGCAGATAAACAAAGAGCAGGTGGTTTAGAAAATCATTATCATCATAAACATGTAAGAAATGGATATGAAAAAAATAATGGAACAAAAAATGTTTTATGGCCTAACCAAGCTTTTGAAGCCCTTAAGTCGATTTCTGCGAAATGGAAGCTGGCTTATTCAGATAAAGTAATATGGAAGGCAATGTGGAATTCATCAGGACTTTGATACCATGAAAATAATTTGGTTTAAATGGTTTTGTTTGCTTTTTTTCTTAATCTCCTGTTCCGAGGGAATTAAGAATGGTAAAATTCAATATATAAAAACCTTTGTTGATGAAAGAATGATAACGTGTACAACAATCAATAAATTATACAGCTCTGAACAAGAAGTTTATTCCTTTCGTCAAATTTCCATGGATTCGGGAAAAGCTAAGTCAGATTCTAAATACAAAAGTAAACAAATCACAAGTACCATAAGTGAGCAAAATTGGAAAAAGGGAAAATCACATTATTTTGTGTATTTGGATAAATCCGATGTAATTCTCGTTATTTATTTTAAAAATGTTGATGAGACTGAATTCTATATAGCTAAGGATAAAAAATTTAAAAAATCAATTTGTCAAATAATAGAAAATCCTAATTTTATTTTAAACATATTAAATGAGCGTGTTCCGACTATGTATTAAAGTAAATAATTTACTCCCGTAACCGGTAATGGGTAATGTACTCAATTCACTGCGTGGCTGCTGCTCGGTATCGGATATTTGATAAAAACTAAAAAATGCAAAACCTAAATGAACATATAAATATAAACAACTCTGACACAGTCGATTACTGGCAGGCAAGTATCGCTTCGGCGTATGATTACTCGCCATTTGGCGTTATGCTCACAGGTCGAACCTTTGAAGGAAAACAAACGATTTGCGAAGACTCTACCACTTTGATAACCCAAAAACCACTCGAAGAAGGTTTTAATTCTTGGGGTTCTTGGACAGCAATGGGTAACGGTCTGGTAACCTATGTTTCAGGTGAAATGCAGGTGAGCAATCCGAATACCTCTAAGAAGGATATTGGAGCAAGTAAAGCTTTTACCACAGGAACAGGATTGCACAACGTGAGTTTTGAAGTGATTGGAAATACGTGTGCAACGGTTGTTATTTGGCCACCGAGTTCAACGCCAATTCCCATCAAAGTTTCTGTAAAAGACAACTATGGCAATGTAGTAGCAAGTGGCGATTACACCACAGCTGGCACCTACAATCTATCATTTACGCCAGCGAGTGCAAGCGCTACTTACACCCTCGAGTTTAACATGACCAAAGCCAGCGCATTCTGCTTTTTTAGAGTGGACGATGTGGTAGTGAGTTATGACGATACGACAACGGTGACGGTGTGTAAAGAGGTGGAAGATGGGTATAGGTATGGTTTCCAAGGGCAAGAAAAGGACGACCAAGTAAGTGGAAAAGGGAATAGCTATACGGCAGAGTTTTGGCAATACTCACCAAGATTAGGAAGGAGGTGGAATATTGATCCAGTTATCAAAGAATATGAAAGTCCTTATGCGGCGTTTGAAAATAATTCAATTTGGTTTATTGATTATGATGGCAAGGATGGTATTAAATTCTGGGATAACTCATCAAAAAAGAAAACATTAGTAATTAAAGCTGATTATCATTATATTAAAGGAGAATTTGACGAAGATATTTTAATAAAAGTAAAAAATGAATTTAGTTCATACCGAAAAATATATTATAATGGTGAAAAAATAAGAGTTCGTTTTGAAATTGGTTTTCAAGCACATGAGGAAGGAAGTGATTTGAGTTCGTTTAATGGGGCGAATGGACAAAATAGATTATTAAAAGTCGCTATTTCAGATGAGGATGTGCTAGAGCTCTCTAACTATCAGGAGGTTACTTCAGATGTTAATAAAATGAATTCTGGAGCAGTATATGTAGCTGAAATTGACCAAGATGTTTATCTCAATCCTAAAGCAATATTAGATCGACTTATTGTAGCTATTTCACATGGTATTGGACATAATATCGGAATGATTCATGATGACGAAGATATGATGAATGATGTTAAAATCAAAGTATACAAAGAAAAAGATCTTTTAGATGAAAATAAAACAATTTATCGTCCTGATTTTACTCCTAATCATGTTACTAAAAATAACGTTCAAAAATTGATTAATCGAATTGATGGAATGTCGAAAATGGGACGAGATTTCTGGAAAGGGAAAAAAGGGAAAAAAGGAGAAGACTTGAAAGATACAGGTATTATTAAATAAAAAATCATGAGAAAATACATTATTTTATTATTAATTTATATTTCTATAACTACCATTACAAATGCTCAAGATTATGACTTAAAAAGAACTCAGTCATTTATAAATCAGGTATTAAGAGATAACTATTCCGACACCACAGGATTAAAAATACACTTAATTTCAGAAACTTATAAAACAATATTACCTACTGCTACTAGCAAAGAATATGTCTATAAGGAGTTAGAACAATTTATTAATATTTATGAATTAGATAGTATAATTGAGTTTTATATAAAAAAAAATGATTTTAAATGGCGAGATGTAGACTCTCTTTATCATATTATTGATGGTGTTGAAGGTTCGAAAATAATTCAAAAATCGAATGTTATAATAATAGATTCCAAAAGAAAAAAAAATAGATATTCTAACACTCTTAACATTAAGAATATTGTTATAAAAACTTCTGAACCACTTTTTATTACAGATAGTTTATGCTTAATCCTTATAAGTTTTTCAACTGGGAATCTAACAGGATCAAAGTGCTTGTATCTTTATCAAAATGAAAAAAACATTTGGAAGAAATTAAAAGTTATTTCGTGTTATTATAGATAAGAAGGAGTAATGTACTCAATTAGGTAATATACTCAATTATCGGATATTTGGGACGAATCGCTGTTAGTCAAAACGCGTAGCAACACCTACCCGTAACATCTAAAACTTTCTCAGAAAAACACTTCGCAGCAACATCTACCATTTTTCTATGCTAACGACTCCGTTCTACCGTAGAATTCTAAAAATCAATGATTTATAAAATATAAAAATACCTCGTTCAAAAAGTAGAGCGAGGTATTTTTCTAGACAATAGAAAAACGTGATTCAGTTAGATGAAATCAATACTATTGATCCTCCATGTTTACAAATGACTATTTTATGAGTGCTTTCAGAAAGATGAAGGATATCTTGCTATTTAGCAGGAGAACAAGCAACGGTTTTTTTTTGTCACTATCGGATGATCGTTTTCAGTATCCAGTTTTCGTCATTTTCTTTTTAGTTCAAGTATGTTACATATTTATAGAATGTACTCAAGGACAGAAAGAGTGGGTTATTTCGGATAATTCATTCCTGTATAAATTGAATTGCAGATATTTGTTTAATTTTAACCTCAAAATTAAGCAACGATGAAATTTTTTATTGACACAGCAAATCTGGAAGAAATAAGAGAAGCGAATGCATTAGGTATTTTAGACGGTGTTACTACCAATCCTTCATTAATGGCAAAAGAAGGTATAACTGCTCAAGAAAATATACTGAATCATTATAAAACGATTTGTGAAATTGTAGATGGTGATATTAGTGCAGAAGTTATTTCGACAGATTTTGAGGGAATGATAAAGGAAGGAGAGGCGTTAGCGAAATTACATCCAAACATCGTGGTGAAAATTCCAATGATTACTGAAGGAATAAAAGCCATCAGTTATTTGACTTCAAAGGGAATAAGAACGAACTGTACGTTGATTTTCTCAGCTGGACAAGCACTTTTGGCGGCAAAAGCTGGAACAAGCTATATTTCTCCATTTTTAGGTCGCTTAGATGATATTTCTTATGATGGTATTGAGTTAATTGCTCAAATTCGATTGATTTTCGATAATTATAATTTCCAAACAGAAATATTAGCAGCATCTGTTCGTCATCCGATACATATTATTAAATGTGCGGAAATAGGAGCAGATGTGGTTACATGTCCTTTGAAAGCGATATTAGCGTTAGCAAACCATCCATTGACAGACAAAGGATTAGAGCAATTTCTAGCCGATTATGCAAAAGGAAATAAATAAATCAAATTTAGAAGTTCAATATGAGATTTGAGTATGCAAATGTATTGTGGGTTTTGCTGTTATTGATAATTCCTATTATCATTCACTTGTTCCATTTCAAACGGTTCAAAACTTTATACTTTTCGAGTCTCATCTTTGTCAAGCAAGTAGAGCAAGAAACGAAATCGGTTAAGAAACTGAAGCATTTATTGATTCTTATTAGTCGTTTACTTGCCTTTATTGCGTTAATTCTTGCCTTTGCAAAACCGTATTTCCCACTTTCTCAAAACACACCAAACAGTAAGATATCTGCTATTTATATCGATAATTCGTATTCCATGACTAATCTTCGAGCAGAAGGACAATTATTTGAAGTGGCTAAAGAAAAAGCGCGAAGAATAGTTACTGAATTGAATGACGACGAACAATTTCTGATTGTCACCAACAACCAATCCACGGATGAACAACGCGAATATTCGAAGAAAGAAGCGTTGGAGAAAATCAATCAACTCACTTTATCTCCTTTTTCAAGAACGTTTTCAGAATCGGCTAATTGGATGCAAACTCAATTAAAAAGTAAAGAAAGTACTACTTTAAATAATTTAATATATATATCTGATTTTCAATATATAAGTAGAAATAATAAAGAGTTGTTAATGGATAAGCAGACAAAGATTTTCCCTATTCAACTTGTTCCACAAAAGAATTCTAATATCGCCATTGATACAGCTTGGTTTTCAAATCCTAATTTCAAACTGAATACGCAAAATGAATTGCATGTTATTCTAAAAAATCATGGGAATCAGAATTTGGAAAATGTCGCATTGAATCTGAAAACAAATCAAACACAGCGCGATATCTTTGTAAGTTTAGCTGCGAATGATACGGCACAAGTGGTAGTCAGTTATTCCGATATGAAACAAGGTTGGGTGAATGGTAAATTAAGTGTGATGGATGAAGGAATTACCTTCGATGATGATTTATACTTTTCATACGATGTACAAGATAAGAACAATGTTGTTATCATTAATGGAGAACACGCAGTTCCAAATATCAAGTCTGTTTATGAATTAGATCCGTTTTATAACGTTCAGGAATTTTACTATAAAAACATCGATAACAGCATATTACAAAAAGCAAATACGATTATTCTAAACGGACTGAGTAATTTTTCCACTGGATTAATAGAACAATTAGTTATTAAAGCGACCGAAGGTGCTGGTGTAGCTATTTTTCCTGGAAAAGATCCGAATATTCAAGAGTTAAACGCCTTAACACAAGCATTGGGATTAGTGAATGTTCTTGGAAAAGTCAATGAGAAATTTGCGATTACAAAGATTAGTTCAAAAGATTTGTTTTTCAAAGGCGTATTTCAGAAAGCACCGAATAATATCACTTTGCCAAGTCTCAATAGCTATTTAAGAACCGCTCTATCAGGAAAGACAATTTCTCTGTTGCGTTTAGAAAATGAAGCACCTGTACTTTTGCGTTCGTCGCAGTTTAATACATTTCTATTTGCTGGATTCTTGAATAAAGAAGAAGGAAACTTCATGACGGATGCGATTTTCAGCACTTGTTTATTGCGATTTGGAGAATTGAGCACGAATGTAAAGCCACTTTACATGACGATTGGTGAAGATACGCAATATCCTTTGGTGCAAGATCAGCCAGAACGTCCAATTCGTTTAATAAACGAGAAATATGAATTCATTCCTTTCAAAGTATTACGTCAAGGAAAAAGTTGGATTTCGGTAAAACAAATTCCGAATAAGAACATCGTAGCTGGTCAGTATAAAATAATGGATGACAAGGAATTAGGTCAAGTTTCCATCAATTACGATAGAAATGAATCAGCATTAAGTTATGAAGATTTAGACCAGTTTACACAACAACTGAATGAACAAGGTTTTAAGAATGTCAAAAGTAGTGTGTTAAAAAATATTGCGACGGTAGTCCCAATAAATACAAAGAACAAGCAAGAATATTGGAAACTATTGTTAATTTTGTCACTCATGTTTTTCCTCACCGAAATGACATTAATTAAATTCTGGAAGTAAGCCCTACAGTATGAAATACTTGTTAAAAGCAGTAAAGATTTTTGATAAAACATCGTCTTTTCATCAATCAATGAAGGATATCTTAATTGAAAACGGTGTCATGATAAAAATTGAAAATAAGATTGACTCAAGAGACGCGATAGTTGTTGAAGGAGAAGATTTAATAGTAAGTAGAGGATGGGTGGATTTAAAAGCCTATATCTGTGATCCAGGTGAGGAATATAAGGAAACAATCGAAAAAGCATTAGATGCTGCTGCATTTGGTGGATTTACGCATGTTTGTTCACTTCCTAGCACACATCCTGTTTCGGATAACAAAACACAAATCGAATACCAATTACGCAAAGCTGAAAATCACCTCGTTCAACTGCATCCTTATGGGGCTGTAACAAAAGGAATGAAAGGCGAAGAAATGGCAGAATTTTATGATATGCAACAATCTGGAGCAATTGCTTTTACAGATGATATGAAGCGTATTAATTCTGGAATTTTATACCGTTCACTTTTCTATACAAAAACATTTGGAGCAAAGATTGTCACTTTTGCGAATGATGAATCACTTTCAAAAAATGGTATTGTAAACGAAGGAATAACATCAGCAATGACGGGTTTAAAGGCAAATCCTTCTGTTTCTGAATGGATTGATATTGAACGCAACATTCGTTTAGCAGAATATACAGGTGGAAACTTACACATCACTGGAATTTCAACTGGACACGGTGTTGACTTAATTCGTCAAGCGAAAGCAGAAGGAATAAATATCACAGCAGACGTTCAGGTGGAACACTTAATTTTCAACGAAGAAAAAAATCTTCAATTCGATAGTAATTATAAGTTTTTCCCTGTTTTACGAACGGAAGAAGATCGCAAAGCACTTTGGGTAGGATTGAAAGATGGTACAATTGATTATATCGTTTCCAATCACCGACCATGCGATACTGAAGAGAAAGAGGTGGTTTTTGATGATGCATCTTTTGGAACGATTCGTTTTCAAACGGTACTGAATGAATTAATGATGGCGCCAGAATTTGATTTAGAATTGGTGTTAGACATTCTTTCTAATCGTAATCGTAGCTTCTTAGGTGAAAATACAACTTCTGCTATTGAAGTCGGAAACAACGCAGATATGACCATTTTTGAACCGACGCAAACTTGGGAATTCTCAAAGGAAAACCTACTATCGGGATGCAAGAATACATATATGCTCAATCAATCTTTAACGGGGAATGTGTTAGCAGTTATCAACAGAGGTCAAATTCAATTGAAGGATAAATGCTAAAGAATACAAGAAAGTTTTTAGTTGAATTTTTCAAGCCTAATTCGCGTGTTGGATCAATTACACCAAGCTCTTCTTTTTTGGCGAATAAAATGTTGCGAAACATTGACTTCACAAAAGATTGCGTAATTATCGAGTATGGCCCTGGAACGGGTAATTTCACCAAGAAAATAATTGAGAAAATGAATGCCAACTCAAAATTATACATTTTTGAGTTAAATCCTGATTTTATTATAAGCTTACGAAAAGACATCAATGATCCGCGTGTGAAAATAATTTGTGATTCAGCATCAAACCTTCAGAAATATCTTTCAGAAGATGGAATTACTGAGGTCGATTACATTGTTTCTTCTTTACCCTTAAGTTTATTACCGAAACAAGTGAGGAATGATATAGTTATAGAAGCTCACAAGAATTTGAAAAAGGGAGGAATCATGACTCAATTTCAATATTCAATGCAATGTAAAGGATTGTTTAAAGGCAGCTTTTCAAACGTTTCAACAGAATTTACTCCGCTAAATTTTCCTCCTGCATTCATTTACATTTGTGAGAAATAAATTGCGTTAATTTCCGACATTTTTACCAGCGATAAATCCCGTTGTCCAAGCTGCTTGAAAGTTAAAACCACCTGTTATACCGTCGATATCTAACACTTCACCAGAGAAAAATAATCCTTCAATTCTTTTGTGTTGCATCGTATTGACATCGACTTGTGACAAAGCGACACCTCCAGCAGTTACAAATTCTTCCTTGAAAGTTGTTTTTCCACTTACTGGATAACTGTCATTTACCAATTGGTTGACTAACTTATTTCGATTCTTTTTACCAAGTTCTTGCCATCTTGTTTCTACGGAAATCTCTACCTTTTCACAGATATACTGCCACATTCGCTTGGAAATATTAAAAGGATTGACGCTGTACACTTTTTTACCAGAGAAATCACCTTCAGAGCTCAATAATAATTTATTTCTAACTTCTTCTTCCTTGCTACCGTTTACCCAATTCACCAATAAGTTGAATTGATAATTCTTTTCTGCTAATATTCTCGCTCCCCAAGCGGAAAGTTTCAATATCGATGGACCACTCATTCCCCAATGTGTAATTAACAACGGACCATTGGAAGATAATTTTTCTTTTTCAATTCTACTTTCTGTTTTATCGACACTCACACCCATTAATTCGATAACTGGATGCTTCGGCATGTTGAATGTAAACAACGATGGAACTGGTTTAATCATTTCACAACCAGCATCTTCCAACCATTTCATGCTTTCATATCTTGGGATTCCGCCCACAGTTAGAATAACTCTATCGGCAATGACTTCTTCTTTTGGAGTTTTTAAAATGAAATGTGATTCGGACTTTTCCAAAGATTCAATGCTTGTATGTAATTTTACCACAACTCCTAAATCCTTTGCTTCTTTCAATAAACAATCGATAATCGTTTGAGAATCATTACTAACCGGAAACATCCGTTTGTCAGGTGATGTAACTATTTTGACACCGCGCTTTTCAAACCACAATAAGGTTTCTTGAACGGCAAATTGTTTGAATGCCTTGCGCATGAAGTTCTCGCCACGGGGATAGCCCTTTGCCAGTTCATTGGTGTCTAAACAATCGTTCGTAACATTGCAACGTCCACCGCCTGAAACTTTTACCTTCGCCAATACCTTATTCGACTTTTCATAGATAACTACTTCAGCATCAGGAAAATGACGCTTAGCCGAGATAGCACTAAAAAATCCGGCCGCACCTGCACCTACAACGGCTATTTTTAAGGAGTTGTTCATGCGGTAAAGGTAGAAGAAAATAAAATGTGAGAAAGAAGTCTTTTAAAATATAAACCTGCTTTAATTTAATTTTACTAAAAATGAAATACATTTGTTGACCACGAATTTCAGCTCCTCACTTAATTCACTTTTATTCCAAGGATGTGACGTCCCAAATGTATGATTGCAATTCTCAAGAATGTAAAGCGGTCCTTTTGTCCAAGATGCAATGTTAATTCCCTCCTGAATTAGAATCGCTTCATCGTTAGTACCATGAAAATGGATACATGGTTTGTTAAGTTCACGGCAGGATTGTTCAATATTCAATTCATCTTGATGGTCTAAAAAATCTAAATATTGTGAGTATTTGATAGGCATTTCCTGTTTGGTACGTGAATTTAATTCATACCGAACGCCTTCATTCTTCCATTTTTCTAAAATTTCTACATGTCGAAATCGATATGAAACTGATGAAATTGCTGCTAAAGTGATCACTGCTTTTACAGAGGTATGTTTTCCACACAATAGTACATCACCACCTCCACGGGAGTGACCAATTAAAACGATTTTCGAAGAAGGAAATCGGTCTGTCAGTATATCGATCATCGTATTCACGTCAGAAACTTCATACGAATAGCGATTTTCAGAAAAAGCGACCAAATCAGTGAAATCGATTGGGTTTTCGACTGTTCCTCCGTTGTGAGATAAATTAAATTTACAAAAACCATAATTTTCTGCCACAAACTGATCTTCCATAAGTTGCCACGCACCCCAATCTTTATAGCCTTTATAACCATGAACAAATAGAATAATCGATTGATTAAAATTACTAGGTATTATCAAGTCATAAACGTTTTCTCGACCTGCACTCCCTGTATATGTTTGATTTTTAATATTTTGCATTTAACACTTGATTTTGAGAATTTAAAGAGATTTTGAATACAGACTTTTCAAAAGTATAAAATAACTTAGATTCTCAATTAATAGAACTATTTTTAATCATTTATGTAACCAATTGTTTGTTTTAAGTTAAATTAGCATAAAACCCATTCATATGAAAGCACTTATCTTATTCACGTTGCTCCTGGTATTTTCAGGAAATACTACAGTAATTGACTTAGCAGATGCTGTTAATCAAAAAAAAATTAAAGTTGAAAGTAAATTTAGTAATCTCGGACAAGGTGGTCTATCTCTTACAATAACGAATACCAGTACACTGCCGCTAACCATTAATATTGCACCTGGAACTATTTTTATTCCAGATAATGATGAAAATCAAACGTTGATAAATGTGGAAGAAAAAGTAATTGCTCTTGCTCCTCAACAAAAAAAGACAATTGTTTCGGATGGCTATTGTATTCAGTTAAGCCATAATTGTCCAACTGAAAATAATTCATTTAAAGTGGCGAAAAATAGTAATCCAAATCTTATTTCAACCATTAATTTCATGACAAAGAATAAAGTGTCTCAATCTAATATTCAAGCTGCTTTATGGGCAGTAACAGACGGTGAAGATATTGGATCTATTGCTCCATTGACGGAAGCAGATAAAGGTTTAAGAAACCATATTGCAACTTTGACTAAAAGGACTAATCCTTGGTACAATAAGGCGCAACATACAGTCGCTAATCCTGGAATGCAGATTCAACGAAATAGCGTAAGTTTAGAAGGTATGCTAAAAATAAATGTAACTGAAAAAATGATTGTTCTTGTGACCGTTGAAAATGATAAAAATGAAGTTAAAATGAAAATGCCATCACCGCTTGAATTAGATAAAGGCTCTGAAAATAGTTTTAGCTTTAAAGTAAAGGTATCTAACTGGGAGGTTGGTAAATATCATGTTGTTGTTCGCAAAAAAGAAACGAATGCAAAAATTAAACAGTTTGATTTTACGGTGTAGAAAAATATATATGCCATTATTTAATCCAAGACCACGTAAATCATTACGTGGTCATCTTTTTTCTGTATAAAACCGAACTAAGAAAAATGAGTATGATGTAAATTTGAACATAATAACACCATAATCTGTAAAATTCCACTCCTAACGATTATCCATATCTTAAACATTTCGTACTTTTAAACATTCGAATTTACTCGATAAACATAAAATATGAAAATTTCCGCATCCATATATAGCGATAAAGGTAGAGACTTAAAAGATACCATTCTTGATTTAATGAATCATAATGTGGACTTGTTACATGTTGATTGTAACGATGATGTCGCTGTTTTTGAGGATATTAAAAAGATTAGAACATGGTGTGATATTCCTATTGATTTGCATATTATCACAGAAACGCCTTCAAAATACATGGCTTTATTAACGGAAAATCCTGTCGAATATGTGACCTTTCAATATGAGGACCTTAAAGAAAAACTGGAATTCCCTGCGTCGATAACGACGAAAAAAGGATTGGCGGTCATCACACCAACTGCAATAGATGTTTTTAAGGAATATGCAGATTTTGATTTCATCTTGATTATGGCCACTATCCCAGGACAAAGTGGTGGCGTTTTCGACCGATATAATTTTGAAAAAATACGGACTTTCAAAAAGAAATATCCAGCTAAATCGATTCATGTAGATGGTGGTGTAAATGCAGAAGTTTCCTTTATTCTTCGTAATATGGGCGTAAGTTCGGCAGTTTCTGGATCGTATCTTTTTAAAGCGGCAAGTGTCGGTCAGGCATTACTAAACCTTACTAACAGAAATATCGAATCAGAATTTCAAGTGGAAGATTTTATGATTCCGTTGGATGAATGTCCGGCGGTTGAAATGGAAAATATTCAGCTAAAATCCACTTTAGAGGAAATTGAAAATGGAAAACTAGGTTTTACTTTAGTAACAGACAAGCAACAGCAATTTAAAGGAATCATTTCTAATGCCGATATTCGAAAAGGATTGTTGAAGCAATTTACAGATTTACCGAATGTTAACATTGAAAAAATGATTAACAGTCATCCCGTTAAAATACAAGACAAAAGTACCGTGGTTGAAATGTTAAATGTGATAAAACGTTGCCCTTTCCCAGTGATGTACTTGCCAGTAGTCGATGAAAATAATTTTGCCAAAGGAATTGTTACCTTTGTTAACTTGATAAAGAGTGAAATATGATTATACAATTAAATAAAAATATTCCAGCAACAGAAGCGCAGCAATTAGCAACAGACAACCAAGCGTTTTTAATAGATTACAACAATGAGAAGTACTTAATCACGAGTTCTTCTATGAAAGAATTACCTCAGAATCTAACAGATAAAGCGGCTCATTCTTGGATTTTCGCCAACGACAATCAATTGGCTTCTCGTCATTTTCAGTCAGTAACACGTGAAGTGAAATTGGGAAATGTCACTATAGGCGGAAAAACCAATAATACGATTTTAATTGCCGGCCCGTGCTCTGTAGAATCCGAGGAGCAAATTATTCAATCGTCTGAATTATTGACATCACTTGGATTAACAACCTTAAGAGCAGGATGTTATAAACCACGAACAAGTCCTTATAGTTTTCAAGGTTTAGGTTTAGATGGTTTGAAACTCTTGAAGAAAATGCGTGAACAATACGGGTTGAGTGTCATTACCGAAGTCCGTGATGCAACGCATGTGGAAGAAGTAATCGAGTACACCGACATCATTCAAGTAGGAGCAAAGGCGATGTACGATCAAGGAATTTTAAGAGCGTGTGCTAAAACCGAAAAACCAGTGTTGATTAAGCGTGGTTTTGGAACGACTTTACAAGAATTTGTACAGTCTGCTGAGTTTGTGCTTTCAGGCGGTAATCCAAACGTTGTTCTTTGCGAGCGAGGTATTCGTACTTTTGAAACAGGAACGCGCTTTACATTGGACTTATGTGGTGTAGCTTGGTTGAAAGAACATACGAATTTACCTGTGATTCTTGATCCTTCTCACGCTATGGGTTATGCGTATGGTATTCCAGACTTGACAAGAGCGTGTGTTGCCATGGGTGTTGATGGTTTATTGATTGAAGTTCACCCAAATCCAAAAGTGGCTAAATCAGATGCGTCACAACAATTGGATCATGAAACATTTAAAAATCTTTTAAAAACCTTAGAACCAGTAGCGCAAGCAGTGGGTCGTAAGATAGTTTAAGAACGATGTTATTAGAACAAAATATAAAAGGAATCTGCCAAAAGTTTGGTTTAAGTTACAATGAGTTTTTGTCTGATTTTCAAGTAGATAATGTAAAAGAATTGTCGTTATTCGATATTGAGGCAATCGCAGAAGAGTATGAATTAGATGTACAATCCTTATTGTTTAGATTGGTATTTGATACTTCTTCATTTGATGCGCAATTATCTAAAATTAAACTCTTAGTTTTGGATGTTGATGGCGTGATGACCGACGGTAGTATGTACATGATGATGAATGGCGATCAAATGAAAAAATTTGATACGAAAGATGGACGAGGAATTCTTGAATTGCGAAAAACAGGAAAAGAAATCGCTATTATTTCATCTGGTTTTTACGATGTTGGAGTAACTGCACGTGCGAAGATGTTAGGCATTGAGAATTGTTATGTGGGTAAACGTCCGAAGTTGGAAGTATTAAAAGAAATGTGTGAGACTTTACAAATTGGTTTTGATGAAGTAGCCATGATTGGTGATGATATCAATGATTTGGAGATCATGCGTGCAATTGGATTTAAAGCGTGTCCTTCAAATGCTATTCAAGTAGTTAAGAATGAGGTAGATATAATATTACAAAAGAAAGGAGGAGATGGATGCGTAAGAGAATTCATAGACAACTATATGATGAAAATTTGATTATTTACAATAAAACTGTAGGAATAAAATTATGATTACAATCGGAATTATCAAAGAAGGAAAAATACCAGCTGATTTTAGGACACCCTTGACACCTAAGCAGTGTAGGGAAGTTAATATAAGTTATGAAGGAAAGATAGAAGTCGTGGTTCAAAAGAGTTCTATTCGTAGTTTTACCGACGAGGAATATGAAGCACAAGGAATAAAATTAGTCGACGATCTTTCTTTCTGCGACATCATTATAGGAGTTAAAGAAGTTCAAATCAAAGATTTAATTCCTAATAAAACGTATATTTTCTTTTCTCATACAACTAAAGAACAACCTTATAATCGGGAATTATTACAAACAATTTTAGAACGTAAAATCTCCTTGATAGATTATGAAGGTATCCGTGATGAAACAGGGATACGACTAATAGGTTTTGGTAAGTATGCTGGAATAGTAGGTACTTATAACGGTTTTAGAGCGTATGGATTGAAAACTAAACGTTATGAATTAACGAAAGCATCCGACACAAATGATCGCAAATTGGTAGAAAAGGAATTAGAGAAAATTTCGCTTCCTTCCGATTTTCGATTAGTTTTAACAGGATATGGAAGAGTAGGCCATGGTGCTAGAGAAATCATCGATTTATTACCAATTAAGGAAGTTTCAAAAGAAGAGTTTTTGAAAAAAACGTTTGATGAACCTGTGTATGTGCACTTAGATACGAAAGATTATTACCGTCGTAAAGGAGATAAACACTTTAATCAGATTGAGTTTTATGGAAACCCTGAGACGTACGAAAGTAATTTAAGTGAATATTTAGTTTCAGCAGATATGTACATTCCGTGTCATTTCTGGGGAGAACATTCGCCTATTCTGGTTACTGCTGAGG
This sequence comes from uncultured Flavobacteriales bacterium, assembly GCA_964503665.1. Classification (GTDB taxonomy): domain Bacteria; phylum Bacteroidota; class Bacteroidia; order Flavobacteriales_D; family Crocinitomicaceae; genus 40-80. The sequence goes on from CAZDAR010000003.1 coordinate 44,791, forward strand.
ATTTACAAACAAAACTAAATAGACTTCAAGTAATCGCTGACATTTCGTGTGATATTAATGAACCAATCGCAAGTACGATTCGTCCGAGTACAATTGCCGATCCAATTTACGGATATAATCGTGAAACACGAAAAGAAGATGACTTCATGAAAGAAGATGTGTTAGTGGTGATGGCAGTAGATAATTTGCCATGTGAATTACCCAAAGATGCTTCTAGAGATTTTGGAAGAGAATTGATAGACAATGTTCTTCCTCATTTAATAGAGGAGGAAAATCTAATTATTGAGGATGCTCGCATTACAAATCATGATGGTCAATTAACATTAAAGTATTATTACCTTACAGATTTTGTATCTTAAAATTAACTATGGAGGAAGGGAAAAGTAGAATTGAACGAAAAAAAGTAATACGTGGCTGGATCTTTTACGATTGGGCAAATTCAGTTTACAACCTTGTTATTTCATCGGCTATTTTTCCGATATATTATGATACTATCACCACCAAACAATATCTAGCAAGAGTAGGTCGAACAGAGTTATTACCTAACGAAACCGTTTTAACAAACTTTTTCGGGTATGAAATTAGTTCGGCAAGTTTGTTTTCGTATATTCTTTCACTTTCCTTTTTATTTGTTTCGGTTTTATCACCATTACTGTCAGGTGTTGCTGATTACTTAGGTAACAGGAAATTTTTCTTGAAATTATTTTGCTATTTAGGTTCTATTTCGTGTATAACCTTTCTCTTTTTCCCTGATATTCCAATTGAATTAGCGATGCTTTCTGTTTTCCTTGCGAGTATTGGTTTTTGGAATAGTTTAGTCTTCTACAATGCGTATTTACCTGAAATTGCTCATCCTCGTATGCACGACTTGATTTCAGCGAAAGGCTATATGATGGGCTATTTTGGTAGTATGATTCTCTTAATCATATGTTTATTGATGATTACTCAAATAGGCCCTTGGATTACCAAATTCTGTTTCCCTTTAGTGGGTATTTGGTGGATTGCTTTTGCACAAATAACCTTTAAATCACTACCTGAACAAGCTAAGACAATTCGTGTTGAGGACGGAAAACGTAGGAGAGTACTCTTAAAAGGAATTACAGAATTAAAAAAAGTATATGTAGAGTTTCGAACGATGAAAAAATTGAAACGCTTCTTATCGTCTTTTTTCTTTTACAATACTGGAGTTCAAACCGTTATGTTGATGGCAGTGTTATTTGCAAACCATGAAATACAGTGGGAATCTCAAGCACAAGGCTCTACCGGATTAATTATTTCTATTTTATTAATTCAATTATTAGGAGCGGCAGGAGCCATGTTAATTTCTAAAATTTCAACTAAGATGGGTAATATTCCAACGTTGAAAATTGTGGTGTTTTTGTGGTTAATTATTGTTATTTACGCTTATTATATAAAAACACCTGTCGAGTTTTATTTCTTAGCTTCTTCAGTGGGATTAGTAATGGGAGGTGTTCAAGCTTTATCGCGCTCCACGTATTCCAAAATGCTACCAGAGACAAAAGATACTACCAGTTATTTCTCCTTTTATGATGTGACCGAAAAAATTGGAATTGTATTAGGCACTTTCTTTTTCGGTTTTGCCAATCAGGTTTTCGGATCGATGCGCTACTCGGTCGTTTCAATTGGTATCTTCTTTTTCATTGGTTTACTGTTATTACTAACTATTCCAAAGAAAGATCAACTCATCAATGTAGATTAACTATTCTTATTTGCTCTATAGAATGGAAAACGATATGCCACACTAAACATCGTTGTACTTGCAAACGGTGCTCCATAATAGCGGTAGTTGGTTATCTTGAATGATGTCGTTCCAACTTGTAGTGAAATAAAGAAACCGCCTAAATATCCCGTTCCTACTTTTCGAGGATCGATAAATTTTTCTTTTGAAGCGCCATTATCCGCTGCTAGACGCTGATCATATATCGCGGCATCTCCATGATTGATAAATTCTTGTCCCCAAGAAAAGTGAGCACCCACATTAATTCCTGCAGTTAATCCTAAATAAGAAGTGGATTTTCCCTTGTCAATGCTAATGCCGAAAGGTATTAATATTAAAGACGTGATATCTACTCCTAGTTGTGTATAGACATTCACCATATTTAGAGTTCCCAAACCATTTCGCTCAGATTTATCTAACTTCTTACGGTATTTATGGTCATCTCCACTTTTCGGGATTAACAATCCTCCATGTCCAACTTTCCCACCTTCAACCGTTAATCCAAAATCAGCTGCTGCGAATCGACCTTCAGCAGCAACTCCAACAAGCAAAGATGTTGGGATATGCGCATCACGATTAGGGTTCATAAAAGAAATCTTTGGTCCGACACCAATATGACCACCAATGTCTTGAACACCCATCTTGATAGGACTTACAGTGACATCATAAGTCGTTGTAGTATAAATATAATTGCCTGATCGGTAAGAAGATGATTGAATATTGGAGACAGATGTCATTGTTCCAGATGCTTGTACCATTTTAGGATTGAAGAACCATTTTAAAGCATCAAAACGTAGTGTGCCAGAAGGGTAAAACGTAAATCGTTTTGAATAACCATCCATCTCTCCTTTTTTAGAAAGCCCAATTTTCATGTTAAAGTTTCCTTCGATTGAAACGAATGGTAGGCGTATACGATATCCTGGATTGATTCCAAAGTACCATTGTTTATCCGTTGCTTTGGATGAATTTGTGAACTTATCTGTAAAACCAAAATAACCGATTCCTCCAGCAATAACTGGGTGACCACGCATTACATTGAAGGCACTTTTTTGTCTTCCAAAAGCTAAAAGTGTGATTGGATAATTAACTCCAGCATATAAATGTGTTCCATAATCTTCTTCTAATCGGTTGTTTTCTCTTAAAACGTAGGAAGTACCGAAACCTAATTTCAACTCAACCACATCGAATAGTGCATTTGCTTCCATCCACGGTTCGCTGATGGTCACTTTATTACCAAAAGTGGGTGTGTATAATGAAACACCAAGACCACCATGACTTTTATCTAATTTATGTTCCACCTTTCGTTTCTTTTTCCGAAATTCTTTTTTATCAATTTTATTTTGCGCTAAACTAATAGTGCTAAATCCTATAAATAGACTAATCGTAAAGAGGAAGACTTTCATAAACTTAATATTTTGTACAAACTTACGGCTACACGGTGGAGTAATAAATACGTCAATTGCCGTAGTTTGAACAATTTATTAATCTTCTTAAGCGTTAAATTAAAACGAATAGCATTTAAAGAATAAATTTTTACATTATTTCCATTTCATTTTACATTTAAAATAGTATTTTCGTTATTAGATGATGAAACAGATTGCAACATTCATAATTATCCTATTTGCTTTGAACGCTCAAAGTCAAAAATGTGATCAGGTATATATACACGGTCGAGCAGTAGATACAACGTTGTCGAGTAATGCTTTTTATAATCTGATGGTCATCAATACAACGAATGGAAGAGGTGTTTTTGGTTCTCCAAATGGTAGTTTTTCTAGTTATTGTCGTCCTAATGATTCTATTACTATTTCAGTGAAAGGATATTATACACTAGGTTTTCGCGTAATTCCAAATGAGGATTGCCAAATGTCATTCTATGGTATTTTAGAACCAGAATATCAAGCGCTTCAAAAAGTGGTCATTAAACCGTTGAAAACGTTGAATCAAATTAGAGAAGAAAGGGAATCATTAGCAATGCGTGAAACAAAAACTGTGACAGGAGTAAGTGTTTTAGAAAGTCCAATTACAGCACTTTATGAAGCATTCTCCAAGAAGGTAAAAGCAAAGAAATGGTTGTCCGAACAGCGCTATAAAGATAGTCAACGAGAAGTTCTAAAGGATTTGCTGCGTTTATATAATTTATACGATATTGTTAAACTTCCAGAAGATGAATTTGATCAATTTGTGGATTTCTTAAATGTTGATTCTAATTTCTTGAAAACAGCTAGTGAAATGGAATTAGTGACATTTGTAAAAGATAAGTTCGAACATTATCAACGTCTAAAACTAGAAGGTCCTAATTCAATAAATAGATGACCTTATTTTTTAGCATGTTTTAAACATATTCTTGTAAAATTATCAAACAGAAGACTCCCTAAATTGCCCGAAACTTCTGGATGAAATTGAACACCGTAAAAGGGTTTTTCCTTATGTTTCATTCCTTCATTAATACAAGCGTCTGAAACGGCTAGATGTATAAAATTTGGTGGAATAGAAACTGTTTCATGATGGTCTTCCATCATTGAAAATTCTTTGGCAAATTTATTAAACAAATCATCTTCTTGCAAGACTTCTATTGTTTGCCAATCTCTATCTTCTTTTTGAAGGGAGACTGCTGCACCATACGTTAATCCTAGTAATTGATGGCCAAAACAAATACCCAAAATTGGTTTCTCAAATGTTTTTATCCATGTCGTTTTTTCCATATATGGCTCAAGATCGACTTCAGTCAATAAAATGGGGTTTCCTGAAATAACGACACCTAAATATCGGTCTAAATCGACTGATGAAAGTTCTTCTAGTTTTATGGTTTCATAATCCATAAATTCATCGATACATTTTTCAATGTACGGAACTTTATTGGAGCCACAGTCAACAACTAATATCATCCGTTACTGTATTAATTCGCCAATTCCTTGACGGATAATTTCAATATCTCCATCCGCACAATTCACCACGGTGGAAGCGTATAAATTACCCATTCCACCATCAATAATTAAGTCTACTTTTTCATCTAAACGAGCATATATTTCCGAAGGATCGTTCAAATACTCTAAAATTTCGTCTTCGTCATCCGCTAAAGATGTGGTCGCAATCGGTTTTCCAAATTCTTCCGAAATTTTCAAAAGAATATCATTTTTGGGAATACGAATACCAATTTCCTTTCGATTCGAGTCAAACAACCGAGGAATTTCATTGGTGGCGGTAAGAATGAAAGTAAAAGGACCTGGTAAATTATGCTTCATCACTTTAAATACCGAACGATCAATCTGTTTCACATATTTTGAAACGTCACTTAGACTATGACAAATAATAGAAAATTTGGCTTTATTGAGTTTAATTCCCTTAAATCTAGCTAAATTTTCTAATGCCTTTTTATTGTATAAATCGACACCAATAGCATAGACAGAGTCCGTTGGGAACACCAGTAAACTACCTTCGTTTAACACTTTCACTGCTTGTTGTATTAAGCGGTCATCAATATTATGCGGATTAATTTCGATTATCATTTGATCTGTATAAAATTTTAAATTGAGCTCAATTTATTATTCAAAGTTAAGTATTATTGATAAGATATGACAGTGTTTTCAGCATTTCCCCTGATGGGAATGGAAATATCACACTAGATTAAAATATTAACCACCCGTTAATTTCTTTATTTCATTCAACTTCATCAATGCTTCGACTGGCGTTAATGTATTGATATCGATACTTACCAATTCTTCTCTAATTTGCTCTAAAACAGGGTCGTTCAATTGGAAAAAGCTCAATTGCATATCTTTACTATTAATGGCATCTTTGATTTTATCCTTCTCGGTATAACCACTTGCGGACTCCATTTTAGCCAGCATTTTATTCGCCGTGGAAATAATCTGAGTGGGCATTCCAGCTAATTTAGCCACATGAATACCAAATGAATGTTCAGAACCGCCTTCCACTAATTTCCGTAGGAAAAGAATCTTATTACCTATTTCTTTCACCGCTACATTGAAATTCTTGATACGTGGATAATTGATACACATATCATTCAATTCGTGATAATGTGTGGCAAAAAGTGTTTTTCCTTTGTAAATAGGATGTTCATGAAGATATTCCGTAATCGCCCAAGCAATAGAAATTCCATCATACGTACTTGTTCCACGACCAATTTCATCGAGTAGAATTAAACTGCGCTCCGATAAGTTATTCAAAATACTGGACGTTTCATTCATCTCCACCATGAACGTCGATTCACCAGAAGAAATATTATCAGAAGCCCCAACACGTGTAAATACTTTGTCAAGTACACCGATTCTCGCTTTAGAAGCGGGAACAAAACAACCCATTTGTGCCATTAAGCAGATAAGTGCGGTTTGACGTAATATGGCACTTTTACCAGACATATTCGGTCCCGTTAACATGATGATTTGTTGCGTATCATTATCCAAATAGACATCGTTAGCGATAAAAACTTCTCCGTTCTTGAGTTGCTTTTCAATCACAGGATGGCGTCCATCTTTTATGTCAATGACAAACGAATCGTCCACATTTGGCAAAGTGTAGTTGTTTTCATAAGAAACCACGGAGAAACCAAGTAAACAATCCAAGGAAGCTAACAAATTGGCATTGAGTTGTATCGGAAGAATGTATTCCGTCATTTGCGCAATCAGTCCTTGTAAAATACGTGCTTCAATAGCGTATATTTTATCTTCAGCACCTAAAATTTTCGTCTCGAATTCCTTTAATTCTTCGGTGATGTATCGCTCTGCATTGACCAATGTCTGCTTGCGAATCCAATCTGTTGGGACTTTATCCCTATGTGTATTTGTAACTTCTAAATAGTATCCAAAAACGTTGTTGAAACTTATTTTTAGGCTTGGAATTCCGGTACGTTCCGATTCTCGTTGTTGTAATTGATTCAAATATTCTTTTCCTGTAAAGGCAATTCCTCTTAAATCGTCTAATTCCTCATCCACTCCGCTATTGATAACAGGTCCTTTACCAATTTGATTGGCAGGATCGTCATCGAGTGTCGTATCAATTAATTGAATGAGTGCATTACAAGGATTCAACTGATCTGAAATTCGGTTTAACGCTTTTGATTTTTCAGCAAAAAGTAAATTTTTTATAGGTGTGATAACAGCTAAATTTCGCTGTAATTGCTTGATTTCTTTTGGTGTTACTTTTCCAACGGCAACTTTGGAAACAATCCGTTCGATATCACCAATATTAGACAGCAATTGACGTAATTCAGTGCGTAATTTTTCGTTTTCAAAGAATGATTTAACGGCATTTAAACGCTCTTTAATCGGATTCAAATCCTTCAAAGGCAAGACCATCCAACGTTTCAATAATCGACCGCCCATTGGTGTTAATGTTCTATCGATAATGTCGAGTAACGTAGTCGCACGTTCATTTGTCGAATGAATCAATTCTAAATTCCGAACGGTAAATCGGTCTAACCAAACGTATTTTTCTTCTTCAATTCGAGCAATAGAAGTGATGTGTCCAATTTGATGATGTTGTGTTTCTGACAAGTAATGTAAAATAGCTCCCGCAGCGATAATTCCCATGGAAATAGGTTCAATGCCGAAACCTTTTAAATCCTTTGTACCGAAATGTTTAGTCAAGCTATCATTGGCAAAATCACTTTGAAAAACCCAATCTTCTAAGCGATATGTATGGTATTTATCACCGAATTTTTCGATAAAAAGTGAATTGTGCTTCTTCTGAAAAATGATTTCACTTGGTTCAAATCCTTGAATGAGTTTATCAATATAGGTATAATCGCCTTGTGCCACCATATATTCACCAGTTGACGCATCTAAGAACGAAATTCCATGAATATTTTTGTCAAAATGGATAGCACAAAGGAAGTTATTTTTCTTTTGTTCTAAAACTTGGTCGTTAAATGAAATTCCAGGTGTAACTAATTCTGTAACACCGCGTTTCACAATCCCTTTAACGAGTTTTGGATCTTCTAACTGATCGCAAATCGCTACTCTTTCGCCTGCACGAATCAATTTAGGCAAATACGTATCCAATGAATGATGTGGAAAACCTGCTAATTCTATTTTTGAATCGCCGTTTTTCCGACCCGTTAAAACAATTCCGAGAATTTTAGATGCTTTAATGGCATCTTCACCAAAGGTCTCATAAAAGTCACCCACACGAAATAAAAGTAAAGCGGAAGGATGCTTTACCTTGATTTGATTGTATTGACGCATTAAAGGGGTTTCCTCTGAAGATTTTTTAGCCATTCGGTTATAGTTTTGACAAATATAAGAACAAGAAATGATATGCTTTGGTTTAAAAATAGGTAGTTTTGCACTAAAATAAACAAGCTTTGAACAAAAAACTAAAATTGTGGGAATTAAATCGCGTTAGTGAAACTGAATTTAAGAATCAAGAGAAATTTCCTTTAATTATCATTTTAGATGACATTCGCAGTTTGAATAATATTGGCTCTTTTTTCAGAACGGCTGATGCATTTAATGTGGAGAAAATCTATTTATGTGGTATCACTGCTCATCCACCACATCGTGATATTCAGAAGACAGCGCTCGGAGCAACAGATACCATAGAATGGGAGGGAAGAACGTCTATTGATGAACTATTAATAGAGTTGAAAAATGAAGGTGTCAAAGTGTGTACGATTGAACAAGCAGAGAAAACAATACAATTGCAAGATATTCATCAATTAGCTGGTGATAAATTCGCTTTAGTATTTGGTAATGAGGTAGATGGCGTTCGTCAGTCGGTGATTGATAAAAGTGATTATATCATAGAGATTCCTCAATTTGGAACGAAACATAGTTTAAACGTTTCCGTTTGTGCAGGTGTGGTGATCTGGGAATTTGCGAAGAAGTATTTCTAAATTTTTATACTTCCACAAAGTCCATATCTTGTGTATAGAGAACAAATCCACGCACATTTGGAAAATCCATCTGATGTAATATTTCACAATAGGTTTTCACTTGTTTCAAGTCTTTCGGTTTTTTCAATCCTGTTTTAAAATCTAACACAATCGTTTCTTCTTTTTTCAGAATGATTTTATCCGGACGTTTTACTTCCGTAGCTGAAATGATAATTGACTGTTCATTAATAACTTGTGTTTTGTTTTTATGTAATTCTTGATATATGGAATTGGACGAAATTCGATTCAAATCAGTCAATAATTGCGCATTAAATTCTTTTTCGATTCCTCCTTTTTTAGTAAAAGCACTAATCATTTCTTCAGCAGTCGAATAATGATCTAATTCAGATAATAGCAAGTGTAACTGTCGTCCGTAGCGAAGATTTTCTTCCAAACTTTCGTCGGTATCAGTCAATTGTTTTTTTAACGAGATGGAAGGAAACCACAATTTATCGCTGATATCAATGGGAATGAAATTAGCGTCGTGCGTTAATTCGTTTTCGTCCTTTGAGTTTTTGTCTATTTTTTTACGTTGACCAAACTGTAAATGAAACTTACTTCCTTCTTTTCCATTGTCCACTGATTCCACTAAATGTTGTTGAAAAACGTCCGATTGTACAAACGGATGAATGAATGAAGAAGCGAAACTTGTACTGCTATTTCGATTGTAAATATTCATCACATACAAGCGATCAATTGGTCTAGTGAAAGCAACGTAGCATAGATTGAGTTTATCTAATAAAGCCGCTTTGTATTCCTCAGCATATTTGGTTTTTAATTCTTCACTGACAGCTTTGGTACTTATTTCAGTATAAGCCAATTGATTACCTAGTTGAATTAAATAACTGGACTTTGGTTTTAAGAATACACTATCTAATTGTGGAATAATCACCACGTTAAATTCCAATCCTTTTGATTTATGAGCCGTCATAATCTTGATGGCATCATTATTCTCTGGTGTTTGGATAGAAGATTTAAAACCTGATTTTTCGTAATAATCTAAAAAAGCGTTCAAATCAGGACCATTGTTCAAATCAAAATGAAATGCTAAATCGGACAAGTGATGAATATAAGGATTCTCTAATTCACTTAGTTGGGTAATTTTGTAGAATTGTTCTAGTAATGAAAAAAGGTTTTCAAACGGAAAATGGAAGTTTTCCCAATTACCAAAATAATCCGCCACAAATTGGTTATAATCAAAATAGGTTATATTCCGGTCTTTGTTCGTAGAACTTGGTTGTTCCTTGATGTAGGACATGTATTTTTGGGTCGATTCATCCGAAAATAAAATGGAAAGATATCTTTCAGCAAATAGCTTTGCCAATAATTCACTCGCAGGTTGATTTCGCCATTTTAAATACGTAATACACATATTTACAGTTCTTTCTGAATTAACAGCTAAACTATCACTTGAAACAACTTTATAACCTTCTTGTGTCAACGCTAGCGCATATTGATTGCATAATTTGGAGGTATCACCTAAAATACAAATATCTCCATTTTGGTAACCATCCTGAATGCATTCATTCACACTATCCAGTAAATATCGAATATTTTCTGATGCAGAATCTTGCTCATCTTCATTTTCTTCCGAACTTTTTTCCTTTTTTTGATGAATAGAAATAATATCGACAAAGCCTTCTTTTTCGCTTTTAGGATATTGATTAATCTTATCGTAATAATGGGTGAAATCATTTTTAACGGTTGCCTCTTCTTTCATGAATTGAACCAATTTCGTGAAAAATAGATTGTTAAATTCAACGATTTGCTTTGCCGAGCGATAATTGTCCTTTAATTCATCTTTCACGCCCATGCTTAAAAAGTAGCGAGAAGCATCATTTAAGTAAGTGTCTCCTTCAGGATTGTATATGGCAGGTAACGCAACGAATTGATCAGCTACACCGCCTCTAAAGCGATAGATTGATTGTTTTGGATCGCCAACAATAAGGTTCTTTTGACCGTTGGAAATCGATTCATAAACTAAAGGTACAATATTCTGCCATTGTAGGCGAGATGTATCTTGAAATTCATCTAATAAAAAGTGATTGAAACGCGTTCCTAATTTTTCATAAATGTAAGGTGTACTCTCGTTTTTCAGTAAGTCAGAAATCATTTGATTAAACTCCGAAATACGAATCACTTGCTCTGTTTCACGATATTCTTTTAAACGATTGTTAATCTTCTTTAAAAGTTGAATGTAATAAAAACTGTTTTTGATTTTCTTCAGCTTTTCGTTTTCTCCAGAATAGTGTAAGTCGTTTTTATAAAAATCAGATAATGTAGAAAGTAAAGGTTCCGGAATTTCTTCATTCTCGATGTATCTTATATGAGTAGGAGTAAGCATAATGGCAGTTTTACCATTACTTTCATTGAAATTATTGATTATTTTTCTTAGTGAATTGATTTGAGTTTTAGTCGCTTCTGAATTCTCCAATTGTGAAGTCAATTTGGTGATAAAATCAGTATCATTTTCTTTTATCTTCGCTTCGAAATAATGAATCTGAAATTTTAATTTTGATAACGTTTCTTGCGTATTATTAGAGTCTTCTGTTTGTTTTAAAAGAGCAATTGCTTCTTCTTTATCAAGAATAGAGAGATACTTTGTCAGTTCACGTTCAAAATTCCATCCATCTCCGTCTTCTATGCGTTCATCCGCAATTTGAATAAAGATTTTCGACAATAAGGAGGAAACTTCTGGGTCAATTTCGTTCATGAAATCATCGACCACACGCTGTTTGATGTCCGTTTCGTCGATTACCACTTTAAAATTTGCTTCTAAATTCAAATCCATTGCGAAAGAGCGAATCAAACGTAAATTGAATTTATCAATTGTCATCACGTAAAAATCCTCGTATTGATGCAGGATATAAGTCAAGGCGATGAGTGCTTTTTTCTCAATTTCTTCTTCTGATAGATTAAATTCTTTGGAAATTTCAGTCTTGTATTTCTTTGCTTTCTCGACGTTTTTAGGATTCCTTGCTGGATTCGCCAAATCAGCCAAAGCAGCGATGATTCTTGTTTTCATCTCAAGTGCTGCTTTGTTGGTAAAAGTCATTGCGATAATCTTTGCGAAGCCTTGTGGTTGAGTATTGCCTTTAAGAATTAGTTCCAGATAGGTTTTCACCAATGCATACGTTTTACCACTACCAGCGGATGCGCTATAGATGAGCAAAGGTTTTTCAAGTGCTTTTTCCATGTGATAAAGGTAAATGAATTTTAATAGTGTAAAGATGTTAATAAATCAGCAATTTGTAAGAAGGAATTGAATGAAAATAAGTTGCTTTTGTAATGTAGGCTAGTAAATAGTATAATTAATTAGAGTTTATTTTAGGGTAGAGAATTTCTGATAGGATTTCTTTTCCGCCCATTTTGAAGGACTGTTGATGATATAATTAGTGATATTTCGATAGGCGCGTTCGTCTCGAATGATTGAATCGTAATAATTGCGCTGCCAGATTTTTATTTTATTTGCTTCGTTGTAGCGATTTTATATCCTCTGATGATAGATCCTATCGTCTGGGAGGGTGATTTAAATTGGTCGATTGCTTCTTGATTGTTTCCTTTGGAAAATTTGATTTCGATGATGGCGTGAAAATGGTCGAGCATCACGATAAATTCGTGGAGAATGATGTTGTCTCTAATGTGTGAGAGATTTAGCCATTCATCGTGGGCAACAGCTCCTATTTCGCTTAGGTGCATTTCTTTATTATTTATTTTGCCGAATAGGGGAATTTTATCTTGGTTGCAGATGGTAATGAAATATAATCCTGCTTGAGAATAGTCAAAATGATGTATTCGAATGGATTTTCGATGGTGAATGATTGGGTTAAATTTAATCATCTCATATATTTTTATTTTATTGTAAATCAATTATGATTGTTATTTTAATGTGTTAAATCACGTTGTTTTTCAGCTTTCTAATTTAAGTTAAGAAAAAGTAAGGGATATTTTGTTATGATTTCTATAAAAAATAAACACATAATCTTATTTTTCAAATTCAGTTATTTTTCATTTTACGTTTTCTTTTAGGTACATTTGCCTACAAACAATAACGATGAAAGTAACCATCCATTTTTTTCAATTAAATAGCGATTTTTCTCCTGAGCATGCAGAGGCACATCACAATGGAGAAGAGTCCGAGAACAATCTAAAGCACGATTGGGAAGATGAATTTGAGGTTTCTCAAGATTTGGTCAAGGTGGAAATTGAGCGGAAAGGTGTTTATACACTTCAAGGTTTTTTAGCGGATGACACACCGTTTAGTTATGAAATTCCGAATATGTTTCTGATTGTTATGACCTTGAAAGATGGTCAAAAAGGATACATGGGTATTTCCGAATCGATGTTGCTAGATTTTGAGGAAAGTGGCACGAAAGAGCATCCTGTTTATAAGATTTATGTACGGGATTATGAACCTTGTTGGAATGAAATCCCTGGTGTTTTTGTCGCTTCAAATGAATTTCCTAAAAATTTAAAATTACATGATATCGATTGAAAATCTTTCTTATTCTATTGATAAAGATATTTTAACCAACATTAAATTGGTTGTCGGAAAGGGAGAGATACATGGAATCGTAGGTGTTAGTGGTGCTGGAAAATCAACCTTGTTGAAATTAATCGGTGGTTTAATCGATTACTCAGAAGGTATCATTCGTTTTGAAAATAAGAAAATTATAGGACCAAGTGAAAAGCTTATTCCAGGTTATGAGAATTTACAAATAGTGAATCAAGATTTCGCATTGGATATGCATCATTCCGTTCGGGAAAATATTCGGGTGCAAGCACAGCATTTGAAATTGAAGGATAGAGAAGAATTAGTAGAAGAACTATTACATCTTCTCGAACTAAAACCGGTGGAAAATCTAAAAGCAATTGTCATTTCTGGAGGCGAACAGCAACGTTTAGCGTTGGCACGCTCGTTAGCGAAAGAGCCGAAAGTATTGTTGTTAGATGAGCCTTTTGCTCATTTAGACGTTCATTTAAAACCGAAGATTGTCAATTACCTTTTGAAATTGAGAGAAGTGCAAGGCGTTTCTATGATTTTAGTAACGCATAACGGTTTAGAAGCCATGGCGATGTGTGATACAATTCATTTTTTAAATAAGGGTAAAATCACACGAACGGCAACGCCCGAGACATTTTACTTTAAACCGAAGACGAAGTTTGAAGGTGCTTTTTTTGGTGAAATCAACCACATTGTTCGAGATAGTAAAAGAGTGTTATTTCGCCCGAATCAATATGCTTTAGAAGGAACTATCGAGAATGAAGTGGAAGTTCAATTTGTACGTTCTGTTTTCCAAGGAACTTATTATGCGACGTATTTCAAAACACCTAAAAAAGAAACGGTTGTACTTTATGCAGCACAACCGTTAAAAAATATATCTACTTTCTATTTAGTTAACCAATAGCTAGCTTATTTTTCTGTTCGATTGTTATTTCTTTTCTTCCTGGATAGACTTTCAATGCTTCTTCCAAACAAATAATCGCTGATTTTAAAGCATCTTGATTTAATACGTAAGCCAAACGCGCTTCATCTTTTCCTGCGTTTTCAGTAGCGTAAAACCCAGTTGCTGGCGCCATCATGACCGTTTGACCTTTGTAATCAAACTCTTCTAATAACCACTGACAAAACTTCTCTGCATCATCCACTGGGAACTTGGCAACAACATAAAAAGCACCTTTTGGAGTAGGACAAAAAACATCAGGAATTTTATTTAAACCACTAACCAAAATATCGCGACGAGTTACATATTCGCTGATGACATTTTCGAAATAGGATTTTGGTGTATCTGTTGCTGCTTCACCAGCTACTTGCTCTAATGTTGGTGGAGAAAGACGTGCTTGTGCAAATTTCAAAGCAGCACTAATAATTTCAGGATTTTTGGAGATTAATGCGCCAATTCGTGCACCACACATAGAATAGCGCTTAGAAACAGAATCAATCATAATCACGTTATTTTCGATTCCTTTCAAATTCATCACCGAATAAGGCTTGTTGCCATCGTAGCAGAACTCACGATATACTTCGTCTGCAAATAAAAATAGATTGTGCTTTAATACGATATCTCGAAGTTTTTCTAATTCTTCTTGAGAATATAAATATCCCGTAGGATTTCCTGGGTTACAAATAACGATTGCACGTGTTTTAGAAGTGATTTTTTTCTCAAATTCTTCCACTGGAGGTAATGCAAATCCTGTTTCAATGGTAGAAGTGACTGGAACTACTGTGATTCCTGCATAAGCGGCAAATCCATTGTAATTAGCGTAAAATGGCTCAGGAATGATGATTTCATCTCCGGGATTACACGTCGTCATGAATCCAAAAACTAACGCTTCTGATCCGCCAATGGTAATTAAAATATCTTCTGTATTTACAGGAATACCTTCTTTTTGATAATATGCTGATAATCTTTCTCTATACGATTCAAATCCTGCTGAAGGACTATATTGAATCACTTTGTCATCGTAATTTCGGATGGCGTTCAGCACTACTTCTGGCGTTTCGATGTCTGGTTGACCGATATTCAAATGATAGACTAATTTTCCTTTCTTTTTTGCTGCTTCTGCATAAGGTGCTAATTTCCGAATAGGAGAGGAAGGCATCAACTTTGCTTTGTCCGATATTTTAGGCATAATCTGTAATTTTAAACGAGGCAAAAATAAACAAAAATCTCATCTGATATTTGGTATTTATCTTTAATCGTTAAAAGATAATTTGTCTTCCTATAAAATATATGAACACGCTGTTTAGCCAAATATGAAAAGTGAAAGGTTTTATAAGAAAATGAAGTCATTCTTTTATTCAACACATGTTATAACCCTTTTGCGTGTTAATTTCCACGGAAATAATTACATTTGCATAAAAAATATTTAAATGAGTTTATTAACAGTTGGAAGTGTTGCTTTTGATGCAATAGAAACACCATTTGGAAAAACAGATAAAATTGTTGGAGGTGCTGCAACGTATATTTCGTTAGCCGCTTCCATGTATCAAAAGCAACAGAAGATTGTTGCAGTTGTTGGGGATGATTTCCCAAATGAGATGATTAACAAGTTGGAGGAAAGAGGTGTAAATACCGACGGACTACAAATTAAAAAAGGAGAGAAATCCTTCTTTTGGTCTGGAAAGTATCACCACGATATGAATGTTCGCGATACTTTAGTGACAGAATTAAATGTATTAGAGAATTTCGATCCAATTATTCCAGAGAGCTATCAAGGAGTTGAATACTTAATGTTAGGGAATTTAACACCGCAAGTTCAAACAACTGTTATTCACCGTTTAGCATCACGACCTAAGTTCATTGCAATGGATACCATGAATTTTTGGATGGATATTGCTTTAGACGATTTGAAAGAAACGTTGAAATTAGTGGATATGTTGATTATCAATGACGAAGAAGCAAGACAATTGTCAGGTGTTTCTTCATTGGTAGGTGCATCTAAAATTATTCGTGCAATGGGACCTAAATTCTTAATTATCAAGAAAGGGGAACACGGAGCATTATTATTTCATAACGATAAAATTTTCTCTGCGCCAGCTTTACCTTTAGATGAAGTTTTTGATCCAACCGGAGCAGGAGATTCTTTCGCTGGCGGCTTTATGGGTTATTTATCCCAGACAGATGACCTTTCTTTTGAAAATATGAAAAATGCCCTAATCGCTGGTTCAGCAATTGCCTCTTTCTGTGTGGAGAAATTTGGAACACAACGATTAGAAGAAATAAATCAAACAGATTTAGAAAAACGTATTCAACAGTTTGTCGAATTAGCAAATTTTGACATGGTTTTTCATCACGCTTAAACTACTGAAATGATCGAAAATACTGAGTTCTTAGAAAAATTGAAGGCCTTAACACTAACAGAAGATGTGTTAAGTGTGAATCGTGAAGTAAATGAACTAAAATCTCTTTTTGAAGATTACGTTATAGAAGAAGAACGCAAAAAACAAGTGGCTTATCTAGAAGCGAAAGATAGAGGCGAAGACGTCGAATATGAAGGTGATGATTTAAGAGAGTTGAAAACTGCTTTCTACGAAGTCTATGAATCTTTCAAAGAGCGAAAAAACACAGTATTAAAAGCATTAAAAGAAGAGCAGGAAAGTAATTTTGCCATTAAACGTTCTTTGTTAGATCGATTAAGAGATTTAATAGAAAACGAAGACAATATCAAAACGTCGTATGATGTTTCCAAAGAAATTCATGATAAATGGATTGCAACAGGTGAAGTAATAAGGGAGAAACGTCAAGAAATTCAAGTAGAATACGCACGATTAAGAGATATGTTCTTCACGAATATGTCTATTTTCAAAGAGTTACGTGAATATGACTTAAAGAAAAATCAGCAGATTAAAGAAGAGATCATTGAGAAGTTAAAATTGCTTAAAACGGAAGAGAATATTAAGCATGCAGAAGAAACGTTGAAAGCACTTCAAAATGAGTTTGATGAAACGGGGCCTGTTCCTCGTGAAGAGTGGGAAAAAGTCCGTGATGCATATTGGGAAATTGTAAAAGAAATTTATCAAAAGATTCATGATTTTTACAACGAACGTAGAGCTAAACTTCAGGAAAATATCGATAAAAAGACGGTATTATTAGAAAAAGTGAAAGCGTATGTCGCTGAAAATAGCAGTTTCAATAGTTCAAAAGAATGGGAAAGTGCTACCAAAACGTTGATTGAGTTCCAAGACGAATGGAAAGCAATAGGATACGGCCTAAAGAAACAAAATGAAGCACTTTGGGTAGAGTTACGTGAACAATGTGACATCTTTTTCAATAACAAGCGTAAATTCTATGATGAAATTAAAGAACAGTTTGAAAATAACGTTAGTAAGAAACGTGAACTGATTGAACAAATTGAAATATTAAAGGACAGTACTGACTGGAAAGAAACGACTAAAAAGATTATTCAGCTTCAAAACCGCTGGAAACAAATCGGTCATGCTGGTCAAAAAAATGAGCAAGCATTGTGGAAAGAATTTAGAGATGGATGTGACCATTATTTTAATACTAAAAATAAATTCTTTAAAGAATTAGATGCGAAAGCAAATGAAAATTTAAAAGTCAAACAAGCCTTAATTGAAAAGATTAAAGCATACGAACCGAATACTGATAAGAAACAAGTGTTTGAGGATTTGAAGAATTTCGCAGCTGAATTTAATGCCATAGGTAAGGTGCCATTTAAAGAAAAAGATAAAATTTACATTGAGTATAAAAGTGTTTTAGATGCACATTATAAAGGATTGAAATTAGAAGGAGAAGAGAAAGAGAAAGTGATGTTTCAAGCACAGTTAAGCTCTCTTAAAGCAGCTCCAAACGCAGAGGAATTAATGGATCGTACTCGAAGAGATATCCATCAACAAATTCAAACACTCACACAAGCAGCCTCACAATATGAAAACAATCTTGGCTTTTTCTCAAATGCCAATGCAACGAATCCGATAATTGTAGAAATCAATCAGAAGATTAAGAGCACCAAAAATAAAATTGAGCAATTAAAAACGAAACTAAGATTGTTAAATGAATAAATTTGTCAACTCCGTCCTGCTATTTTTAGCATTTTTCACTTTTATATTAGCGGTTATTGTTGGTCGTGATATTCCAATCGCATTTTTAAAAACAACCGGCTATTATTTACCTTATAAAGAAGTATATTTTTTCGTTGTGGCCGCTTTAATTTTAACCATTGGAGGAAGAAGAAGTGTACAACGTTGGATGGGAGTAGCGATGATTCGTCAAGTGAAACGCTACCAATGGAATGAACCAATTGGAAAAGGACGAAAAAACAGAACGTTGTTTTACCTAATTTTAGAAGGCTTTTTTCATATAATAATCGCCTTTTTATTACTTTTTTTTACAAAATCCGCTTTTCCAGTATTTATCGTCTTGATTTTATTAGGAATTGACCATTTTCTATACGCAGCACTAGGTGTTGTTCAAAATATTTTTCGAATAGGTATCACCAAAACAGCTTTAGTAACCGTTGATAGAGATGTGAAAGTGTTATACTTTTCAGGATTACGAAAAATAAGCGTTTTTCAAAAAGATATCTTTTTTGAATACATTAAAGAATTGGTCTTAGAAGTTCCAAGTGACGTTGTTGATCCAGAGAAAAAAGAAGAATTTAAAACGGTTTTAGAAAAGCAAATCGATTTAAATAGAGTGTATCTCGACGAGTCTTTTAAAAAGTATTAGTGGGTTAAGCTATACTGGTTGAACTGTTTAATATCAAATGTTTGTTAGCTAGTGATATCTATTAGAAGCATATTTTGTAAAACATGATATTATTAAATTAATACATTCTAAATTTCGCATCATCGATATCAACATTTGATTATTCACTGTTGATATCCTTTTTAAAACTCAAACGAAAAGTGCTTTGCATAACTGTATTTTTAAAGTATATTTGCGTTCAATTTATAGGTTTCCTAAGTTCAAATTGAAAAATTAATTAGTAAATGCCAAAAGACAATTCTATCAAGTCCGTCCTTATCATAGGAAGTGGACCAATCGTAATCGGGCAAGCGTGTGAGTTTGATTATGCCGGTTCTCAAGCATCAAGATCTTTAAGAGAAGAAGGTATTGAGGTCACTTTAATCAATTCCAATCCAGCAACTATTATGACGGATAAGGTGACGGCAGATAATATTTATCTATTACCGTTGGAAACCGAATCTATTCTCGAAATCTTAAGTAAGCATAAAATTGATGCTGTACTTCCGACAATGGGAGGTCAAACGGCTCTGAACTTAGCTATTAAGTGTGAAGAAATGGGGATTTGGGCAGATCACAATGTCAAAATGATTGGGGTAGATGTCAATGCAATCGAAGTTACCGAAGACCGTGAGCAGTTTAGAGAATTGATGGGAAAAATAGACATTCCTATGGCACCACAAATTACCGCTAAATCGTTTTTGGAAGGAAAAGAAATTGCTCAAGAATTTGGTTTCCCTTTATGTATTCGTTCATCGTTTACTTTAGGTGGAGCAGGAGCAGCGATTGTTCATGATCCAGAAGAATTTGATACGTATTTAGAAAGAGGGTTGGAATTATCTCCTATCCATGAAGTAATGATTGACAAAGCGTTAATCGGATGGAAGGAATACGAATTTGAACTTTTAAGAGATGCCAATGATAATGTGGTCATCATTTGTACAATCGAGAATTTTGATCCACTTGGAATTCATACAGGAGATTCCATCACAGTTGCTCCAGCAATGACCTTGTCAGATACGACTTTCCAGAAAATGCGAGATATGGCCATCAAGATGATGCGTTCTATAGGTAATTTCTCAGGAGGTTGTAACGTACAGTTCGCTGTGAGTCCTGATGATAATGAAGATATTATTGCTATCGAAATTAATCCACGTGTTTCTCGCTCCTCTGCGTTAGCATCCAAAGCAACAGGTTATCCTATTGCCAAAATTGCTACCAAGTTGGCGATTGGCTATAATTTAGATGAATTAAAGAATCAAATTACTAAAACAACTTCTGCATTTTTCGAACCGACATTAGACTACGTAATTGTTAAAATTCCTCGTTGGAACTTTAATAAATTTCAAGGAGCTGATCGTCGATTAGGATTACAGATGAAATCAGTGGGAGAGGTAATGGCCATTGGTCGTACTTTTCAAGAAGCACTTCAGAAAGCGTGTCAATCGTTGGAAATTGGTAGAAATGGTTTAGGAGCTGACGGAAAAGAATTAACCGATCAACGTGAAATTTTACATTCTTTAGAGAATCCATCTTGGAATCGTTTATTCCATATTTACGATGCTATCAAGTTAGGAATTCCATTCAAAACAATTCAAGAAAAGACAAAAATCGATATTTGGTTCTTAAAGCAAATTGAGGAATTAATTGATTTAGAACGTGAAATTGAAAAATATCACTTAGAAAATATTCCGAAAGAACTTTTATTCGAAGCAAAACAAAAAGGATATGCTGATAGACAAGTAGCGCATCTTTTAAGATGTTTAGAGTCAGAAGTGCATACCAAGCGAGAAGAGTTTGATATTCAACGAGTGTACAAATTAGTAGATACATGTGCTGCAGAGTTTGATGCGCAAACGCCTTATTACTATTCTACATTTGAATACGAAAACGAAAGTGTAGTTTCTGATCGCAAAAAAGTAGTGGTTTTAGGATCTGGACCGAACCGTATTGGACAAGGTATTGAGTTCGATTATTCATGTGTTCACGGTGTATTAGCGGCAAAAGAATTAGGTTATGAAACCATCATGATTAACTGTAATCCTGAAACCGTTTCAACAGATTTCGATACTGCAGATAAGTTGTATTTCGAGCCTGTTTTCTGGGAACATATTTTTGATATTATTCAACATGAAAAGCCAGAAGGAGTTATCGTTCAATTAGGAGGGCAAACAGCTCTTAAATTGGCTGAAAAACTTCAAAGACACGGAATAAAAATCATCGGAACAAGTTTTGATGCATTGGACTTAGCGGAAGATAGAGGTCGTTTTTCAAAGATATTAGAAGAAAATGATATCCTTTTCCCTAAATATGGCGTTGTTGAAAGTGCGGAACAAGCGATTGAATTATCCAAAGACTTAGGATTCCCATTATTGGTACGTCCATCGTATGTATTGGGTGGTCAGAAAATGAAAATCGTTATCAACGAAGAAGAATTAGAGCACCACGTAGTCGATATTATCGGTGAAATGGGAGCAAATCATATATTGTTAGATCATTTTATCGGTGGCGCAATTGAAGCAGAAGCCGATGCTATTTGCGATGGTGAAGATGTGTATATCATTGGAATTATGCAACATATTGAGCCAGCAGGAATTCACTCTGGAGATTCATATGCGGTTTTACCTCCTTACAATTTGGGTGATTTAGTGATGACACAAATTGAAACGATAACAAAGAAAGTCGCTTTAGCATTAAAAACAGTTGGATTGATTAACATTCAATATGTAGTGAAAGACGATAAAGTATATGTGATTGAAGCCAATCCAAGAGCTTCTAGAACCGTTCCATTTATTGCGAAAGCATACGACGAGCCGTATGTGAAATATGCAACCGAAGTGATGTTAGGTGCGAAGAAAGTGAAAGATTACAATTTCAGCCCACGAAAAGAAGGATATGCGATTAAGATTCCAGTATTTTCGTATTCTAAATTTCCTGAAGTGAAAAAAGAATTAGGACCTGAAATGAAGTCAACAGGTGAAGCAATCCGTTTTATCAAAGATTTGAGAGATCCATTTTTCACGGAAATATATTCAAAAAGGAATATGCATTTGTCGAAATAATGAAACGCCTATATATAGCTGGATTAATTGCTTTTTTTAGTACTATAGTACTTTCACAGACAATTGACACTAAAAACACCTGGACTGTTGAAGGTTTAACTGGTTTTAAAAGTAATGGTTTGTGGGGGTTTTTAGCATCTGATAGCATCTTTATTCCAGCGATATACGATGAAATTGGCGATTTTGGTAGTGGCGTATGTCCTGTTAGAATCGGTAATTTTTGGGGTGTTATCAATCGGGAAAATAAACTGATTATTTCTGCTGAATACGACGAAATTTCTTATTTTAAGAACGGCTATTCTTATTTAAAAAAAGAAGATAAATATCTATTAGTTGATTCAATGGGTAAGTTACTGAATGGAATTCCATACGATTTAGTAAGTTTCCCAAGTAAAGGTCAATCTTTTATTCTTAAACTAAAAGATAAGTTTGGCGTTCTCGACTATTCTTTGAATGAAAAAGTACCCTTTATTTATGATGTTATTACCGACGCTAATGAAGGAATGTTGGCAGTAAAACAAAATGATAAATGGGGGTATTTAGATTCAACAGGAAGTTTAATATATGGAGTTCAATCAACTGTCCCTTATTACTTTATGTGTGGAGAAGTAATTGTTCAAAAAAAAGAGGAAAATACACTTAAATTCATTAAAATTGATAAGAATGGAAAAGAACATCCATATACGGATAAAACATCCATTTTTAGTGAGTATGTAGAGGATTCAATCACAGGAAATATAGAATCTATTTATGGGCTTTTAAACGCCGATGGTGAAGTTTTAATTTCACCTTATTATGATGTAATATACCCATTTTCAGAAGGGTTAGCTGCAGTAGTAAAAAATGAAAAACTGGGTTTTATCGATTCTACTGGTAAAGTGATTATTCCTTTAACGCTGTATTATAATTCCTCCATTTATCCTACTTTTAGTGAAGGCTTTACCGTTGTTGGAAATGAAGAAGGCAAAAGGGGCTTTATAGATAAATCAGGAAAGCTGGTTATTCCTTTTGACTATGACATAGCCACAGATTTTAAAAATGGCTTGGCATCCGTTCATCTTTATAATCGCAAAAAACAAACAATCACTGCTTTTCTAATCGATAAAAACAATAAGAGAGTCACACGTAAATACGGCTCTATCTATGAATTTTCAGAAGGCTTAGCGGCTGTAAGTAAAAATGGTAAAACGGGATTTGTTAATCGAAAAGAAAAAATGGTTATTCCATTCAAGTATGACTATGCAGGTTCGTTTATTAACGGAATTGCAGGCGTACAAAAAAATAGGAAATGGGGTTTTATTAATAAAACTGGAGAATTAGTGGTCGATTATAAATACGATTACATTAATAAAGAAGGAGACTATATAGCTGTTGCCAACCGTATCGGAGAAGTTACCCTTATTTATGGACTGATGGATTCCACAGGAAAAGAAATAACACCTGTTAAGTACCGCAATATAGTGCCAATTGGGGACAATTTATACCGTGTAATGACGCCAGATAAAGAAGGATGGCAACGTTATGGGATAATCAACAGTAGAGGAGAAGCGATCGTCCCACCTAATTATACGAGTGTGATTGTCATGGATGAAGACTGTTTTTGTTTAATGAGAGATAACGACAATTATATTCTTGTAGATAAAACAGGGAAGGAAATTATAAAATAATGGAGAACATATAGCATGTTGAAATTTAGACTTATATTAATTTTTATTGGAGCTTTTGTTCTACTTCGTTTTCTAGGCCGTCTTTTACGTGCCAAAAGAGCCGCGCACCAACAAGAACAAGAAAAGAAACGTGAAATGGCACTCAAAAAAAGAAAAGAATTTGTTCGTAAAAATGAAGGAAAGGTTTTCATTATCCCTTCAGAGACGAAGATGGATAATTCAGACATAGAAGATGCGAAGTATGAAGATGCTTGACAATAAATAAGGATGAAATAGCTATTTTCCTGAATTGCTTATTATATTTACCTTTCTAAAAAGAATTTTTATGGATTTCAATCGATTATTTAAAAAATACGGATTCAATCTTTTAGCCATTATTGGCTTTTTTATTATCGCTGCTACTTATTTTAAACCCGCTTTGGAAGGCTACGTTTTAAAGCAGCACGATATGGAACAATATACGGAAGTTTCGCGTGAAATTATTGATTATAAAAATATTGACGGTCAAACACCACTATGGACAAATGCGATGTTTAGCGGAATGCCATCTGCACAAATACACGTCGATTATCCAGGTAATTTTTTTAAAACGAGTTTAAATTTTGCGTTTAAAGTATTAAAATCACCCATTGGCTACTTGTTCTTTTACATGCTTGGGTTCTATGTTTTTGGATTGTGTATTGGATTGAATAAATGGGTGAATGTCGTCGGAGCGGTTGCATTTGCTTTCTCCTCCTACAATATCATCATACTTCAAGCAGGACACATTACAAAAGCAAATGCTATTGCCTTTATGTTGCCAACCATTGGTGGTTTTATTATGGCTTATACGCGCAAAATCAAATGGGGTGCCATTGTTTTTGGAGTTGCTTTAGCGATGCAGTTGACAGCGAATCATTTACAAATCACCTATTATTCACTATTTCTATTTTTAGGACTAGGTCTTTACTTTTTAGTAGTAGCCATCAAAAGAGGTGAATTAAAGAAATTTGCTATTACATCAGCTGCAATAATTGGAACAGCCTTGATTGCGGTGATGATTAATATTGGAAATATTAAAGTTACTAAAGACTATGCAAAACAAACTATTCGTGGTGGAAATGACTTGACGATTAACGCCGACGGGACTAAAATTGACAAAAGTAATGAAGATGGTTTAGATTTGGATTACATTACGAATTGGAGTTATGGAGTGGGAGAGTCCTTCACTATGATATCACCATATGTAAAAGGCGGAGCTTCTGAAGCAGTTGCAAGTTCTCCCTTTACAGAAATCGTTGATAATGCGGATATTCCTTCAGAAGCGAAAGAGTTTATTCAAAATTACTACTCATATTGGGGAGAGCAACCATTTACTTCAGGACCAGTTTATTTTGGTGTTATAGTTGTCTTTTTGGCGTTTTTATCATTGGTGTTTTTAGAGTCAAGGATAAAATGGGCTTATTTTGGTGTAGCTATACTAACAATAGCACTTTCCTGGGGTAAAAATTTCATGGGTTTGACAGAGTTCTTTGCACATTACATTCCAATGTATAATAAGTTTAGAGCGGTGACTATTATTTTGTCTATCACAAGTATGATTTTCCCAATTTTGGCTGTATTGATTTTAAATCAGTTTTATAATGAGCGTGAAAAACTAAAACTACAAAGCAAGAAGTTCTACATTGCTGGAGCAAGTTTTATACTTTTCTTATTAGTCTTAAAATTCGTTGGAATAAATGACGGTTATTTCTCAGCGGTTGATAAACAACAATTTGCTTCTGCTTTAGGATCTCAGCAACAACAAAGAGATGGATTAATGAAGCAAATCATGTCGATGAGTGATGAACAACTTGCTCAAAATGGTATTGACAGAAATAATCCAGCTCAAATTAATCAAATAATTGAAACTCAAATTGAACGTACCTTAAAAGCGTATGATGTAAATGCATTAAAACAAGTACGAAAAGATATTTATAATTCATCCATGAATCGTTCGCTATTATTTGCGTTTTTAGCAATGGGAGTTTTAGCTTTATTATTTGTAACAGAAATTGACCCACGATTTGTAATAGTTGGATTAGGTGTATTGATTGCAATAGACTTGATAGCTGTTGATTTGAATTATCTCAATAATAAGGAGAATGAAACCAACGGAGAATTAGTCTTTTGGCAGGAAAAAAGCAGTGCGATGTATCCTGCACTAGCGACTACTGCGGATTTAAGTATTTTGAATATGGAAGTAGCTGAGAAATCAGCGTTAAATAGTATTTTAGATAAAGCTACTATTAAAGGAAAAGAAGAAGCTGAAAAAGAAGGATTTGATGACAATTTAGTGATGAATAAAGCCATTGAATACGAGATGTTTAGGGCATTGAATAGAAATACTAACTATCGTGTTTTAGATCTTTCCTCAAATCCATTCACTTCTGCTAGAACATCTTATTTTCACAAATCTATTGGTGGATACCATGGAGCGAAATTGAGAAAATATCAGAACTTAATAGAATTTCACTTTTCAGGTAATATCAATTTTAAAGTGCTAGAAATGTTGAATACAAAATATATTATTCAACAAGATGGTCAAGTGCGTCAGAATCCAACAGCTTTAGGAAATGCGTGGCTAGTTCGTGAAGTAAAAACGTTTGCCACACCAGACGATGAAATAAGAGCATTAGGAAATTCATATACGATCGTACCTAAACCTATTGCTAAGATGTTAGTAAATGGAGAACTTGTGTCTAACGCAACTGTTTCAGGAAATGAAAAAATCCAATTGTTAGTTCAGAAAGATACATTTGATGTGAGGATTCCAGCAGAACTTCAAAGAAACCTTAGTGCAGGATTTGATGATGTGACAGAAGCGGTATTTGTAATGGACGTCAATAAGAAGACAGATTTTGTCCGTAAGGTAACATTGGAGCAAGATTCATTGAACTCTTTCTTACAGTTAATGGATTTAAAAGTAATGTATAATTTTGAGCCATCTACCGATGCGGTAATGTTAGAGTCAGAAGCTAAGAAACTGACTTCCAAGACATATTCAGGGTTAGGAAGTATAAAGATGACTTCATATCATCCAGAGAAATTGAAATATGATTTTGAAAGTAACGAAAAGCAATTGGTCGTTTTCTCTGAGATGTACTACGAAGATGGCTGGAAAGCATTTATCAACGGAAAAGAAGCCCCAATCGTAAAGACCGATTATTTACTAAGAGGTGTGGAGGTTCCAGCAGGAAAACACAACATAGAATTGGCGTATATCTATCCATTCTTTAAAACAGCAAATCTGATGGCAGCAGCAGGTTGTGGGCTTTTATTACTTTTAATTGGTTTTGGATTTTGGTCTGATAGAAGAAATAAAACAATTTAAAAGAATTAAGTATGACTGAAAAAGGTAAAAATCAAGCAGAATATTGGAAAGCACTAGCAAACAGAATTGTAAGTCCTGCAGAAACCAAAAATAAACGACCAGATACATCTGATTTAGAAATTGAATTTTTAAAAGATTATTTAAAGGAGACAAATGACATACTTGACTTAGGCTCAGGTAGTGGGCTTATAGTAAACAAGTTGGTGGATTATGTGTCTTCAATTATTGCTGTTGAGAAATTTGAATCATTTACTAAATTTATTGTTGATGATCCCAAAATAACTGTCATCAATTCTGATTTGATAGGATTTAAAATTAGACGTCAATTTGATGCTGTATTGCTTTTTGGAGTAGCTCAGTCTTTTTATAAAGATGATATTATAGCTATTTACAAGAATATTTATAATATGATAAAGCCTTCTGGGCTGTTTATAATCAGAATTCATTGTGGTTTAGAAGAAGATATCTTAGTAGATGGGTTTTCAGAAGAATTACAAACGAATTATTTTGCTCATTTTCGACAAATTGATTCGGAAATAAAATTATTAGAAGAAATAGGATTTAAGAACATTAAAAAATTTGATATTTTTCCAGATTCACTGAACGTATGGGAAAACTCAAGACATTTTTTATTAGTTTGTGAAAAATAAAAGATGAGAATAGCTTTTTGTTTTGATTTAGATGGGACACTGACTTCTGAGGAAATTTTACCTCAGATTGCTCGCCATTTACAATTATTTGAAGAAATAGATTTATTGACAAATATCACCATGCAAGGATTAATTTCCTTCGATAAGTCATTTAAATTAAGAGTGAAATTATTATCATCTGTTCCTATATCAGAGGTTAAAAAAATTGTTGCTAAAGTATCCTTCGATAAGGAATTAAGTGAGTTTGTTAAAGCTAATAAAGAGGATTGTTACATTATAACTGGCAACTTGGATGTTTGGGTACGTGAATTTATTGAAGAAAATTATGGCTGTAATTTTTATTCATCCATTTCCAATTTTGAAGGAGATAAACTAATCGGAATTGATAAAATAATTTCAAAGTCCGATGCTATAATAGAATTACGTGAGAAATATGATTTTATTGTAGCTATTGGCGATGGGATGAATGATTGCTCTATGTTTGAACAAGCAGATAAAGGAATTGCTTATGGAGGCGTACATCAACCAGTTGCTTCATTAATAAAATTTTCAGATTATGTAGTTTACAACTCTAGTGCGTTAGTTACACTATTAAACTCTTTAAAAAAGTACAACAATGAAAGTTAACAATGTCATTATTTGTGCAGCCGGATTAGGAAGTAGGCTAGGTTTAGATATGCCAAAATGTTTAGTAAAGGTAGGGACACATCGAATTATTTATTATTTATTAGAAGTTTTAAAAGACGTTCCGAATATACGAATTGTGGTTGGATTCAAAGAAGAAGAAGTCATTAATTATGTACGCTCTATTCGTGAAGACGTCGTTTTTGTACGGAATCCTAATTATCAAACAACTACTAATGCCTATAGTTTGTATTTGGGTTCTCATGATATAAAGGAGCCATTTATGAATATTGACGGTGATATGCTTATTAGCAAAACTCAATTTCAGTATTTTGTAGATAATATTAAAGAAGGAGAAGATTTAATTGGAGTTACAAAATCATATACACAGGATGCTGTTTTTGTAGGCTTGAATGAGAGAAACCAAGTAGAACGTTTTAGTAGAGATAAAATATCAGATTTAGAATGGACTGGGATTTCTTATTTTGTCAATGCTAAAATTACAAAAGAAGGGCAATATGTTTACCAAGAATTAGAGAAATATTTACCTATAAATGCTTTGGAAATTGAATGTTTTGAAGTAGATACACCTGACGATATGGATTATGTCACCAATAAATTAGACCGTTTCTATGGGGATTTCTAAAGTAGACTCATCAAAGGCCCTAGAACTATCTAAAAAGAAATGCTTAGAAGTTTTAAATGTTTTTGTAGACCTTTGTGAAAAGCATGAAATTACGTATTGGTTAGATGGCGGGACCTTATTAGGAGCTATCCGTCATGGTGGAATGATTCCTTGGGATGATGATATTGATGTGTGTCTTCCTGAAAAAGATTATATAAAAGCATTAGATATAATAGTTAAGTTTTCTAAAGAAGATAATCCATACACTGCTTTTTTTCATGGTTCTGGTTTTCGTTTTTGTTACGATTATTTTGGAGACACCTCGGTTTTGGTAGATGGTATTTTTCCAGCAAGAATTGACCTAATCTGTGTGAAATATATTCCTAACAATCAATCTGCTATTGCAATAGACAATAGTTGGGCAAATATTGCTTCTCTCTATTTTAAAGGATATGCGAAACATCCAGAACAAATTTTGGAGGAACATTTCCATTTTCTCCCAAAAGGAAAAAATCTGATAGCGGAAAATGAGCGATTTTTTAGTGCATATCAACAGTATATGCACAATAGCATGACTTTACCGGATAGTGAAAATGATTTATTGTTGTATTATGCCACAAATGATATATTTGTCCAAAGGAATCGTCAAGCATTTAATTATGCATGGATTTTTCCTTTAAGTACAATTGAATTTGAAAATAGAATGTTTTTAGCGCCTCACAATGTTGATATGTACTTAAAGCACCTTTATGGGGAAAATTATATGCAATTACCGCCAGAAGGCCAACGAAAGAATCATATGAATTTTATCAGTACTTCAACTGTCGATAAATCAATACAACAACTATTTTTAATAGATTTTTATAAAAGTGGTTTCTTTAATCTTGCCCATACTAAAAAGAATGAAATGATAGCGAGAAAATTCATGAAAGTAAAAACGTTTACAAAATTAATAATTAAGTATAGTTTAAAAGGACAGTTTTCATTACTTAAAGGTTTGATTTGGTATTCAAAAAATAAAATTACAAACAATTAACTAATATCATTCAAATAGCCCGCTAATTTCTTTGTCAATTCATAATTAGAAAACTCACTAATATCATTACTATCAAGTAGTTGTATTCCTTGAAGATGTTTATCAATTAGCATTAATAAGTAGTTTTTTTGAATCTCTTTCTCCGTTTGATATTCAACAGAGATTCCTAGTTTTTTAGCTTCTACAATTTGTTTAACATCTCCATTTGATGGGCCAAAAATAAGGATTGGCGAGTAGGTGCGCATACATTCAAACAGTTTTCCTGGAATACGACCTTGTGCATTTTCCGCTTGATTGATGGGTAAAAGTAAAACACTACTGGTTTCATAGTGAGAAATTACTTCTTTCCGAGGAATCATTCCATGAAATGTGGTAATCGCATCTAATCCATTTTTGGTCACCGCCTGTTTATTAGAAAAATCTACTTCACCAGCAAAATCAAGACGAATGATGGAATGTAATTCGGGTTTTTCTTCTAGAATTTCTTTAATAACTTCAAAAAAGCAAGAAATATTCCGATCGTTCCCTAATAGTCCAGCATGGAATATTTTAAAATAATTTGTTTTTTGTTTCTGAAAATTCTTAAAATCTGCTTCATCGTAACCGTAGTAAATTACATCCACATTTTTGGCCCCAATACTTTCAATATCATGTTTCCAACTAGGACTTGCAATGGTGATTT
The DNA here is from genome assembly GCA_964503665.1 of uncultured Flavobacteriales bacterium. Taxonomy (GTDB): domain Bacteria; phylum Bacteroidota; class Bacteroidia; order Flavobacteriales_D; family Crocinitomicaceae; genus 40-80. The sequence continues at coordinate 75,333 of CAZDAR010000003.1, forward strand.
TATTAGCCGTTTTGAAAACTTCTTGTTCTAGACGCTTATGTTTTTTATCGGCAAGTTTACCTATATGCATCAATTTATAATAATCGACTTGCGTCCAAGGATCTTGAAAATCAGCTAACCAAGGAATGTTAAATTTTTGAGCCATTCGCATTCCGATAACAGTATTCGTATGAGGTGGACCATCGGTCAAAATAGCATCTACAGGATGGTCTTTTAAATATTCTGAAAGTACTTTCGTTGAAGGTCTTATCCAACCAGCTCTTGCATCTGGAACAAAGAAATTTCCACGTACCCAAATACCAAAATCGTCTATCCATAATTTCTTGGAGGAAGTAGTAGCCGTAATATTTTGCAAAGTATCTGATTTTTTCCTACCACTAATTTTCTTGAATAAGTGGAGTGGTTCCCATATTTTCCCTTTTAGAACGGTAATTCCTTCAGGAATTTCTTTTTCATTTTGAAAGTCTAAATATGGATAACTAGGGTTTTCAACAGTATAAACAATTGGTTCCCAACCAAAATCGCGTAAGTACTTAACAAATTTTAAATTTCTCAAAACACCAATACCACCACAAGGTGGCCAATAATAGGTAATAACAAGAACTTTTTTGCGTTTTGAGCTACTTTCCATAAAGCAAAAATAATGATTTTAATGGTGTAATTTCTAGAAAGCTTTATATTAAACAAATACAAGGGCATAAAAAAACCGGATTAATTACTTAACCCGGTTTTAAATTATTTTTATTTAATTAGCTCATTGCAAATCTCTCAAAAGAGGTAACAGTTAAGCCTTTTTCAACACCATTTAAGAAATCAGCAACAGATAATTTATTATCTCTTACGAAATCTTGACTTAGTAATGTGTTTTCTTTGAAAAATTTGTTTAATCTACCCATGGCAATTTTCTCCGCCATATCAGCAGGTTTCCCTTCTTGAATAGCCAATTCTTTTCCAACTTCGATTTCTCTGTCAATCATTTCTTGACTGATACCATCTTTGTTGATTGCGATAGGAGACATTGCAGCAATTTGCATCGCTACTTGATGTCCAGCATCTAAAATTGATTCACTAGCACTTTTGTTTAAACCAACTAAAGTAGCCAATTGATTTCCGGGATGATTGTATGCTATAACAGTTTCAGCTTTTACAATAGCATATTTAGAAAGATCTAATTTTTCACCAACAACACCAACTTGTTCAATAATCTTTTCTGCAACAGTTTGTCTGTCATCGTATGGTAAAGCATTCAATTCATCTAAATTAGCTGGTAATTTGCTAATTGCTATATCTACAAGAGATTGAACAAAATTAACATAGCTATCGTTACGTGCAACAAAGTCCGTCTCACAGTTCAATGTTAAAATAACACCTAACTTATTATCGCTAGTCGTTTGTGCAACAATTAAACCTTCTCTAGCCTCATTGTCACCACGCTTCGCAGCAACTTTTTGTCCTTTTTTTCTTAGTATATCGACTGCAACTTCAAAGTCGCCATCGGCTTCTACTAAAGCATTTTTGCAATCCATCATTCCAGCACCAGTTTGGGTGCGTAATTTATTTACATCAGCAGCTGTAATTGCCATAATCTTTCTAGTTTTTTAAAATTCAAAAATTAAGCTTCTTTCGTATCTTCTTCTGGAGAGTTGTCTTCTGCTACTGTAGTTTTTTCTTCTACTTTAGAAGTTTTAGCTTCTACTTTAGTTGCTTTTTCTTCTGTTCCGTCTCCATCTTCTTTATCAGAAACTTTATCTTTCATGTTTTTTCTTTCTTCCAATCCTTCTTTGATAGCCTCAATAACAGTATCTAAAATAATTGTAATTGATTTAGATGCGTCATCATTTGCTGGAATAGGGAAGTCTACTAATTTTGGATTAGTATTCGTATCCACTATTGCAAAAATTGGAATATTTAATTTCTTAGCTTCTTTTAAAGCGATATTCTCTTTCAATATATCAACAATAAAGATAGCTGCTGGTTGACGAGTCATATCTGCGATAGAACCGAAATCCTTTTCTAACTTCTCACGTTGACGTGTTTTGAACAAACGCTCTCTCTTAGACAAAGTCTCCCAAGTACCATCTGTTCTCATTTTATCAATAGTAGTCATCTTACGGATTGATTTACGAGTAGTTTGGAAGTTAGTTAACATTCCACCTGCCCATCTTTCAGTAACGTACGGCATGTTTACAGTTTTAACACGCTCTGATACTATTTCTTTAGCTTGTTTTTTTGTTGCAACAAAAAGTACTTTTTTACCAGATTTTGCAATCTGATTCATTGCAGCACAAGCAAGCTCTAAATGAGCTATTGTCTTATTTAAGTCTATTATATGAATACCTTTGCTTTCAGCAAAAATATAAGGAGCCATTGCTGGGTTCCATTTTCTTTTTTGGTGTCCAAAATGAGCACCTGCATCTAATAAATCTTGAAATCCTATTTTTAACATTTTTTCTTTTTTAAATTGTTTACGTTCCTTTAGTAATCAGCTCGTCAAGGGATCAGTCATAGACTGACAGTACTTGAGGCTTGGATACTAAACAACCGATAAAAATAATTTCTAATCTCTTAACGTTTAGAGAATTGGAATTTCTTACGAGCACCTGGTTGTCCTGGTTTCTTACGCTCCACCATTCTTGGGTCACGTGTCATTAAACCTTCTGCTTTTAATAATGGCTTGTATTCAGCATTAATATCTACTAATGCTCTAGCAATACCTAAACGAATAGCTTCAGCTTGTCCATTTATACCACCACCTTTCACGTTAACCATAACATCATATTCATTAACAGTCTCTGTTAATTCGAATGGACGATTAAGTTTGTTTTGCAATAAAGCAATTGGGAAAAATTCTTTAAAATCCTTCTTGTTTACCAAAATATTACCTGAACCTTTTTTCAAGTAAACTCTAGCAACTGAAGTCTTTCTTCTTCCTAATGAATTGATCACTTCCATAATTAATTTTTAGTGTTTAAAGTAATAACTTCAGGCTTTTGAGCTTCTTGCTTGTGCTCTGATCCTGCATAAACTTTTAGGTTTCTAAATAATTGTCTACCTAATGTGTTTTTAGGCAACATACCTTTGATTGCTTTTTCTAAAACTCTTTCTGGTTTTTTCTCTAAAACTTCTTGAGCACTTAAAGATTTTTGACCTCCAGGGTATCCCGTATAACGAACGTATTGCTTGTCCGATAATTTGTTCCCTGTGAAAACAGCTTTAGCAGCATTAACAATGATAACATTATCACCGCAATCTGCATGTGGCGTATAATTTGGCTTTCTTTTTCCACGAATTATACTAGCCACTTCACTTGCTAAACGACCTACTGTTTGGCCTTCAGCATCAACTAATACCCACTTCTTTCCAGACGTTGAGGTATTAGCGGATTTTGTTTTGTAACTTAGTGTATCCACAATAATTATTAATTTAAATAAGACATTTACCCAAAATTGGGAGTGCAAAGATATAACAAATAGAATTTATTAACAAGTGTTCATAAAAAATATTCATCTATAATTTGTTGATAAGTGTGAAAATTGATTTATTAACAAATAAAATAGACCGATTTTGAACGCATCAGATAATTATTTAAAAACTCTTCTTAGTTTAAAATATTTCGTTCATCATCAAATTTTCGATATGATATGGCAACAGAAACACCTGCAAGCAGTATCATGATGAAAAAAGAAATTATCAATAGTATCCAATCGATATATCCCGCAAGAATAGCTTTCATTCCTAATACTACATTTACAACAGGAATACTCGCTGTCATCAAGTTGAGGGAAATCCCCGGAATCATTCCAATAACAGCAATCATTATAAAAACAATATTCAAAGGAGTAATGATACTTTGTGCTTCTTTGAATGATTTTGCATTAATCGATATAGGAATCATTACTCCAGCAAATAAAACGACTAACGGAAAAAGAAGAAATAATAATAAAATAATCGATTGCGGTGTAAACATACCGTAAATAGCATCAATTATATGTGGATCTTCTACTATGTTAAATACCTTCAAGGATAAAAATATACCGAAAAGGGTAAAGCATGCAGCCATAAATCCAGATAAAATGACAACTCCCATTTTACCTAGCAATATTTGCCATCTTGTGACAGGTGTGGTTAATAAGGTTTCAAATGTACCACGTTCTTTTTCTCCTGTAAACAAATCAATACATGGATACATACATCCAATAAATCCGAAGACGATGAATATATAAGGAAGGAAGCCTCCTACTAAATTTCCCATTGTCTCTTGGTCACTTGCTATATTGACATAGTCGTAAATATAAGGTGTCAAAGCTTGTTCATCTATTTTTGCTTTTTGAAAACGTTCGGCCTGAGCCATTTTAAAAATAGCATCGTTAATCATTTTTGCCTTATCCGAAATACCAATTTCAGACATTTTATAATAGACTGGGATAGTGAGTGTTTTCATAGATTCTTCAGCAGCAGCAAACTCCGCAGGAAATAACATTCCAAATTGAATACTATCCGCTTCAATTTGTTTTTTTAAATGTGAGGAATCTGAAAATCGAATTACTTTAAGTTTTCCAAATTCTTTTGGTAAATTCTCAAGACGTAACAAATAAGGTTCAATTTCATGCCCTCCAATGACGCCAATATGCATCACTTTTTTGTTTAATGAGTCTTCTATTGTATGCTGAATTTTAAACATGAAGGAGAAGATAATAGGGAAGAGTAGCATCGGTATAACAATCATAGACATAATTGTTTTACGATCCCGAAGTGTTTCTTTCAGTTCTTTTTTGAAAATGGTAAAAATCATAAATTGGCGTTTTGAACTTGAGCAATAAATTCTTCTGTGATATTAGGCTTTGTCATTTGAGCTTTGAAATTTTCAAATGTGTCGTTAAAAATTAACTTTCCTTTATTCAGAATAGCTAAATCATCACATAATAATTCAACTTCACTCATAATATGACTCGAAAAAATAACTGTTTTTCCTTGCGCTTTACAATCTCGTATAAGCTGAATAATACTTTCCGCTGAAATAACATCTAAACCACTTGTCGGTTCGTCAAAAATAACGACATCAGGATTGTGAATCATTGTTCTACAAATAGATACACGTTGTTTCATACCTGTACTGAGCTTTCCAATGCGTTTATTGGCAAACTCATGAATATCAAATAAGTCAAAAAGGTATTTTTTACGCTCTTCGAATGTATCTTTATCCATACCGTATAAGTCGGCAAAGTATTTTACTAATTCATTTACGGTTAACCGTGCGTACATTCCTGTTGAGCCAGTCAAGAATCCCATTATTTTACGCGCCTTTTGTGGCGATTGAATCACATCGATCCCATTTACTTTTATAGAACCTCCTGTGGGCTTATAGATCGAAGCAATCATTCGTAAAATAGTTGTTTTACCAGCTCCGTTTGCACCTAGTAAAGAGAAGATTCTTCCTGGTTGACAAATAAACGACACGTCATCAACAACAGTAGTTTGCTTTTCTTCCGTCGATAATTCGCGACGCTGTTGTTTAGTTAATTGGAATTGTTTGGATAATCCTTGTATTTCTATCATAATTACATACCTAGAATTAGTAATTCAATGTCTTTGTATTTCAAATTAAATATTTCACCTAAAACTTCACTGGTTAAGGTTCCTTTGTACATATATACACCACTTCTAAATCCATGGTTGAATTTTATATACTCTTGACAGCCTCCAGAGTCACCAATTTCCAGTAGAATAGGAGAGAAGATGTTGGATAATGCAAAGGAAGCAGTACGAGAAACGCGTGAAGCTATATTAGGAACGCCATAATGTATGACACCATGTTTAACAAAAGTTGGTTGACTGTGGTTAGTAATTTTTGATGTTTCAAAACAACCGCCTTGGTCAATGCTAACATCTACGACAACTGATCCCGGTTTCATTTCTTTAATCATTATTTCAGAAACGACACAAGGTGTTCTTCCTAATGACGCTCTGATAGCTCCAATAACAACATCTGCTCGTCTAATCGCTTTGGCAAGTACTTTTGGTTGTAAAACAGATGTAAAAACACGCGTTCCGAGGCTATTCTGCAATCTTCTTAATCGGGAAAGAGAACCGTCGAAAACCTTAACCGATGCCCCTAATCCTATTGCCGCTTTTGTTGCAAATTCAGCAACAGTTCCAGCTCCAATAATCACAACTTCTGTTGGTTGTACACCTGCAACGCTGCCCAGCATAATTCCTTTTCCTTTATTGTAAGAGGAAAGTAGTTCTGCTGCAATTAATATAGAAGTAGTACCTGCAATTTCGCCCATTGTTCGAACTATAGGGAAAATTCCTTCGTCATCTTGTATGTAGTCCCATGCGACCGCTGTAATTTTTTTCTGCATGAACTTTCGTAAAATCAACTCCGATTCTTCATTTAGTTGAATAGAAGAAATTAATGTTTGATTTCCTTTCATCAATTCAACTTCGCTTTCAGTAGGAGGAGATATCTTAAGAATGATATCACATTGAAAAATTTCTTCTGTACTATAGGATATTTCTGCTCCTGCTTCAGAGTACTCGTTGTCTGAAAAATTAGATAATTCACCTGCTTTCGTTTCAATTTTCACTCGATGTCCATTAGAGACAAGCAGTGAAACAGCTTCAGGAACTAAAGCAACACGCTTTTCTTGATAGGATGTTTCCTTAGGAATACCAATGTATAGCGATCCTTTTTTGCGTTTAATTTCCAAGCACTCTTCTTGAGGCATTAAGGCACTACCTTTAAATAAGGTCTTAAGTAATTCAGGGTCTGTTGCCATATTTTATGAAACTATTTTATAAATGTACAGAAAGTTATTTAAGAAAAATAAAATCGATGCTTATTTTTTTAGTACGTTAATAATGATTCCATATAATCTTAATTTCTCAAGTCTATTTCCCATCCATGAGCATTAAACTTCTCTTGTATGATATCGTTTGAAATAAAGGGATTCAAGCAGTACAAAGTAACGGTTTTGGAACAGTCTTTTTGCACTGTTAGCTTTAATTTTTCAACATAATCTTTGGAGACTTCTCTTAAATCCAATTGATTAATATATGAAAGAATATAATCAATTTGAAAATCAAATTCAGGAGCGATACAAACAAGTTGAATTTTATCACTATTCTCATTGTAGACAGTCGCTATAAAAGTTGATTTTCTAAAGTAAACAATTGCTTGACTTTCACCATTGTACAGCTGTAATGTATTGCATTCTATGTGCATTCCAAATGCAGCACTTAATTGTTCGTAGAGAAAGGCAAACTCAGCTATTTTTCCATCAGCATAAGTTGAATCTCCTTCAATTTCATAGAGTACTTCTTGATTGTAGAGCTCAATTAAGTCATTAAATTCATCCTGTGAAATTTTATCCTTATTAACTGAAAATGGTCTAATGTAGCGGTGATTAGTAGTATAAATATAACGATGACCAACATTTGGTATTATCATTCTCTTTAATAGAAAACTTCCTATTTTTTGAGGAGTAATGAACGATTTGAGTAAATCCATTTTTATGCTTTAGACAATTACTAATATATGAAATAATTCTCATATTAACGAATAGGAGTAGAGCACTTGGTAAAGAAGGAAGAGTATCATCACTTATAAATTTTCAAAATTAGGGATATCATCCAGTTTAACAATCGAATTACTATTACTATCTATCTGTAATACAATATGTTCTAAGCCATTGCTTAAAAACAGGTAATCAGTCTTTAATTCCTGATTGTAATGTGCTGCTTGTTCAAATGTTAATTGTGAAATAGGAATGTCAGGTGCCTTACATTCGATAATAATTCGAGGTTGTGCATTTCTGTCGTAGGCTACTAAATCACATCTTCTAAAGAGTTGATGAACGTGTATTCCATGCTCAATTTTTAAAAGACTTTCGGGATAATTGCGATAGGCCAATAAAAAATGAATAATATGTTGACGTACCCATTCTTCAGGTGTGAGTTTTAGTTTCTTCTTTCGCAGCAAGCAAACCACGTAAATGGTATCTTTCGACCTAGAGAGTTTCAGTGGTGCAACAGGAAGATTTAGGGGCGTTAACATTATCCTACAATTCCTTTTGAAGCAAGATATTCATTCAGTTGGTCAATATCTGTGTACAATACTTCCCTCGCTTTACTTCCTTGATGAGGACCAATAATTCCATACGCTTCTAACTGATCGACAATTCTTCCTGCTCTGTTATAGCCTAATTTCAATTTACGTTGTAATAAACTAGCAGAACCTTGCTGACTCAAAACAATAATTCGAGCACCGTCAGCAAATAAAGGATCTATGTCGTAGGCGTCAAAATCATCTGTATCGCTAGTACTACCTTCTCCCACATATTCAGGTAATAACAGTGCTTCTGGGTAGGCTCTTTGAGAACCGATAAATTCACAAATTGCTTCTACTTCAGGTGTATCTACAAATCCACACTGTAAACGAATTACGTCGTTTCCAGTCGAGATTAGCATATCTCCCATACCAATTAGCTGATCAGCACCATTAGCATCTAATATTGTTCGAGAGTCAATTTTTGACTGAACACGGAAAGCAATTCTAGCAGGAAAGTTGGCTTTAATCATACCTGTAATGACATTTACAGAAGGTCTTTGAGTGGCTACAATTAAGTGAATACCAACCGCTCGAGCTAATTGCGCAATTCGAGCAATCGGATTTTCAATCTCTCGTCCTGCCGTCATGATTAAGTCGGCAAACTCATCAATTAAAACGACAATATAAGGTAAATAACGGTGTCCTTTTTCAGGATTTAATCGACGTTTAACGAATTTAGAGTTATATTCTTTAATCGTTCTTACTTGTGCTTCTTTCAATAATTCATAACGTGTATCCATCTCAATACAAAGCGAGTTCAAGGTGTTAACCACTTTTGATGTATCGGTGATAATGGCATCTTCAGCATCTGGTAATTTCGCTAAGAAGTGACGTTCTATCTTATTATATAATGTTAATTCAACTTTCTTAGGGTCGACCAAAACAAATTTCACTTGAGAAGGATGTTTTTTGTATAAGATGGAAATTAATATTGCATTTAATCCAACTGATTTACCTTGACCTGTTGCTCCAGCAACTAATAAGTGAGGCATCTTCGTCAAATCGAATGTATAGGTTTCATTCGTGACCGTTTTTCCTATAACAATTGGTAATTCATAATCTGAATTCTGGAATTTCTCTGAAGCAATCAATGAACGCATAGAAACCATTTCTCTGTTGCGATTTGGAACTTCAATACCAATCGTTCCTTTTCCTGGGATAGGAGCAATGATACGAATTCCAAGTGCTGCCAAGCTTAGAGCAATATCATCTTCTAGGTTCTTAATTTTAGAAATACGTACACCTGGTGCAGGCACGATTTCATACAATGTTACAGTTGGTCCAACGGTAGCTTTTATTTTTGAAATTTCTATTTTATAATTCTGGAGTGTCTCTACAATTTTATTCTTATGCTCTTCAAGCTCATTTTTATCAATATTATGAGAGTTACTACCATAATCTTTTAATAAATCAAGAGAAGGCAACATGTAGCCAGATAAGTCAAGCGTTGGGTCAAATTCGCCATAACTTTGGCGTAACTTATCTGCTTCATCGTCGGATAAAACTTCATCTGAATTTTCATTCATTTCAATTTCAAAATCATCATTACCATATTCATCTTCTACTGATGATTTTATAACTTTTTCATTGCTTATTGGTGAACTATTCTTAACAGTGAATTCAACGCCTTCATCATCCTGATCCTCTTCCTCTTCTTCCTCTTCATCAAAGTAGATAGGGGCAACAGGATTTTCCTTTTTTATTTCATTTTCCTTAATAGGATTGATAATATGAAAATCGTCAGCGTTACTTTGATTAGAAGTAGTTGCGTTTTCGGATTCATCTTCATCCTCCAAACTATTCCTTTGAAAAGAAGCCATCATATCTTTAAAATTGAAATTAAAGAATGTAACACTTGCGATATAAAGAATTAACAATTGGATGAAAATATTTCCAATTTTACCAAGTGTTAAGTTAAACCAACTATTGACGTAAAAACCAAACGTTCCACCTAGGTAATTAATGTGTGAAGCGAATAAACCTAAGAAAAGTGACCCCCAGAACATAAAGAAAATACTAATAAAAGTAGTTTTCTTTAATGGAAATCGGTTGTATTTATATCCGAAGGTATTGTAAACGCCAAAAAGTAATAGTAAAAATGGGATTGCAAATGAAGTGACTCCTACCCAACGATAAACCAATAAATGAGAGAACCAAGCACCAAATTTACCTAACCAATTCTGCATTTCTTCCGTGTCTGTCTCCAAAATAAAGCTCCAAAATCCTTTGTTAATCACTTTATTTTGATCGACTTGCCAGGTAAACAGATATGAAAATACAGAGAGAAAAAAGAACACACTTAAAATCAATAAAACGCCCCCAATAATTGCTCTTGAACGCTTAAATTCGTAACGTGCTAAAAAACGAGTCAACGGATTTTTGGCATTCAACCGATCATTATCCGCGGTTGTCATACTTTTCTTCTTCTTGTCCGTTTTGGTCGTTTTATCGTCTTCTACTGCCATTGTATTACCTTTTATTACGTAAGCTTAAATTCATTTTATCCAGGCAATATTGAAAATAGTTACAATTCAATACTAGATAAACAAGTAAATTTACTCAAAAGAAGCTTTTTAATAAAAATGCCTTGAAAGAAACATCAACAATGAATTGTTAAAGACACGAATTTAAATGTGTCAAACAATGTTCATCAATAAATAGAGGTACTATTCTGAAGGAGGTTGTTGAAGTAAAATAAAGTCATCCATCGAAATAATTTTAAAGATAGTTGGAATTTTAAACAACTCAGAATTCAATTCTTTTTCTTCTACTTTTACTGCTCTATATATTAGATTAGATTCTTCATTTACAGCTACTTTATATTCCGCAGGTAAACCAATTAATGAAGTTGATAGATTAAGATACTTAGGATTTATTTTAGGAAAATAATATAAGGTATCAACTTCTCCTTCTGGATAAATACGTTTCATTCGTTTCACGACATAACCATCTAATTTTCTTTTTCCCCCCATTTTTTTAGTAGTAAAATGAATCGTCACACTGTCATTATCGTATTGCTTAATTGCATAAAAATTATCGTCACTTTTCAATAAAACGTATGATTTCTTTTGATTTAAATTTCGAATAGTCGTTTGACCACCAAAACTATCTGAATTAGTATCCACTCGAACAATACTATCTTTAACGCGAATCGTTAAATAATTCACTTTATATGGAATGCTATCCGTTGCTTTTTGAAAATAAACATCATAAAAAATGCTTCCTTCGAACGATTTGTACTTCTGACCAAACAAAAAAGGGCAGAAAAACAAGATTAATATAATAAATATACCCTTCATAATCAGTTATTTGAGTTGTTAAATTGATTTTTATTGTGTTTTATCTTATTCATTAACTAAATTTGAAGTTTAAAAATACAAATTCTTTATGAGTAAGAAATTACAATTTATCATAAATCCTTCAGAGATTACTGCTGGAACAAGAGGCGCTTCGCTAGGTCCTTACGCTATTATGACAGCCGCTCGAACGAAGAGAAGTAGTATGTTTAGTCAAATTAAGGTTCGTACAATCCCTAATCAAAATGAGGTTTTAGATAAAGCTCCAGAATTAACAAAAGCCAAAAATATTGATTCTTACACTGTTCTATTCAAAGACATCGTCTCGGAAGTAACTTCTGTTTTAAATGCTAACGAAATGCCTATTGTATTGGCAGGCGATCATGGTTCGGCAGCAGCGACTGTCAGTGCTTTGAAAATTGCAGCGCCAGAGAAAAGATTGGGTGTTATTTGGATTGATGCCCATGCTGATATTCACTCACCTTATACAACGCCATCTGGAAATATGCACGGAATGCCGTTGTCTATACCTTTAGGTTTGAATAATGAAGCGTGTCAAGTGAATGATTTACCAGTGGATATAATTAAAGCTTGGGATAAATTGAAAGAATTTGGAGGAATCACTCCAAAGATTGAACCTCAAGACTTGATTTACATTGGTGTAAGAGATACGGAAGAACAAGAAGATTACTTGCTGGATAAATTACGCATTAAGAATTTTACAGTTGACGAAGTTAGAAAATCAACACCACAAGCAATTGCTGAAGAAGCCTTAAAACAATTAATAGATTGTGACTGGATTTATTTGACGTTTGATGTCGATTCCATGGATCCACAATTAAGCTCATACGGAACAGGAACTCCTGTTGAAAAAGGATTGTCTCCAGAAGAAGCAAAAATGTTAATTTTGCACCTTCTTCAATCTAAGAAAGTAGGTTGTTTTGAAGTAGTTGAAGTCAATCCATGTTTGGATGACAAAGTCAATAAGATGGCAGAAATTGCTTTAGATGTAATCGAAGAAAGTATTAAAACACTAAGTGAACTATAATTAATGGAAGAACTAGTTAAAAGTATCCTATTAGATAATAGTATTGAACTATTTGGAATTCAAATTGATAACAAGTCAATACAATTTCAACAAACCAGAAAAGAGTTTGAAGGTGATTTCACGTTGGTGACTTTTCCTTTTGCGAAAATAATGAAGTTACGCCCAGATGAAGTAGCTGAAAAACTAGGAGTTTATCTAACGGAGAATATTAAAGCAGTGAAAGGCTTTAATGTAATTCAAGGATTCTTAAACATTGTTATTGACGATAGTTTTTGGGTAGATACTTTAAATGAGATTCATACGACTGAAAAATACGGTTATGAGAAAGAAAATTCCAAGTCATTAAAAATGGTCGAATTTTCTTCACCAAATACCAATAAGCCGTTGCACTTAGGTCATTTAAGAAACATTTTTTTAGGTGATTCTGTTGCTAAAATTCTCAAAGCAAACGGTAATCAAGTGATTAAAACTCAAGTTATTAACGACCGAGGAATTCATATTTGTAAAAGTATGTTGGCGTGGGAGCTTTTTTCACCGATAAACGAAAAAGGAGAGAAGGAAACACCTGAAAATACGGGACTGAAAGGCGATAAATTAGTTGGGAAATACTATGTTGAATTCGACGTTCATTTTAACCAGCAAGCAAAAGCAATCATTGTAAAATGGGAAGCGGGTGATACATCAGGTTTTCCAGATGCAACAATTGCAGAATTTAAAAAATTGTCAGCAGCTAAAACAGGCGAGGAGAAAGTAGATAAAGAGATTGATGCGAAAATTAAAGATTTAGCCAAAAATCAAACACCTATTTTACAACAAGCGAAAGAAATGTTGGTAAAATGGGAAGCAAAAAATCCTGAAGTTTACCAACTATGGGAAACGATGAATGGTTGGGTGTACAAAGGTTTTGATGTTACTTATGACATGATGAACGTTACTTTTGACACACTTTATTATGAATCCAATACCTACATTTTGGGACGTGATGTCGTGATGGAAGGATTGACAAAAGGTATCTTTTTCCGTAAAGAAGATGGTTCTATTTGGTGTGACTTAACAGCAGATGGATTAGATGAGAAATTATTATTGCGTTCTGACGGAACTTCTGTTTACATGACACAAGATATCGGAACGGCAATTGAGCGTTTTAAAGATTATCCAGCCTTGGATGGAATTGTGTACACAGTCGCTAACGAGCAAGATTATCATTTTAAGGTATTGTTCCTAGTTTTGAGTAAGTTAGGTTATGAATGGGCAGAAAAGTGTCATCATTTATCTTATGGAATGGTCGACTTACCAAGTGGAAGAATGAAATCGCGAGAAGGAACCGTTGTAGATGCCGATAACTTGATGAGTGATATGTTGGTGGAAGCAGAGAAGATGACTGCTGAACGGGGACATTTAGAAGGTCTTTCAAAAGAACAAATAACTACGTTAAACCATACTTTAGGTATTGGCGGATTGAAATATTACTTATTGAAAATAGATCCTAAGAAACGAATGATGTTTGACCCATTGGAATCTATTGAGTTAAACGGAAATACCGCTCCTTTTGTACAATACGGTTATGCACGAATTCAGTCCTTATTGCGTAAAGCGAAAGAGAATGGGGTAGTATTAGACAAGATTACAAAACTACAAGACGAAGATATTATCTTAGTGAAAGCATTGATTCGTTTCAGAAATGTAATTGACGAAGCGGCAAATTCATATTCTCCTTCATTGATTGTCAATTACTGTTTTGATTTGACTCAGACTTTTAATAGCTATTATCAAACTACCAATCTGCTAAAAGAAGAAGATGAAGAGTTGAAAGTGTCTCGTTTGATTCTTTGTGAAAACGTAGGGAAAGTGATTCGTTTAGGGTTGGAGTTATTAGGAATTCAGGTTCCAGATCGAATGTAAATCGATTAATATTCTTTGCAACCTAAAAACTGTTTAAAACTTCATTTTATGAGCGCTCGATTATTTTTTCTATCCCTTATTTTTATCTCAATTTTTGAGGTAAAAGCACAAGAATTTAAAGCTCCGAGCGATAGCATTATGTATAAAATGTATATGGCAGAAGGAAATACTTTGCTTTCACATGAAAAGTATGAAGGAGCAAAAATGAAATTTATTCAAGCTAGCGAAATTTTCAAGGATGAACAAGCTCCTAAACATAAAATTCAAGAAATCGATGCTCGATTAGCTAGAATTAAAGAGATAAATCTAAAGATTGATACTTTGATTAAAGAAGGAGATGAGTTATTCGCTTCCAATAGGTTAGAGGAGGCGATTAAAAAATATGAGATAGTTTTATTACTTCAAATGAATAATACTTATGCGCTGAATAAAATTAATGAAATCAATCAACTATTGTATGAAAAATAGATTCTTATATAATCAACACTAAACAAAAGAGGCTGCTCATAATTGAACAGCCTCTTTGTCTTTAAATATACTTTAATTTATTCGATAGCGTCAGCACGTTTTTTGTACTCGATTGCTTTTTCGTTATTTCCTATTGCTCTATAAACTTTCACCATATTTAATAGTGTTTGTTTATCATTAGGACTTTCCGATAGATACTTCTCTAATGGTACAATTGCATTGTTTATCGCTTCTTTAGATTCAACATCCAATTTTTTATATTCAGGACTATTTGTATTTAAATCATCCATCTGCTTAGACAAAAATGCATACTTGTTAATATATACAGCACCTAACTGATAGTGTGCGTCGTAGTAGTCTGGCTTAATTTCAACAGCTTTCTTTAAAGCTGCTTCTGCTTTGTCAAAATTATTTTGATTTAAATTGATTGTACCAATATTATACAATAATCTATAGTTATTAGGATCTTGCGCTACTGCTTTATCTAAAAGTGTTTGAGCACTTTCCATGTCATTAATATTAAAATAGTAATTAACACCTGAAATTAGCACATCTTTATCGTTTGGATATTTCTTGATTGCTTCATCAATTAATATTTTAACTTCATCTAACTTCTCAGCATTCGTTAAATTAGTAATTGCATTCGCATAAGATTCTCCAGGTTTGTAACCAATTTCAGCTAGTTTTTTAAACCTATCTGCGGCCTCTTCATATTTCTCAGCTGCTTGGTATGAAATTCCTGCATTGTATAGTGAAGTACTATCAACTTTACCAACAACATCATTAAATTTATACGCTAATTCATAATACGAACCTGCTTCTAAATAGTGCTTTTCGTTATACATTTGAGAAGCACCCATATTAAATTGGAAAATATAAGTATTCACGTAATCCTCTACATCTTTTGCGAATTTCTTATCTTGATGAGCTCTTTTTAAAGAAGCTAATCCGATTTCCAAGTTGTCCTCCAAGTGTTCCTTCAGATAAACTGTATCTGTAGCGTAAGCTAACATTGATCCGATGTATATTTTCCCTTTGTAAAATAACGTTTTAGCACTGTTCTCTGTACTTGGATTTGCAGCCGCTTTATCGATATACTCTTTTGCTTTTATATAACTATCTCGGCAATCTTCCATTCCTTTTGTGTCCTTTGCTTGCGCTGCTTGCATAAAGCACATTTCAAATGTACCATATTCTAATGCAGCCCCTGTTTCATTTACTTTTTGAGCAAATAAACCTCCTGAAACAAATAGGGTAGAAGCCAGTAAAAAATTTATTTTTGTCATCATTTTATTGCTTTAAAATTTATTCGTTATTATCGTCTTCAATTGTTGTGCCATTGTCTACATCACCATCTAAATCAACTTCACCATCAATAAGTTCATCATCTTCCTCTTCTGAACGAGGGATTCTAGCAATTGCAGCAATACCTTGATTGTTTTTTAAATTGATTAGTCGAACACCCTGTGCAGCACGTCCCATTACACGAATAGTATCCATGTGCATACGAATGGTGATTCCATTTCTTGTGATAATCATCAAGTCATGATCGTCGGTTACACTCTTAATTCCTAAAAGAGGACCTGTTTTATCCGTGATGGAAATTGTTTTAACACCTTTTCCTCCACGCTTCGTGATACGGTAAACGGGTTCACCATCTTCAGGGTCATTTAAGAAAGAACGTTTTCCATAACCTTTCTCAGAAACGACAAGTACTGTTTCTGTATTTGGATCATTAATTACAATCATTCCAACTACTTCATTCTCCTTATTGTCTAAATTAACACCTTTCACACCTGAAGCGTTTCTTCCCATTGGTCTAACTTGTGTTTCGTTAAATCGAATAGCACGACCTGCTTTCGTTGCAATAACAATTTCATCAGAACCTGTTGTTAATAATGCCTCTAACAATTCATCTTCTTCACGAATTGTAATCGCATTGATACCATTTGTTCTAGGTCTAGAGTAAGCTTCTAAAGATGTCTTTTTAATGATACCTTGTTTCGTACACATAATGATGAAGTTATTCTCCACATATTCTTTGTCCGTTAAATCTTGAACTTTTACATATGCTTTAATTGAATCATCTTGTGAAATACTCAACAAGTTTTGAATAGCTCTACCTTTAGCTGTTTTACTTCCTTCTGGAATCTCGAAGATACGCATCCAGAAACATTTTCCTTTTTCTGTGAATATCAACAAGTAGTTGTGATTAGTTGCCACAAATAGATGCTCTAAGAAGTCTTTATCACGTGTTGTAGAACCTTTTGAACCCATTCCACCACGATTTTGTACTTTGTATTCGGCAGAACTTGTACGCTTAATATAACCAGCATGAGAAATTGTAATTATTACTTCTTCGTCAGGAATTAAGTCTTCCATACGCATTTCGTTTGCGCTATACTCAATAACAGAACGTCTTTCGTCACCGTATTTTTCTTTCACATACAATAACTCTTCTTTGATGATATCCATTCGACGAGATTCGTTTGCAAGAATTTCTTTCAAGTCAGCTATCAATGCCATAATCTCAGCGTATTCAGTTCTTAGCTTATCTTGTTCAAGACCAGTTAATTGTCTCAATCGCATTTCAACAATTGCACGAGATTGAATATCAGATAATGAAAAACGCGTCATTAAATTCTCTCTTGCTACATCTGGAGATTTCGCTGCACGGATAATTTTGATTACTTCATCGATATTATCAGAGGCAATCACTAAACCTTCTAGTATGTGTGCTCTTTCTTCTGCTTTTCTTAAATCGAATTGTGTTCTTCTAATGATTACTTCATGACGAAACTCAATAAAATACTTAATCAAGTCTCTTAAGTTCAACATCTGTGGTCTTCCATCCACTAGTGCGATGTTATTTACAGAGAATGAAGTTTGTAGAGCAGTGTACTTATATAGTTTATTTAAAACAACATTTGATATTGCATCTCGTTTTAATTCAAAGACGATACGCATACCCGTTCTGTCTGATTCGTCACGAATATCAGAAATACCCTCAATTTTCTTATCATTCACCAATTCAGCAGCTCTTTTAATAAGCTCTGATTTGTTCACTTGAAAAGGAATTTCGGTAACGATTATTTGCTCTCTACCTTGATTTTCTTCAATTTCCGCTTTCGCGCGCATAACCACACGTCCACGACCAGTCATTAATGCTTCACGAACACCTTCATATCCATAAATAATACCAGCTGTTGGAAAATCGGGAGCTTTAACATATTCGATTAATTCTTCTACTGTAATATCATTGTTGTCAACATAAGCAATACAACCATCTACCACTTCTGATAGATTATGTGGCGCCATATTGGTAGCCATACCTACTGCAATTCCAGATGCTCCATTTATTAATAGATTAGGAATTTTAGAAGGCATTACCGTAGGTTCTTGTAAACTCTCGTCAAAATTAGGTTTGAAATCGACTGTTTCTTTCCCTAAATCATCCATGATATCTTCTGATATCTTCATTAAACGAGCTTCTGTGTAACGCATTGCTGCTGGGCTATCACCATCGACAGAACCAAAGTTACCTTGGCCGTCTACTAGTGGGTATCTTAAAGACCATGGTTGCGCCATTCGAACCATTGTATCGTAAACGGAAGAGTCTCCATGTGGGTGATATTTACCCAAAACTTCACCAACAATTCTTGCTGATTTCTTGTGTGACTTGTTTGAGTTCACTCCCAATTCTTCCATTCCGAAAAGAACACGTCTGTGAACTGGCTTAAATCCATCTCTTACATCTGGTAATGCACGAGAGACGATAACGGACATTGAATAATCAATGTACGAAGATTTCATTTCATCTTCGATATTGATTCTTATAATTCTACCTCCTTCTGTCATAATGTCAGGTTTGTGCTATATGTTATTTATAAATAAGTTTCCAAAGATAATTAATATTTTGGTATATAACCCTATTGAACAATAGATGATAGTACGATTTATGAACAAAAATCTGTGAATAAATGTATTTTAATTAAAAGAAACTATTTTTAATTGGACTTATATTTGTTATCATTGTTATCGTTAAGTTTTAAAACGGTAAAAAAATAAAGAAATGGAAGCAAAATTTTCACAACGAGTTAAAGATGTCATGAGTTTTAGTAGGGAAGAAGCGCTCCGTTTAGGCAATGATTTCATAAGTGTCGAACACCTTTTACTTGGAATGATTAGAGAAGGTGAGGGGAAAGCTATAAATATCCTAAAAGGATTAGGAGCTGATTTTAAATTAATTCGTAGAGACCTTGAATTAGAATTATCTAAGAATACATCACCTAATATAAATACAAAAAATAACATTCCTTTAGTGAAACAAGCTGAACGAGTATTGAAATTCATGTATTTGGAAGCGAAGGTTTACCGCAGTTTCCAAATTGGAACAGAACACCTGTTGTTATCTATTCTAAAGACAGATGATTGCTTTGCTTGTAAGATATTAAATAAATATGGAATTATGTACGATTATGTCGCTAAGAATATGGATGACTCTACCGAGAAATCTGATGAGAATTTAATCCTGCCGAAAGCAGAGTTTCCTTCTTCGTCTGATGATGAAGGTGATGCTTTCGGGGCAGCTAAGAAACCAGTTGATCCAAAGTCAAAAACACCAATATTAGATAATTTCGGTCGCGACTTAACACGAATGGCTGAAAGTGGAAAATTGGATCCTATTGTTGGTCGTGAGAAGGAAATAGAGCGTGTGTGTCAGATTTTATCTCGTAGAAAGAAGAATAATCCTATATTAATAGGTGAACCTGGAGTTGGTAAAAGTGCAATTGCTGAAGGATTAGCCTTGCGAATTGTTCAACGTAAAGTATCGCGTATTCTTTTTGACAAACGAATCATTTCACTTGATTTAGCTTCTTTAGTTGCTGGAACAAAATATCGTGGTCAGTTTGAGGAGCGAATGAAAGCTGTTATGCAGGAAATTGAGAAAAATCCAGATATAATTCTTTTCATTGACGAAATTCATACGATTGTAGGAGCAGGTGGAGCTAGCGGCTCATTAGATGCCTCCAATATGTTTAAGCCTGCATTAGCGCGTGGTGAAATGCAAGCAATTGGTGCAACGACTTTGGATGAATATAGGCAGTATATAGAAAAAGATGGTGCTTTAGAACGTCGTTTTCAAAAAGTATTGGTAGAACCTACAAGTGTAGAGGAAACAATACAAATTTTAAATAACATTAAAGATAAGTACGAAACACATCACATGGTGAATTATACACCAGAGGCGATTGAAGCGTGTGTTAAATTAACCGAGCGTTATATCACCGATAGACATTTACCCGATAAAGCGATCGATGCCTTAGACGAAGTAGGTTCACGTGTTCATATTTCTAATATTAAAGTGCCGAAAATAATTATCGAATTAGAAAAAGAACTAGAAGAGGCAATTGATAAAAAGAATGAAGTAATTAAGAAGCAGCAATATGAAGAAGCCGCTAAACTTCGTGATGTTCAACGTCAATTAGAAGAAAAACTCGAAACAGAGAAGAATAAGTGGGAAGAAGAGAGTAAAAACCAACGAATTACGGTAACCGAAGACAGTGTTGCTGAAGTGGTTTCCATGATGACAGGTGTTCCTGTTACCAAGATTGCACAGAAAGAAAGCAAACGCTTAGTAAAAATGGCGGATGAACTTCGAGGAAAGGTTGTTGGTCAAGATGAAGCAGTTGAAAAAGTAGTGAAAGCCATTCAACGAAATAGGGCAGGACTGAAAGATCCTAATAAACCGATTGGTTCGTTTGTTTTCCTAGGACCTACAGGAGTTGGTAAGACACAATTAGCGAAAGTATTAGCGAAATATCTTTTTGATTCAGAAGATTCATTGATTAGAATTGATATGTCTGAATATATGGAGAAATTCTCTATCTCTCGTTTAGTCGGAGCGCCTCCAGGATACGTTGGATATGAGGAAGGTGGACAATTGACAGAGAAAGTAAGAAGAAAACCATATTCAATCATTCTTCTAGATGAGATTGAAAAAGCGCATCCAGATGTCTTTAATCTCTTACTACAAGTATTAGACGATGGACAATTAACAGATGGTTTGGGTAGAAAAGTGGACTTCAAAAACACAATTCTTATCATGACTTCAAATATCGGTGCTAGACAATTAGCTGATTTTGGTTCTGGTGTAGGATTTGGAACAAAATCGAAAGAAGAGCAACGGGATGAAAATGCGAAGTCTGTGATTCAAAACGCTTTGAGAAAGGCTTTTTCACCAGAATTCTTAAATCGTATTGATGATATGATTATTTTCAAATCTCTAAGTCGTGATAGTATCCATAAAATTATCGATATTGAATTAGAGAAATTATACGGAAGATTACACGGTCTCGGCTACGATATCAAATTAACGAAGAAAGCAAAAGATTTCATTGTTGACAAAGGATACGATGAACGTTTTGGTGCAAGACCTTTAAAAAGATCGATTCAGAAATATATCGAAGATCCATTGGCGGAAGAAATCATTAAAGAGAATCTTCACGACGGTAATAAGATAATAATGGATGTTAATAAAGAGTCTACAGAATTGACGATTCAAATTACAGATGACAATAAGTTAAAAGAAGGAGCTAAGAAATAAATATAAATAGCGGAATCATTTGAACTCCGCTATTTATTTATCTAAACATTCTATTTAACATAATATAAATTATAGGACAAAACGATTATATCGTATTAAACTCATAAGCTATAGTTGAATTAGTTTCATTCAATTTCAGTATTTTTGATAAAAAGAATCACCTCCATGGATTATAGAGATACTGTTTTTTTAGCTGTGGCAGAGAATTTGAGTTTTTCTAAAGCTGCCAATGAGTTGTTTATCAGTCAACCTGCAGTAACGAAGCACATCAAAGAATTAGAGAGTAAATTGAATAGTACGCTTTTTGAACGGAAAGGAAATAAAATATATCTGACAAAAGCCGGTGAAATTACTTATAGTTATTTAAAAAAAGTGTTGTATCAATATGAAGAGTTATATTTTGAATTAGGACGATTAAACAATGCGTTCAAAGGAACATTAAGAGTTGGTGCTAGTTCAACGATATCACAGTATTTATTGCCAAAAGTAATTGCAGATTTTCATAAGCGTTATCCAGAAATTGAATTGTATGTATACAACGGCAATTCACTTGAAATGGAGCAAAAATTAGTCAATACAGAGATTGAAGTTGCATTAGTGGAGAATGATTCATCTCATTCAAATATCACTTACCGTGATTTATTTGATGATGAGATTGTTGCTGTAACAGGAAGCCTGAGTATTTATGGTAAGTTAAATAGCATTTCTCTACTCGATTTGCAACAAATTCCGATTGTTCTACGTGAAAAAGGATCTGGAACGCTTGAAGTAATTCAAAAACAATTACTTAAGAATAATATTAAAGTTGATAATCTAAATGTGTTAGTACATTTAGGAAGTACCGAGTCAATTAAGAACTTCTTGACGAGTTTTGATGGTATCGCGCTTTTATCGAGGCAATCAATTGAAAAAGAATTACAATTAAAACAAGTAATAGAGCTTCCTTTAAAGGGAATTTCTTTTAATCGTAAGTTTAGAATTGCACTTAGACAAGGTCAAGAAACCTTATCATCTAAATTATTCACCGAATTTCTCTATAAGTATAACTTTTAATTATTGAATATAAGTATTTAGCATTTGTTTTGGTTATTCTAAACCGCTAATTTTGTGCTACACTTAAATAGGTGAAAGCATGAAATTAAGTCTGAGTCAAACACAAACAAACATCATTTACGGAGTCGTTATTGTACTCTGTTTTCTACCTTTTATTTCACCAGCAATTGCGCTCATAATTGGATTAGCATTATCTGCATTTAGAATAAAGAATGTAAACATAACGAAACATACCTCTTTTGCTTTGCAAGCATCCATTGTGTTAATGGGATTTGGCATGAATATGACTCAGGTTATCAGTGCTTCCAAAACAGGTTTTATACATACAGCGATTTCTGTTGTTTTAGTAATGGGTTTAGGTTTTCTATTGGCAAAATTAATGAAGATAGAATCGAAAATGGGAACACTCATTTCAGCAGGAACGGCTATTTGTGGTGGTAGTGCGATTGCTGCTGTTGCTTCTGTGCTGAATCCAAAGAGTTATCAAATATCGTTCTCGTTGATGGTTGTTTTTGTGTTGAATGCTGTTGCACTTATCATTTTCCCAATGATTGGGCATTATTTTAACATGAGTCAGGAAATGTTTGGAAATTGGGCTGCGATTGCTATTCATGATACCAGTTCTGTTGTGGGTGCTGGTGCGACTTACGGACCAAAGGCGTTAGAGGTAGCTACCACTATTAAACTCATTCGTGCGCTGTGGATTATTCCTTTAACGATTAGTATTGCTTTACTTCAAAAAAACAAATCAGGTAACAAAATTAAAATTCCATGGTTCATAGGTTTATTTATTCTCAGTATTATCATTGCTTACCTACTTCCAAGTGGACAACCCGTTTTTGATCAACTGAATTGGTTGGGTAAAAAAGGAATGGTGGTCGCTATTTTCTTGATTGGCGCAAATATTTCCTTATCTGAAGTGAGTAATGCAGGCTTAAAAAGCTTTATCTACGGCATTCTACTTTGGCTATTTATCGGAATAGGCTCTTTTCTTCTATTGACAATGTGATCATTCGAATCTAAAAAAAGTACTTCCCTCCTATTATATTTCCAAGAATAAAAAAGGCTCTCAATACTGATTAAGAGCCTTTTGACTTATTTTAATTAATGTTATTAATCATATAGTCCACACTCGTAGCTATTCACTTTTTCGGTCTGTACTTCAGCATCATCCTTTCCAATCTCATTACAAGCACTACTTGCATCTGCTATTTGTTTTCCTTTAACAACGTTAGAAGATTCTAAATTCCCACCATTTTCAAAGTAGATGGTGCATTTGCAATTATAATCTTTTTTACAAGAAGTAAGTGCTAGCGTAGATGCGATTATGAATCCTAATACAAAAATTGACTTTTTCATTTTTCAAAAATATTAATTACATTTCTTTTAATCGTTCTCTAAGCACATATTGTAGAATTCCTTTATTCTTATAATATTCAATTTCGATTTCAGAATCTAAACGTGCTTGAACCTGAAACTTAGTTTCTTTCTTGGTTTCTAGGTGAACAGCAGTTACATCTACTATTTTATGCGGTGTTAAATCGTTCGCTAATCCAGTAATTGAGATAACTTCTGAACCATCCAATCCTAGAGACATAGGGTTTTCACCATTAACAAATTCTAAAGGAGCAACTCCCATTTGCACCAAATTACTTCGATGAATACGTTCATAGCTTTCTGCAATAACTGCTTTTACACCTAAAAGGAAGGTTCCCTTGGCAGCCCAATCTCGGGATGAACCAGAACCATATTCTTTTCCTGTAATAATTATCAACGGTGTATTGTCTTTTTGATATTTCATTGCTACGTCAAAAACAGTATCTACTTCATTGGTAGGAAAATACTTACTGTATCCACCTCTTTTATCGATAATCTTATTGTTAATCCGTACGTTAGCAAACGTTCCTCTCATCATTACTTCGTGATTACCACGACGAGAACCGAATGAATTGAAGTCTTCTTTCGGAATTCCATGTGTTAGTAAGTATTTTCCAGCTGCAGACTCTTCATTAAATTGTCCCGCTGGAGAAATATGATCCGTGGTTACAGAATCCTCTAGGAAAAGAAGTACTCTAGCATCTTTTATGTCTTCAACTGGATCTAGTTCTGCTTTTATGCTTTCAAAGAAAGGCGCCTCCTTAATATAAGTCGAATCTGTTTTCCATTCGTAATCTTCACTAAGATTCACTTTCAGATCTTGCCAATCTTCCTCACCATCAAAAATAACATCGTAAACATCTTTGAAATCATCCTGCTTCATACAATCGTTAATGGCTTCACGAATTTCATCACGAGAAGGCCAAATATCTTTTAAATAAACGGGTTCCATATTAGGGTCTAAGTCGATTGGCTTATTCATCAAATCGATGTCCACACGACCAACTAAGGCATACGCCACAACTAACATGGGAGACATTAAGAAATTCATTTTAACCTGTGGATGAACACGTGCCTCAAAGTTTCTATTTCCAGAAAGTACAGAAGCTACCACCATTTCACCTTTATCTATTGCTTCAGCAATGGCTGGTGGTAATGGTCCTGAGTTACCAATACACGAAGTACAACCGTAACCTACCGTATGAAAACGTAATGCTTCCAAATCGGCATCTAATCCCGAACGTTGTAAATATTTAGTAACGACTTTAGAACCAGGAGCCAAAGAAGTTTTTACCCATGATTTGGTGCGCAAACCTCTTTTAACGGCATTTCTAGCCAAGAGCCCTGCTCCTACCATTACAGCTGGATTGGAAGTGTTGGTACAGCTAGTTATAGCAGCAATGACTACACTTCCATCGCTAATGACAAACTCTTTATTCTTTTGTTTGATACGAACAGTTCGTTGTTTATTATCTGGAATGACATCACAATCTCCTTCAGGCGATGTATCACAGTAATTATGAGGATTTGATGGAATTTTCCCCATAGTAAATTCAGTACCCGAACCACCTTCATGAAGCATAGCAAATTCACTTCGTTGGTCTTTCGGCTCGTATTCACGGTTAAATTCATCACTTAAAAGATCAATAAATTTTGTTCCTAAATCTTTCACGAAAATCTTATCTTGTGGTCGTTTAGGTCCAGAAACTGTTGGTTCTAATGTAGATAAATCCAATTCTACCACTTGTGTATATTCAATATTTTCCTTTCCTGTTCGCCACAATAAGTTCGCTTGTGTATATTCTTTCACCAAGTTAATTTGTTCTTCCGAACGATTGGTGGAACGCATATACTCTAATGTACGATTATCTATTGGAAAGTATGTGACAGTACAGCCAAATTCAGGTGACATATTCGATATTGTTGCACGATCCGTAACCGACAAATGATCCAAACCATCGCCATATACTTCAACAAACTTACCGACAACACCCGTATCACGTAGTAATCGAGTAATGGAAAGTACAATATCAGTGGCGGTACATTGATTCGGTATTTCTCCAGTTAGTTTCAATCCTACAACTTGTGGACATGGGATAAAAATAGGTTGTCCGAGCATCGCAGCCTCAGCTTCAATACCTCCTACTCCCCAACCAACAACACCAATTCCATTCACCATTGGCGTGTGTGAATCTGTTCCTACTAAGGTGTCAGGGAAAATAAAGCTACTTCTTTCTTGAACACCTTTAGCAAGGTATTCTAAGTTTACTTGGTGACAAATCCCCATTCCCGGAGGAACGACCGTTAATCCATTTAGTCCTTTTTGTGCCCATTTTAAAAGCTCGTATCTTTCTGTATTTCTTTCATATTCCATTTCGACGTTCTTGCCTAGCGAGTAATCCGTTCCGAAATAATCTACTTGTACAGAGTGGTCAATAATTAAATCAACTGGAATGGCAGGACTGATCTTTTTACCATCGCCTCCATGGCGAACGTATTCTGAGCGTAGAGAAGCAATATCGACTACCGCTGGTACACCTGTAAAATCCTGCATTAATATGCGTGCTGGACTATACGGTATTTCTTTCTCACCGATATCTGGTGTCCACGTTGAAATGTTTTGAATATGCTCATCTGTAATGCTAAAGCCATTGTAGTTTCGCAAGACGTTTTCTAATAGAATTCGTATACTAAACGGTAGCTTTTCGACATCTACTTCTTTTAAGTCATTTAAAGAACAGTATTGATATCGCTTACCATTAATAGAAAGCTCCTTTACTGACTTTGCTTTTGAATAGTCCATGTATTTGAAAATTAATTCGTTAATAATTTATTTATATAAGCACCAAGAGGAGTTTATTAAAGACAATAAAAGTTCTTCTTGTTGAAAACAAACTTTTGAAGTGATAATTCCAAATATATGAAATATTACGTTAAAAATCAATACTTTGTTATATATATAGCTAAGAGGAGATGCTTATTTATATATGTTTTAAAAACATAAGACAAAAAATAGGCTATCTGAAGACAGCCTATTTTTTTTGATTCAATACTATTTTTTCATACTCCTTGTGCCGCTCCGTCAGTAGAAGTTACATTTCCTACATATTGAGCACTACCAAATGCTAGAATAGGGTAAAAGATAACGGGTAAAAGAATTAATCCTGCTGTAAAGCCACCATCTTTACCAAATGCCAATGATAGATTGTGAGCAATAATGATTAATACCACAAAATTTACAATAGGAATTAATAATAAAATAATCCACCAAGTTGGTTTTCCGACAATTTCTAAAAGAATAACAAGGTTGTATATAGGCACAATACACGCCCACCCTGGTTTCCCTGCCTTTGTGAAAATCCTCCACATAGAAACAAGCATAAAGATAATTAAGCCAAAATAAAGGATTACTATTCCAATTCCAGCTGCGGCACCAGCAGCTAAAGCAACATCTGCATCATTCATAAGTAATATAATTTTAAATTAGTCCTACTCGTTGGCTTTTCGGTTCCGCCCTGTTTTTGGTGTGGTTTCTGGACTCCACTGTTAAAATGGTTAAATAATCAATAATATCTAACCTGTAACTGTCAAAATTAAATAAATAATTAACAAAAACAACTATTTGACAATATTTTTTTAATGTATCTTAGCAAAGTTTTAATTTTAAAAAGTAAATTATGGATGTAGGAAGTTTAGGTATAATAGTATTGATATTACTAGTTGTTTTCAGCTTTGTTTTTATCGTCAAAGAACAATCGGCAGTAATTATCGAACGTTTAGGAAAGTTCCACAAGGTTGCGGGACCAGGAATTAATTTTAAGATTCCTTTAATTGATAAAAAGGCATCAAAGCAGAATCTAAGATTACAGCAATTAGACATTTTAGTAGAAACAAAAACATTGGACAATGTCTTTGTAAATACAAAAGTATCGGTGCAGTATATGGTTGTAAAAGAAAAAGTAAAAGAAGCTTTTTACTCGTTGAATAATCCAACAGCACAAATTTCATCGTATATTTTTGATGAAGTAAGGGCAGCAGTTCCTCGTTTGGACTTGGATGATTTATTCTCTAAGAAAGATGAAATCGCTATTTCAGTTAATGAGAGTATTGCAGAAGTTATGGATAACTATGGTTATGCGATTATAAAAACATTAATCACAGACATTGACCCTGATTCTAAAGTAAAAGAATCGATGAACCGTATTAATGCAGCTAAACGTGATCGTGAAGCTACGATTCAAGAAGCAGACGCGAAAAAGATTACCATCATCAAAGAAGCAGAAGCAGAAGCAGAAGCAAAACGTTTATCTGGAGAAGGTATTGCAAAACAACGTCTTGAAATTATTCGTGGTTTTAAAGAATCTGTAGAAGATTTCCAACGTTCATTAAAAGATGTCACTCCAAACGAAGTAATGCAGTTCGTTTTAATGACGCAATATTTTGATACGCTAAACAGTATTGGAACAAACTCTAAGAATTCAGCGATTTTAATTCCTCATACACCTGGAGCATTGAAAGACTTCCAAGAACAAATTATCTCAGGAACGCTTTTATCTGAAAACGCTAAGGAAAATAAGAATTAATCGATTCATCTAATTTCAAAAGGCTATCCAATATGAATAGCCTTTTTTTTATACCCTTCTCTCCTTTTCTATTACTTTTGTCGTATTAAAATTGAATCATGTCAACAGAATACGTTAAAACACCGCAAGAAATCTTTTCTTTAATGATGGAGAAAGATTACTTTTCACAATGGTTGGGATTAGAATTTGTCTACGTATCTCAAGGACATTGTCAACTAAAATTCAAGGTAAAGAAAGAAATGTTGAATGGATTTCATTCGATTCATGGTGGAATTCTTTTTAGTGCAGCCGATTCCGCCTTTGCTTTTGCGTGCAATTCACATGGTTGGGCAAATGTCGCTTTAGAATGCTCTATTTCGTATGTACGTCCTGCTTTTGAAGGTCAAGTGTTAACATTAACGGCAAAAGAAATCAATCGAGGAAAAACGACTGGAATCTACGAAGTTTCGATTAAAAATGAAGAAGACAAATTAGTGGCACTTTTTAAGGGCATATCCTTCAATAAACAACAACAGCATTAATTCTCCAAAATTTCTTTCATTTCTTGCTGATAATGCGGATGGGTCATTAAATCATTGTGTTTTTGATTTTTAAGCACAATTAAGCGATCTTTAATTTTTATCAATCGACTCAAACGAAAAGAGTTTTTGATGCTAATTTGCTCGTCTTTATCGCCGTGAAAGATATAAACAGGCATTTGACATTGCTTAATAAACTCATCGGTAGGAAATTTATATTTTAAAAGTGAAGAAGGAAAAATAGAATAACGCTTCCGCATGATGTGGGAAAGCTTGTAGTAGGGAGCTTCTAATATCAATATTTTAGGTTGGTATTTATCGGCTAAATAAGCAGCTACTCCCGAACCAAATGAGTAACCATCTACAATTATATCTTCATTTGAATACTGTTTTAACACCCATTCGTATATCTTGTCTGCATCATTGAAAAGCTGTTTTTGAGACGTTATTTTCCCTTCCGACTTTCCAAAACCACGATAATCATACGTCACAAAGTCATATCCTAAAGAAAGGAAGAAATCTGCGTAATCTCCCCAATATTTAAGTGACTTAGAATTTCCATGTAAATACAAAATGACACCTTTACTTCCCTCTTTGGAGACAAAATGAATGAGATTTAGATGAATCGCATCATTCATTTTTATATAATGCTCTGAAAAATCGTTTTTAAAAGAGAATATATAATTGGAGGATAACTTTTCTGGGAAGAAGATGAATCGTTCTTGAAAAAGGTATAAAACCAGACATAAAAGTAGATAGATCAATAATAAAATCATATTATAAAATTACTCATTATATCCATAACGACTGAATTTAGGGCGTTATTTTATGTACTTTTTGAGATTTTTTCAATATTCGTATTTATCAACAAATAAGCGATTGATATAGTAGTAATTATAAATAACCAATTGGAGTATAAAATCAATATTAAACTATCAGAAATATCAAAAGCGCATTTCTGCGCTTTTGATCTCTAAAAAACCGCTAATTTATTTCTTTAGCGTTTCTTTTTTATGTGCCTTGCGTTGACTTTGTTTTTGCTTCAGTATTTCTTTTTGTTCGGGAGTTAAAACTTTAGCAATTGCTTGTTTTTGCTCTTTTCTTACCACCTGAAGCTCACTTTTCTTTTGTTCTTCTGAAAGTTGCGTATTATGCATGATTTCAGCTCGTTTTGTTGAAAAGGTAGTCAAAATAGCTTCTACTTTTGGTTTTTGTTCCTCCGTTAATGCTAATTCTACCGTCATTTTTTCGAGTCTACTTTTTACTCTTTCTTCTGGTGACTTATTTCCTTCTTTTTTAGTTGGATGCATTGTTTTAAGTTGCTGATAATAAGCCTTAATCTCCATTTTCTGCTTATCCGTCAACACCTTACTAATATCTTCTCGTTTTTGTTTTCTTAACGCTTTGATATTATTGATTTTCATCTCTTCCTGAATAGACTTATCTGATTTTACAGTCACTATTTTTGTCTTGTAATCTTTGTTGATTTCGTCTAATTTTATCTTTTGATCAGGCGTTAAATCTGTCACAATCATCGTGATATCTTTTTTAGGTTTACTATCAGTTGATTGTGCATTTAATATAGGTGCAAAACTTAAGAAAATTCCAAAAGCCATTGCGGTCAAACTTATTTTTTTCATATCGCTGTTTTTAAGATCTCAACTGTAGTAAACAATTTGTGTACCGTTTTTTAGAAAATACCATTTTTAGCTATTATCTTTGTACTAATTATGAATCAGTATAAAAAAGTAGCGTTTCACACCTTAGGCTGTAAGTTGAATTTTGCAGAGACATCAACGATTGCACGTCTATTTGAAGATGCCGGTTACGGTCGCGTAAGTTTCGAAGATCAACCGGATGTTTTTGTTATTAACACTTGTTCTGTTACAGAGTTTGCAGATAAAAAATGTAAACAACTAGTAAATAAAGCGTTGAGAGTTAATCCGAATGCATTTATTGCTTTAATAGGATGTTATGCCCAATTAAAACCAGAAGATATAGCTCGTATTCACGGAGTGGATCTGGTATTAGGTGCAAATGAAAAATTTGACATTGTTCAATACGTCGAAGATACCGATAAGTCAGGTGAAACACGTGTAGAAAATAACAGTATAAAAAATGTGAAGGATTTTATTCCTTCCTATTCTTCGAAAGACAGAACGCGTACTTTTTTGAAAATTCAAGATGGATGCGATTATTTCTGTACGTTTTGTACCATTCCTTTGGCACGTGGAAAAAGCCGAAACGCAAGTATTGAGGCGACTGTTGCTGAAGTTAAAGAAGTAGCAAAAGGAGGTGCTAAAGAAGTGGTGCTTGTTGGCGTGAATATTGGTGATTTTGGTCAAGGTGACGAAGAGAACTTCTTTAAATTAATTAAGGAATTAGATAAAGTAGAAGGAATTAATCGTTTCCGTATATCTTCTATTGAGCCTAATTTACTAAAAAATGATATTATTGAATTTTGTCTAACACATTCCAATCACTTCGCACCGCATTTTCACATTCCATTACAAGTTGGAAATAACCGAATCCTAGAGAAAATGCGCCGTCGTTATGATAGAGAATTGTTTGCCGATCGTGTTGCTCAAATTAAGTCTCTAAATCCCGATTGCTGTATTGGCGTCGATGTTATCGTTGGTTTTCCTGGTGAAACGGATGAAGAGTTTGAAGATTCTTATGAATTTATTCGTGATCTCGATATCTCCTATCTTCATGTATTTACCTACTCTGAGAGAGCGAATACAAGCGCTCCGAAATTAGGAGAGAAAGTGCCAATGGAAAAAAGACGAGAGCGAAGCAAACGACTACATATATTATCTGATAAGAAAAAGCGTCAATTCTACGAACAAAATATCGGTGCTGTACGAAACGTTCTTTTTGAAGAAGAAGAAGACCAAGGTTTTATGCATGGGTTCACTGAAAACTATATAAAAGTAAAATCACCTTATAACCCCGAACTGATTAACAAAGTTGTAGATGTTCAATTGGAGTCAATCGACCGAGAGGGGATTTTTGATGTTACAATACTTGAGACCATCACTTTACAACAATCAATCGAATGAGAGTATATTTGGACAATGCCGCTACGACGCCTATCGCACCTGAAGTAGTAGATGTTATGATTCCTATTTTAAGAAATGAATTTGGAAATCCATCTTCAGCACATTATCTTGGTAGGCAAACCAAAGCCATCTTGGAAACAGCACGTAGATCCGTTAGTGCTAAATTAAATTGCTTGCCTTCTGAAATCATTTTCACTTCAGGAGGAACGGAAGCGGATAATACAGCTTTTCATATTGCCATTCAGAAGTTGAATGTCAAGCATATTATCACTTCAGAAATTGAACACCACGCAGTTGGACATTCGGTAGAATACTTTAAAGAAACGCATCCTGACATAACGATTTCGTTTGTGAAATTAGATGAAAAAGGAAATGTAGATTTGGTACATTTAGAAGAATTACTTTCAAAATCTACCGATAAAGTATTAGTTTCATTAATGCATGCTAATAATGAGATTTCCACATTATTAGACTTAAATAAAGTAAGTGAATTAACACGAAAATACGATGCGCTATTTCATTCGGATACAGTTCAAACAATGGGCCACTACCCTTTTGACTTACAAAAATTAGATGTTGATTTTATTACTTGTTCGGCACATAAATTTCATGGACCGAAAGGCGTTGGTTTTCTATATGTGAACCGAAATATTGGCGTTGTTCCATTGATTCATGGTGGTGGTCAAGAACGTGGATTTAGAGGTGGAACAGAGAATTTATACGGTATTGCAGGCTTAGCAAAAGCAATGGAATTAGCGTATGAAGATTTAGACGGACACATTCAGCATGTTCAAGGATTGAAATCGTTCATGATGGATGAATTACAAAAGAAATTCGATG
Organism: uncultured Flavobacteriales bacterium; assembly: GCA_964503665.1. Taxonomy (GTDB): domain Bacteria; phylum Bacteroidota; class Bacteroidia; order Flavobacteriales_D; family Crocinitomicaceae; genus 40-80. Next base: position 108,197 of record CAZDAR010000003.1, read on the forward strand.
ATATATACTTTATTGGAGAAACTAATCCAGAGAAAAGTTTATATACCGTTTTGAATGTCAGTTTTCCTGAAACACCGAAAGCGAGCATGTTATTATTCACCTTGGATTTAAAAGGTATTTGCGCAAGTGGTGGAAGTGCATGCTCTGCTGGAGCATCTACTGGATCTCATGTTTTACACGGAATTCATACTAATCACAATCGTCCGAACGTTCGCTTTTCGTTTTCACGTTATACCACCAAAGAAGAAATCGAATACACGATTGAACAATTAGTAGGTATATTTGATAAAACATTGGTGTGAATTTAAATGAGCAAACAAAAGCACATTTTATTTTTATGTTCTTGGTACCCCAATAAGAACGCTCCTACTCTTGGCAATTTTGTACAGAAACATGCTGAGGCAGTAGCTTTATTGAATCAAGTTTCGGTTATTGCCATTTTTTCACATCAAGAGAAGTGTTATACACTGGAGACAGCAACAGAAAATAAGGTAAACAGTTTTGTTGTCTATTATCCAAAGGTAACGTTTCCCATTCCAGGAGTAAAACAACTCATCCAAGCGTATAGAACAAAAAAAGCATTTAACATGGCTTTCAAAGCTGTTTTAGACCAACATGGAATGCCCAAAATGGTGCATCTCAACCAAGTTTTTCCACTTGGACAATTTGCCGTTTACTTAAAAAAGAAGCTTAATTTACCGTTTGTTGCAACTGAAAATTCAACGGCTTATCACATGGGAAATAATCGTTTGCCGTATTTTGCGTTGCAATATGCTCTGCGTTGCATGAAAAAAGCAAGTATGATTCTACCTGTCAGTAAAGATTTGGGAAATTCCTTGCAAAAACTGGGTATTGACATTCCAATGCGTATCGTGCCAAATGTGGTTAACGAACATATTTTTGGCAATTTACCAATATTTGAACCGCGAAAAACACACTTTGTACACATTTCAACGGCTAATGACGACCACAAAAATATTTCG
>CAZDAR010000004.1:0-3148 GCA_964503665.1 uncultured Flavobacteriales bacterium
GATTGTCTCCATTGCCATTCAAGGAAGTGCCAGTAAATAAGAAGCGTAACCTGTCGGAACCGGCATCATCGCTCCAGCTTACGATTGCATCACTGCGGTTGGTACCAGCCTCTTGTTTTAACCCAACATACATCGCATCCGAGTTTTCACGCATAAACAACCCGGTTTTCATCCAACTGCGCCATTGTCCACCTGTAAAAATGGTGTTATTTGGGCCTTCGAGATGAAGCATTGACCAAGGCGAATTGGTGTTGAAATAACCGCTTGGCGAAATACCCAGATAACCAGAGGTGTTTTGGTTGATAAAGCTGATGTTTGCCGTCTGGTTACCATTCAAACGTATCCGAGTGAGGTTGTTGGTTTTGAAAAGCAACGGGTTGATGCCGTTGGTATTATCCCATCCTAGATATCTATTGGAGAAGTATTGATTCCCATTCGTACCATTTGTTGATTGACAAAGTATCTGTATAAAAATTAATTGAATAACACCTATTATTAATAAGGTTATTGCTTTGTGTTTAAAATATTTCATAATAAGATAATTTTACCTTATCAAATGAATAAAACCTGTTTTTTTATTTTCTTGTTTATCTTGAAGAAGATAATAATATACCCCTTCAATACATAATTTACCATTTTTTGAAGTCCCATCCCAGAATTCTTGATTAGGAGTTAAGGTTTCAAAAATAATGTCTCCCCACCTATTAAATATTTTTAAAATATATTCATTTGGAATGTTTCTTAATTGAAGGAGATCATTAATTCCGTCATTATTAGGCGTAAATACATTTGGAATTACAGGGTCTATATCAAATAAAGACACATCATCAACATATAAATATTGATTTACAAAGTTTTCTTGTTCTGTTACATTAATTCCATTATAAATATATTGAGAATCATATAACTCAGTAAAAACACCTATGATTAAAAACTCTTCTGTGCCATCCGCTTGAAAAATATATTCGAGTTGATACCATTTTGTCGTATCACAAAAAAACAAATCAAGATCACTTTGAAATTGCGGTGTTATTTGAATGATCGAATCATGATTCTCATGTATTTCTACTGGTGAAAATAGCGCACCTATAGAATTGCTACATGAAAAGTCAAATGCATTACTAACAAAAAAAGTCAATCGATATAGCCTTCCTTCTTCAAGTTTCTTTTCTAACTTCACTTGTATATATTCAGAATAACTTTTATGTTCATTTGTAATAGAACCTTTATTATCAAAATAAAGTAATCCAGCGTATGCTATTCCCGTTTTTGCGTACTGGAATCCAGCATAATTTTGAGGAACACCAAACTGAATTATTGAACTATTAAAAATTAAACTACAACTATTAAAGTAATCAGAAGTACCTAAAGTAGGCATCGTCCATTCCTTACAAGCTGTTATAAAAAAACCATTATCATAATCTGGGCACCAATTATACTCTTCAAAGCTCCCATTCGGAACAAGATTCATCTGTGCTTTTACAGAGAAAACAAAAAACAATAAAATACTAAAAAAAACGGTTTTATTCCCCGATAAAAAATCGGGGCTGAACATTTTTATATGTTTTAAAGTGTTCAGCAATTTGATAAAATATTGTTTAAATTTAATTTTAATTTCTCCATTTCGCAGGAGTAAAGCGCACTTAATAATTATCGTTTATAAACAATTGTAAATGAGTTGTTTTAACAGTTTTCTATCAAACACAACCGAATTTCTTCGTATCTTCGCCGCGATATAGTACTCAGAAAATTATATCACGGGAGGTGAGAAATGGGGTTGTACTCTATTTTTTCATCTCCTTTATTTTTTTCGTAGTGTCAATTTTGATAAATATAAGCGTTTATTTTGAATGAAACAAAAAGATAACAAGAAATGTTTACCTGTTTTTTTCAATGTCTAAAAGAGCGATAATTACTCAAACTGTAGTGTACTAGTGAAGCTGTAAATTGCAAAACAATATTAAAAAAATAATGGAATCGAACTTCGGGACATTAAATCTTAAAGAGATTTAAATTCCATTAAAACCCTCTAACTTCGCAAAATTCATTATTTTTATACGAAAAATAGCTCATTATGGTATCGCGAATTTATGACACTTCGTTATTAGAGAAACTAAAAGCCAATAAATTACTCCTTGTAAAAGGACCGAAACATTCTCAGAAATCGAACTATATTGCTTCGTTAATTGACACTTTTTCAACGGTTAAAATCATTCATTGTGAAGACAAGAAGATAAAGACTGCTTTAAAGACAGTTACCGTTGAAAATCTAAAAGAAGTGTTTGGCGAGGAGAAATATGTGCTCTTGAAAGAAGCGCAGTCCATCGAAGAATTACAACAAATCTTGGAATTGGTATTGTTCAGCGGACAGTTTTCAAACAACGTTGTTCTCAGCTGTTCTTTCGATCCTATTGTAATTGATGAATTGATGGAAGCGTTAAAAATGGAAGGTGCCATTATCACATTGTATCCGCCCTTATTCCAGGAATTAGCGAACGCAACAGGTATCGTGCAATTTGACAAAGAACTCGAAACTCGTTTGATTTTTGGAAATTATCCACAGGTGTTAGAAAGTGAGCAACCTGAAGTGGAACTAAATACCATCGTTGAGAAAACCATTTTTACACATCTCAATCCTTCGGAGCGCATCAATAAAGGCGGTAAATTGCGTAAGATGTTGCAATATATGTCATTTGAATTGGGAAATCCACTATCGTATAATGCCATTGGCGATTATGCTGATTTGGACAATGAAACCGTGGAGCGCTATATCGATTTACTCGTGCGGTCTTTTGTATTAATTCGCATTCCTTCTTTTTACAACGACCATAAATATGAATTGAAGAAAACCCACACCTTTTATTTTGTCGACAACGGCGTTCGAAACGCGTTGATTAAGAATTTCAATGAACCCGGATTACGCATTGACATTGATACTTTGTGGAAGAATTGGTTGATTTCGGAAAAAATAAAGTGGAATAGCTTTTTAAAAAACAAGGTAAACTACTACTTTTGGAGAACACATACCAAGCAGCAGATTGATTTTATGGAAGTTTCTGGTGATACTATTCTAGCGTACAAAACAATATGGGACAAACGTAAAAAACCAAAGTTTCCCGCCAGTTTTAAAACGTATTACCCGAAAGCA
>CAZDAR010000004.1:3248-43726 GCA_964503665.1 uncultured Flavobacteriales bacterium
ATTCGCAAACCGATAGGAATTGTTGGTTGTATTTCACCGTGGAATTTACCGCTTTATCTTTTCAGCTGGAAAGTGGCACCGGCTTTGGCAGCAGGAAATTGTGTCATTGCAAAACCTTCCGAGATAACACCGTACACGGCGTATTTATTGGGAGAGGCCATTAAAGAATCAGGAATGCCAGCAGGAGTTTTCAATATTCTACACGGAACAGGTGCTTCTATCGGAACGGAGATTGTGGAACATCCAAAAATTAAGGCAATTTCGTTTACTGGTGGAACCAAAACAGGCGCTGATATTTCGCGTATTGCGGCACCGATGTTTAAGAAATTGTCACTTGAATTAGGTGGAAAGAATCCAACAATTATTTTTGATGATTGTGATTTCGACAAAACGGTTAGTGGCGTTGTGACTGCTTCTTTCTCGAATCAAGGACAAATTTGTTTGTGTGGTTCGCGTATCTTTATTCAACGTGGTATCTACGAACAATTCAAAGAAGCATTTGTGGCAAAAGTAAAAAAACTACGTGTTTTACCACCCACTGATCCCAATTCTCAAATTGGAGCACTCGTCTCAAAGCCACATCTTGAAAAAGTTAAATCCTATATCGCTTTAGCGAAAGAAGAAGGCGGCATCGTTTTGGCTGGCGGCGAAGAAGTGAAGTTTGACGCACCGTATAACGAAGGTTATTATCTTTCTCCGACCGTTATTGAGAATTTATCATACAACTGTCGCACGAACCAAGAAGAGATTTTTGGGCCTGTGACCACATTAACACCTTTCGATACAGAAGAAGAAGTCTTAATAATGGCCAATTCTACCAATTATGGATTGAGTGCCACTATTTGGACGAAAGATTTGAATAGAGCACATGGTGTTGCTGATAAAATCGAAGCTGGAATTGTTTGGGTAAATGCTTGGCTAGTTCGTGATTTACGTACACCTTTTGGCGGTGTGAAACAATCAGGAGTAGGTCGTGAGGGCGGTTGGGAAGCGTTGCGTTTCTTTACCGAACCGAAGAATGTGTTTATAAAATATTAATGGAATTAAAAATATATGATTGAATGATTTCAGTTTTATTTTTTTTAATTAAATTTTTTGTTATTTTTGCCTTTAATGTTAAAATTATATAATTATGAAAAAAGTTTTATTAGTTGCTATAGCTGGAGTTTTTACTTTAGGATTAACTTCATGTAAAAAAGATTGGACATGTGAGTGTCAATATTCTGGAGAGGTTACAACCTACACTATCAAAGATAAGAAAAAGAGTGAAGCAAAGAGTGTTTGTACAGGTGCTGTTTCTGTTGGGTTAGTGAAAGTAGGTGGTGATAATAACTGCTCTTTAAAATAATCTATATAAATTATTTTTAATAGACCATTTCGAAAGATTTGGTCTATTTTATTTTAAAAATAAATTTTTTGTTATATTTGAGAATTATAACTTAAAAAAAAATTATTATGAAAAAAGTATTATTAGTAGCAGTAGCAGGAGTTTTTGCTTTAGGATTAACTTCTTGTAAAAAAGATTATAAGTGTGTTTGTAAATCATCAACTGAAAACTCAGGTGTAGAATACGTTGCTGGAAACTACACGAATGTTACAAAATCAGCTGCTACAACTTCATGTGATCAATTTGCTACATTAACAACTTCTACTTGTGAAGTAAAATAATTTTTACAATTCTTATTGAAGACCGTTTCGAAAGATTCGGTCTTTTTTTTTGTAATAAAGGTTATATGTACCTCTGAATCGAATAGTACTACAATATATACAACGCCCTTAATTATTAGACAGAAAGTGTTGTGGACAAGTCTTGTAGTGATAATGAAACTACTCTAAATCAATTTGTTCTGCAATAACTTGTGAACTAAATAAAATTCTTTCAATTATTATATTACATTGTTTTGAAATATTTGATCATTTTGTTATATTTGTTTACACCTTAAATTATATCATTATGAAAAAAATACTATTATTTGCTGTAATGGGAATATTTGTTTTCGCATTATCTTCTTGTAAAAAGGATTGGACATGTGAGTGTAGAACTTCTGATACAAGTACACCAACTGGAATTTTATCACCAACTTGGCAAGACATAACAAAGGCAGACGCTAAGAAAAGCTGTGATCAACTAGAAACAAACTATAAGATTATCAGTCAATCTGTTTCTTGTGGACTAAAATAATTTTTGTAAATATTTTTTTAAAGATCGTTTCGAAAGATTCGGTCTTTTTTGTTTTTTAGGAATATTGGGCTTAGTAATTAAACATTAACTATTTATCATTCTCAATTATTCATTAAATAAATTGATTACTTTTGAGAGTAAAGTTATATCTATGAAAGCGCTTCTTTTATTCACTTCTTTTTTATTGTTATTTTCCTGTGGTTTAAGGTATACGCCTCAGCCAACACCTCAATCAACACAAATTGACCGACGTAACTTAATCGAAGAAACGATTCAGAAAGAATTTAAATCTCAGAATAAGACGTATAACCCTATTGGTTATGGTGAGTCAGTGAAAATCAAACCTGTTTCTTATTTACGATTGGATTCTTTATTTGAACAGAAATATCAGTTAGAACGTATTGGGAAGCGTGATCCTAATCTAGAAGAAGCGATTAAATTACAACAAATAGTCTGTCAAAATGATTCTTCAGAAATACTTTATTTAGAACGTCATGTATTTACGCTAGAAGGTGATAGCGCTGCTGAGATTTTATCTGGAGATTTTTACATCAATCTACAAAATGAACTGAAAGATGTGAAATTTACAAATTCATATCATATCAATAAAGACTACATTAACTATTATACCACTTACATTTTTGAACAGCCATTTTTAGGTGGTGATTATTTAACGCAAGACGAACAGCAATTTTACAGCATATACAAAGCCGCTTTAGAAAATGCCAGTAACAAAGACGCTTTTCTGAATAATACACTAAAAATAATGCAGATCGCCTACTATAAACGTTCGCTTGATACTCAAGTACTTTTAAAAGAGTTAACACGTAAAATAGTGAATAACGATAGAAGCAATTACAGTGATGAGGTCTTCATTAAGATTGAGCAAGTGTTAAAGGAAAATCAATTATCCAAATATGTGGTTGTTTACCAAAGCTTGGTAAAAACAGAGAGTGGAATTTACACAAAACGGTATCAACTAGAATTTGACCCTTATCTTTTAATTATTACGAAAGAAGAAATTCCGTTCTAATATCTCTGCCTACTTCAGTCGTAGAATAATCAATGTGTTGTTAAAGAAATAATCGTCTAAACTTTTTCCTTATTTTTTTAGTCAACTAATTGATATGCTGTGGATAGTGTTTGATGAATAACATTTAAAGTGTGCCAAGAAGTAAAATTAATTTAAAAAATAACAATTTGTTAACATTTGCCTTATATTTGTGTTGTATCTTTGCACCATGAAAACCACTTATTTGTTTATTTTAATGTTAATTATGGCTGTTTTTAGCCAAAATTGTTTAGCTTCAACTTACGGAGATGGTGATGGTAACACAAAGGAAACCAGCACTAAATCAGCTAAAACAATTGAGAAAGAACGCTATTTTAACCTTAAGCAAGACCAAAAGTATTTAAAGGCTGCCAAAAAACAATATTGGAAATCGCAGTCTAAGCAAGTAAAGAAGACTATTAAACAAACTGAAAAGAGAAATCGCATCAATTCTGCAGAACAAACTGTTTTTTATTGATCAAGACACTCACTCACTTTTGAGTCTTTTTTAATTTACCACATCACTTATAGAAAACACACTTTTCTATATAAATACACGACTCTCCTATATTTTCACTCATTTCTAATTGGTGTTTTCGTATTACATCGTTATTGTGAAGATGATTTTTTTGTTGTACAACATAGAACGCTGTTCACGGAATATTTCCCCCATATTTATTAGTCGGTTCAAACTATATTATCATTAATGGTAATGTATTAGCAATTGTATTTGCTGTAGAGTACGTAGAAGTCAGTTGTAAATTCTCAGATTATTTCCACCATCATAAACAGTCATGTATTGCCGTAAACCAACATCTGAACCTTCAATTGCCGCACCGTCTAATAAGGAAAAACGGGCATTGGAACACGTGTCTGCTAATTCTAAGAAATTATCGGCTCTTGGAGTCAATTGTTGTGCGCATTCATAACTTGCGTCTGCTGGATTGTGCCTATCAAAGGCTACAAATTGATCATAACTCATACGATAAACAATAATTCCTTTACTTCCGCCTTCTACAAAAGCATAACTGCCTACATTTTGTAAATCGATATAGGAAGGAAGTGTTAAATTAATGGTGATGTCAAAAGGAATATTGGGAATAGGATTCTTTCGATTGGGGTGGCATTGGATAAAAAGTAGACCAATGGATAAAAATAATAGTAAATGAATACTTGTTCTATATTTTCGTTGTGTATGTGTATTCATTGAGCTTAATATTTATGGTATCATTTACTTCTATAACGTCTTTATTAAAGCAAAATTGCTTTTTTATCTTCTTTCGACTTTCTCTCAAAGAAACGAAATTAATTTGTAAAATGAGGATTAAAGCAAACTCTCAATATAATCTAAAACATTTTCCTTACCGATAGTTGATGTTCCTGAGGTAGTAAAAACTGGCGGAATTTCCTCCCAATATTTAAGTAATTCTTTTTCATATCGGAGTAAATTTCGACGTAGTTCTGAGGGTGATAGTTTATCTATTTTTGTAAATATTATCGAGAACGATATTCCTTTTTCCCCACACCAATTCATAAATTCCAAGTCTATTTTTTGAGGCTCTAATCGGCTATCAATTAATACAAACGTGGTAATTAGATTTTCGCGGTGCAAAAGAAAACCCGAAATCATATCGCCGAATTTTTCGCGTTGCGTTTTTGAAACCTTTGCATAACCATAACCTGGTAAATCGGCAATCCACCACTCATTATTTATTTCAAAATGGTTAATCAATTGTGTCTTTCCAGGAGTTGAAGATGTCTTTGCTAGCTTAGCTTCGCCCGTTAACATGTTGATCAACGTCGACTTTCCAACATTCGAGCGACCGATAAATGCAAATTCCTTTTTATCTGTTTCCGGACACGCTTTCACATGTGAATTACTAACGACGAATTTGGCTGATTTAATGATCATTGTGTGCTTTTTTATTCAATAAGATAGAAGAAATAACGGAGATAAGCAATACGCCTGCCACAACAATTAATGAATGACTTGCTTCAATATGATAAAATGGGGAGATAATCATCTTTAATCCGATGAAACCAAGAACAATCGCTAATCCGTAATGTAATTTACTAAATGAGTCGATAAAATTGGCCAAAAGGAAATACAGTGATCGTAATCCTAATACGGCAAAGATATTAGAAGAATACAAAATATAAGGGTCGTCGGGTGCGATGGCAAAAATAGCAGGAATAGAATCTACCGCAAAGAGTAAATCGGTCAGTTCAATCACCATAATGACCACTAACATCGGTGTTGCCATTCTAACTCCGTTTTTCACAGTGAAAAATTTGTCACCGTCAAATTCTGGTGTTACTTTAAAAAATTTATGAACAATGCGTGCGCCTAAACTTTTGGTATAGTCTTTTTCTTCCGTTTCAGGACCATGAGCAAACCATGATTTAATTCCAGCGACCAACAAGAACACACCAAATAAGAATAGCACAGCATTCGGTCGGTAAAATGTTTTGGTAGCAAAATCAGCAACAGAAGTACTGTCACTCGGTAAAATAAACTGCCAAGTACCGATAGAAAACTCAGGTAAATAGGTCAATTTAATTAGTCCAACTCCAGCGAAGATAAATATTGCTCTAAAAATCAATGCTCCGATAATTCCCCAAAATAAAATCTTATGTTGGTTCTGTGATGGAACTTTGAACATTTTAAAAACAAGGATGAAGACAAATAGATTGTCCATCGATAGTGCTTTTTCAATCCAGTAAGCTGATTGGAATTGTGAAAATTTCTCAACGGCCAAGGCGTGCGAATCTCCAATATTATACGTGTAATAAATCACACCACTAAAAATCATAGAGATTGTGATCCAAACAATAGACCAAGATAGTGCTTCTTTATTACTGATCGCATGACTTTTTTTGTTGAAGACACCTAAGTCCAACAATAACATAATCAAAACGGTTATTCCAAAAATAAAAAGAAGAGCAGGATGATGCGACATAATATTATAGATAAATTATACTATTGAGGTAGATACTTAGTGAATGTCTAAATTTTTTCCACTTTCTAAAACAGCTTTTTTCATTTCATCCATGTAAGCGGTCATTTTCTCTAAAAGAACAGCATCACTTGAAGCAATAATTTTAGCCGCCAAAATTCCAGCGTTCTTAGCCGCATTCAAAGCGACCGTTGCCACAGGAATTCCATTTGGCATTTGTAAGATAGATAAGATACTGTCCCATCCATCAATAGAATTACTTGATTTAATAGGAACACCAATAACTGGTAGCGGTGTTAATGAAGCTGTCATTCCAGGTAAATGGGCTGCTCCACCTGCACCTGCAATAATCACTTTTAATCCTCGCTTATGCGCATTTGTAGCATAGTCAAACATTAATTCAGGTGTTCGATGTGCTGAAACGACATTGACTTCGTAAGGGACTCCAAACTTTTCCAACATTTCAACTGCTGCCTTCATGACTGGAAGATCAGATTTGCTTCCCATTATAATTCCTACCATAACTTGTATTTTCAATATTCCAAAGATAAAGTAATTCGCCAAAGAGGATTGCTTTTACGACAATATTCTCAATCTACGCTTCTACTTTAACCGTATTTTTCACTTTTAAACCCAATGCTTTTACTTTTTCAATGTCGTCACCAGCAATCGTAATGTGTCCCATTTTTCGGTATGGCTTCATCGTGTCTTTTCCATAAATATGCGTATGCACACCTTCCCACGACATCACTTCTTCTAAATTACGATAAATCGGTTTTCCTTCAAAATTCTCTTCGCCCAATAAATTAACCATAACACCTGCGCGGGTAATTTTTGTGCTTCCTAACGGTAGATTTAAAATACTACGTAAATGTTGTTCAAACTGCGAGGTTACGTTGCATTCAATCGTATGATGACCGCTATTATGTGGGCGTGGGGCAATTTCGTTGATTAAAATAGTGCCTTCCTTTGTTAAGAACATTTCCACCGCTAACAAACCAACCATGTCTAGTTTCTCAATCACTTCTTTTGCAATCGCTTGTGCTTCTTCTTCTATTTCTTCCGAAATGGCAGCTGGTGCAAATAGGAATTCCACCAAATTTGCTTTTGGGTTAAATTCACATTCTACCGTTGGATACGTTTTCACTTCCCCTTTTTCATTTCGTGCCACAATCACCGACAATTCTTTGTCAAAGTCAATCATGTTTTCAAGAATACTAGGTGCGTCAAAAGCGTTTTCAAAATCATCTACTGATCTAATTGGTGTTACGCCACGACCGTCATAACCACCCGTACGTAATTTCATCATTAATGGAAATTCGAATACATACTGTTTTAATTCGTCTTTATTTTCGATGAAATGAAAGGAGGAAGTAGGAAGTTGATTATCAACATAGAATTGTTTTTGCAATCCTTTGTCTTTAATTAAACGCAAAATACGGGGTTGAGGAAAAATCTTTTTCCCCTCTTTTTCCAATTGTTCTAACGCCTCAATGTTGACATTTTCAATTTCTACGGTAATAACATCCATGCTTTTACCGAACTGATAAACAGCATCATAATCGTTCAAAGAGCCCACTGTGAAGCCGTTCGCACTACGCGCACAAGACGCATCAGGATTAGGATCCAATGAATAAATGTAGACATCGTAGTTGATGGCTTCTTGAATCAGCATTCTACCTAATTGACCACCGCCGATAATTCCTAAGCGGAAATCTTTTCCGTACCATTTCTTTTGCATGTGACAAAGATAATGATTGAAGGAATTACAACAGAGTCTTAACAGGAAGTTTTTCACCATTTAATTTATAAACGTCTCTTTAGAAAAGGGTCATTTTACGTTTATTTTCAGAAACTTTTGAATGAATGTGCATTAATAGTTGTGAATGCCGATACAAAAACTTAAATTTGGGGCGTTAATTAAAACTAATAATCCATATACGATGAGCGTACTTGTAAATAAAAATTCAAAAATTATTGTTCAAGGATTTACTGGTAAGGAAGGTTCTTTCCATGCTAGCCAAATGATTGAATACGGAACGAATGTAGTAGGAGGAATTACTCCAGGGAAAGGTGGATCGACACATTTGGATCGTCCAGTATTCAATACAGTTGAGGACGCTGTTAACAAAGCAGGAGCAGATACTTCTATTATCTTTGTACCGCCAGCGTTTGCGGCAGATGCAATTATGGAAGCAGCAGCAGCTGGAATTAAAGTAATCGTTTGTATTACAGAAGGTATTCCTGTGGGAGACATGATCAAAGTGAAAGAATACTTAAAAGGTTCTAATTCAACATTGATTGGACCTAACTGTCCAGGTATTATCACAGCAGACGAAGCGAAAGTAGGTATTATGCCAGGATTCGTTTTCAAGAAAGGAAAAATAGGAATTGTTTCTAAATCAGGAACCTTAACATACGAAGCAGCAGATCAAGTAGCGAAAGCTGGTTTGGGAATTACAACAGCTATCGGAATCGGTGGTGACCCAATCATTGGAACTACGACAAAAGAAGCGGTTGAGCTATTAATGAATGACCCAGAAACAGAGGGAATCGTTATGATTGGTGAAATTGGCGGAAACTTGGAAGCAGATGCTGCACGATGGATTAAAGAATTTGGTACTAAACCAGTTGTTGGATTTATCGCAGGAGAAACTGCACCAGCAGGACGTACAATGGGTCACGCAGGTGCAATTGTTGGTGGTGATGATGATACAGCTCAAGCAAAGAAACGTATTTTAAGAGAGTGTGGTGTTCACGTGGTGGATTCACCTGCTCAAATTGGTGCTAAAATGGCAGAAGTAATGAGCGTGAAAGCGTAATTCTTCTTCTTCACAAGATATGTTAAAAAAACCGTAAGCATTAAGTTTACGGTTTTTTTGGTTTAATAAAGTTTTTATTTTTTATTTTTTTTTTCGATGAATTACATATACTACGTTGCTACAAAATGAGGCATTGCAGCATTTGTAATCCTGCGATTCGACACAATCCTTAAAGTACTATATTCACAATTCTTCCCGGAACAACAATCACTTTCTTCGGTACTTTGCCTTCTAAATAATGGCTTGTTTTCTCATTCGTCATTACGGCTTTCTCCACTTCTTCCTTAGAAGCATTATTGGGCATTTCTAACTTGAAACGTACTTTCCCGTTGAAAGAAATTGGATATTCAAAATTATCCGACACCAAGAACTCGGGATTGAATTTAGGGAATTTAGCATAATTCACACTTCCTGCTTCATTTCCTAACATTGTCCACGTTTCTTCAGTAATATGTGGCGCATACGGTGAAAGCAAAATAGTTAATTGCTCTAAAATTTGACGGTTATTGCATTTTTGATCAGTTAATTCGTTCACACAAATCATGAAGTTCGATACGCCTGTATTGAAAGAAAATTTATCTAAATCATCTTGAATTTTATGAATCGCTTTGTGAAGTGTTTTCAATGCTTCTTTCGTTGGTTCGCCATCGGACAATTCAAGCGTTCCTTCTGCATTAAAGAATAAGCGCCAGTATTTACGCAAGAAATTATGAACACCATTAATTCCTTTTGTATCCCAAGGTTTAGATTGCTCTAAAGGGCCCAAGAACATTTCGTACATACGTAAAGTATCCGCACCAAATTTCTCGACTAATTCGTCGGGTGTTTGAACGTTGTATTTTGATTTGGACATTTTCTCTACTTCATGACCACATATGTAAGTACCGTTGTCTTCGAGAATGAACTCCGCATCTTTGTATTCTTCCCGCCAGTTTTTGAAGGCAGTTGTATCAAGAATGTTATTCTGGACGAAATTAATATCTACATGAATCGGTGTTTCTCCACCTTCTAGTTTAGACTTAGAAACATATTTATTCTGTGTATTTCGATACACCAATGAACTTCTCCCTAAAATCATTCCTTGGTTAATCAATTTCTTAAACGGCTCTTTTACTTCGATATAACCGAGGTCAAATAAAAATTTCGTCCAGAAACGAGAATACAATAAATGTCCTGTAGCGTGCTCGGAACCACCAATATACAAATCGACATTTTCCCAATACGCCGCTTTCTCTTTGGCGACGAATGCATTTTCGTTGTTCGCATCCATATATCGTAAGAAATACCATGAACTTCCTGCCCAACCTGGCATCGTGTTCAATTCCAATGAAAATACTGTCTCATTGTCAATTTTAGTATTGGAAACGACTTTGTTATTTACCGTGTCCCACGCCCAATCAGTAGCATTTCCAAGTGGCGGTTGCCCATCTTCTGTCGGTAAATATTTTTCTACTTCGGGTAAAATAATCGGTAAATGCTGCGTCTCAATGATAATAGGAATACCGTTTTTGTAATAAACTGGAAACGGTTCACCCCAATAACGCTGACGGGAAAAAACAGCATCTCGTAAACGATAATTTGTCTTTCCTTGGCCAATTCCTTTCGTTTCAATTGCTTCAATTGCTTTCGTCATTGCATCGGCAACGGACAAACTAGTTAAGAAATCAGAATCGGTAATTGTTCCTTCTTTCGCCGTGTAAGCGCCTTCGGAAATATCAACGTTTTCAAATATATTTTTAATATCGATCTTAAAATGTGTAGCGAAATCCCAATCACGTTGGTCGCCACAAGGAACTGCCATTACAGCGCCTGTTCCATAAGAAGCCAAGACGTAATCGCCAATCCACAATTCCACTTTTTCACCCGTAAATGGATGAATCGCATAACTACCGATGAATTGACCCGTGATATTTTTCACATTTGCTTGACGATCACGCTCGGTTTTAAGTGAAGATGTTTGAATATATTCATCTACTTTTTGACTGTATTCATCAGTTGTCAAGGTCTTTACCAATGGATGTTCAGGTGCTAACACCAAAAACGAAACACCGAAAATAGTATCTGGACGAGTCGTGAAAACTTCGATGGAATGTTGTTTGTCGTCTGTTTCAAATTGAACGGAACAACCTTTTGATTTTCCAATCCAATTGCGTTGTTGTTCTTTAATCGATTCCGACCAGTCGAGTGTATTCAAATCATTCAACAATCGTTCTCCATACGCTTTGATACGCATCGACCATTGACGCATTTTCTTCTGTTCCACAGGATGTCCACCGCGTTCTGAAAGTCCGTTAATCACTTCATCATTCGCTAAAACAGTTCCCAAAGCAGGACACCAATTTACCCAAGAATCCGCTAAATAAGTCAAACGGTAATGCTGTAAGATGCCTTCTTTTTCGGTAGCACTCATGGCATTCCATTCAGTTGCCGAAAAGATTATTTCACAGTCGTTAACCGCTTTTACGAAAGCATTTCCATCTTTTTCAAAAGTGCTAATCAGTTTCGAGATACGTTCCGCCTTATCAGAAGTGGTGTCGTAATAACAATCAAATAATTCCGAGAAAATCCATTGCGTCCATTTATAATAGTTGGGATCGGAAGTTCGCACTTCTTTCGACCAATCAAATGAAAATCCCATTTTGTCCAACTGCTGACGATAGCGTGCAATGTTTTCTTTGGTCGTTGTTTCAGGATGTTGACCCGTCTGAATCGCATATTGTTCAGCAGGCAACCCGAACGAATCGTAACCCATTGGATGCAACACATTAAAACCTTGCAAACGCTTGTAACGCGCATAAATATCAGAAGCGATATAGCCTAGCGGATGTCCAACGTGTAAGCCAGCACCAGAAGGATATGGAAACATATCTAAAACGTAATATTTCGGTTTGGAAGATTGTTCTTCTACCTTAAAAGTCGCGTTCTTTGCCCAGAAATTTTGCCATTTATCCTCTATCGTTCTAAAACTATATTCCATGATATTTTAATTGTAGAATGCAAAGATAGTTTTTTTGTAGATTTAGGATAGCTATAAGTGGAAGTGTATTTAGATTCATTTGAGTCATAAACTTAGAGCGCCACAACAAACCTTCAATTTATCCCTACTCCAAAAATCTTTTGTAGCTTTGAGAAAATTAAAAACATGAAATTTTTTGCGTTATTATTGCTGTTGTCAGCGACCTTCATTTCGTTTTCTCAAAAGAAAATAGTTGATTATACCGCTTATCCTGAGTGGAAAGTCATCAAAGATTATCAACTATCAAACGACGGAAATTACTTTGCTTTTACCACAGAACCGTACGAAGGAAATACCACTTCCTATCTTCTAAAGGTGGATTCAAAAGTAGATACTTTGCTCACGATAAAGCGAGGTAGTACGGTTAAGTTCGATAAGAATAGTACTTTTTTTATCACTAAAATTAGCGGAGATTACAAAACGGTACGTGATTTAAAAATCAAAGAAACCAAAGCGTTTAAACTTCCAAAAGACACGCTTTTAATAAAGAATTTGATGTCGTTGGATGCTAAAAAAATACTGCTTCCAAATGTGGATAAATATGATGTGGTTGATTCTTCGAGCTTGATTATTGGAGCTTTTACACATAATTTCATGTTAAAGAATAATGCTTTGTCGAAAGGAAATGACAAGAAATTGAAAGAAGGTTATGACGGAAAAGAAAAAACATTCTTTGTAGCAAATGCACAAGAAGGAGTGATTTTTCAAACCAACAATAGCGTCGATTATTATTTGGATGAAGAACAACTGTTTGTGTTAGTCGTTGAGAAACACACTAAAAAGAGAAAAGATTTTTACACGGTTACCAAGATTGATTTAAAAACATTTGACACATATGAATTAGAGCAACGTTTTGAGAAAATCGAGAATTGCTATACTTCTTCTAAGCAAAATACGACTTTCCTTATTGGTAAGCTATTCGACACCAAACAAAAGAGAAACGATTTGTATCGCGTCAAGGCTGATTTCTCAGCGGTCGATTCTGTAAACATCAATAAATTGATTGATTCAAATTTCGTTATTTCTCCTAATTCTTCATTTGAATTATTAGCAGACTCTGATATCTTACTTTTCGATTTACAGCGTTTTGAACCAGAGAAGAAAAAAGACACCTTATTAAAAGAAGAGAAGGTAAAGGTGGATGTTTGGACATGGAATGAACCCAATTTGAAAACCATACAATTGTTAAAATCGAAGAAACACTACAGCGAAAAATTTCTTGCTCGATATGATTTAACGAACCAGAAAATAGATCAAGTAGAAGATGATACCTTAAAAATAAGTAAACGTTGGAAAAAGTCACCGTATGCTTTAATCAGTTCTTCCGATCAATATAATTTAGCGACAGCTTTTGATTACCCTTGGAAAGAAGACGTGTCTTTCATCGACTTAAGAAACGGAAAAAAAACGCTCCTTCTGAAAGAGAATTTTAGCGCCACTATTTTAACACCTAATGCTGATTATTTCTATTTTGAAAAAGAAGCTGACACGAATTATTATGTGCGGAATTTAGTGACTCAAAAAGAAGAATGTGTGACGTGTGACATTCAAGAACGTTGGAAAGAAGACTTAAATGGAATGGATTATATTCCTTCTTTGGCGGGTCGAATGTATGTTGACGAAGATGAATCGAGTGTGTGGTTTAACTCTACAAAAGCCTTGTATCGCTATAATGCTAAAGACAACAAGCTTCGACAAATCACTCCGAAAGATTGGCTAAACCGCAAAATTGAGTTGAATTTTTACAAAATAGTAAGTGATTCACAATACTTCAATTCGGAGAATGGACTTATTGAAGTCTTTGATTTGGAGACAAAGTACAATGCTTACTATACCATTGATAAGGATTACAAAATGAAAGAAATTCTTAATGGTTATTTTAATGCTTTCGCATTTGTTAAAGATAAAAAAAACCAACGCTTCTTTGCGCGCATTCAAACCAATGAATTGTATCCTAATTTTAATGAAGTCAAAGACGGAAAACAGTATCCAATCACAGATGTCAATCCACAACAAAAAGACTACAATTGGTCTACCGTTGAATTGGTAAAATGGACAGCGTATGACGGTCAAGAATTGCAAGGATTATTATATAAACCAGAAGACTACGACAGTACTAAAAAGTATCCGTTGATTGTTTATTATTACGAAACATCAACAGAAGACATTCACCGTTATTCTGCGCCGCGACCAACAGCATCTATTATTTTCTCCACAGAATATGCATCGTCCGGTTATTTTGTTTTCATGCCGGATATTCGTTACAACATCGGTTATCCAGCTAAAGGTGCGTACAATTCGATCATGAGCGGAACGGATTATGTGTTGAGTTGCTATCCATCGATTGATTCTACACGAATGGGATTACAAGGACAAAGTTGGGGAGGTTATCAAACAGCTCAATTGATTACAATGACAAATCGCTATGCCGCAGCAATGGCTGGAGCACCTGTTTCAAATATGTTTTCTGCGTATGGAGGAATTCGTTGGGGAAGTGGCATGAGTCGTCAGTTTCAGTACGAACACACCCAAAGTCGAATTGGTAAAACGATTTGGTCAGCACCCGAATTATATGTTGAAAACTCTCCTATTTTCGGATTACCAAAAGTAACAACACCCTTATTGATTATGCACAACGATGGCGACGGAGCCGTTCCTTGGTATCAAGGAGTTGAAATGTTTATGGGATTGCGTCGATTACAAAAGCCAGTATGGTTATTGAATTATAACGGCGATGAACATAACTTAATGAAAAAGGGAAATCGAAAAGATTTAAGTAAACGAATGAAACAGTTTTTTGATTTTTACTTGAATGGTGGAGTTGAGCCAGAATGGATGGAGAAAGGGGAGAGTAATTATTAATTTCGTAAAATTTTCAATTTTTAATTGAACTCACATCAATCTCTCTTCCACATCTAAAATGACCTTCTGGACAGGCTTTGTAGCCATGGATTCCGCCTGGTCGACAACAAACACCGTCTTTCGCTTTCGCAATTTCTGAATCTTCTGAAAGTGGACCAAAACCTAATGTTGGCGTAGTGGAGCAGAAAAAAGCAGTGACTGGAGCGTTCATAGCTGAACATAAATGTAAGGGACCAGAATCATTGACATAATTGCGAGTAGCTTTTTCAAATAAAGCGGCTGATTGAAGCAAGCTGAGTTTGCCAGCAATGTTGCGCACATTTTCACAATTTGCCGTTATTTGAATTTCTTCGCATAAGTCAAAATCACCTTTTCCACCGATCAAATAAATCACACTTGTTTTAGGTAGCAGTTGAATCAATTCCACCCATTTTTCTTTCGGTAATTGTTTTGTAAACCACACCGAAGCAGGTGCTAAACAATAGTACGGTTGCGTTTGATAAGCGGCTACTTTTTGATGATCTTCATCGGAAGGATAGAGTTGTGGTTGAACTTTAGACGCTGCTCCTAAATCGGCAATCAGCGACAAATTCCGTTCTACTTCATGTCGTCCATCCATGATGTGTGGTAGGCGCTTGGTGTACAATGGACCCATTGGATTTTTGTCAAAACCAACCGTTTCTTTTGCGCCAGAAAAAATAGTAATCATCCCACTAGAAGCAAATCGATGAAGATTAATGATGCGTGTATACCGCTTTTTACGGAATGTTTGAATGAGTTGTAAAATGTTTAGGTACTTTCCATTCGACTTGTCAAAGGTGTACAAAGTGTTCACTTTTGGATGGTTTTTCAACAAACTTTCGTTTCCCTTCTTCACCAAAATATCTATCTCACAATTGGGTTGTAAGCGCTTCAATTCCTCTATTAACGGCGTAGCAAGAACGACGTCACCCAAAAATGCTGTTTGTATGATAAGATACCGATTCACATAACGAAAGTAAAAATAAAGAATGGATTGCTTGAGTTTTTCGGGGGAAATATATTTGTCGTGGTTCGTTTTTTAACTGCAAAGGGCAAGGAGAAGGAGCAGATATCGCATAGAAAACTTCATGAATCTATAATTACGGTCATTTCTCACCATCTTTTTTCTGGAAAAAAAGTAAAAGAGAAATATATATTCAATAAGATATTCATTAGTTTAGCTGAATCGTTTCACAATCGTTCGTGAAACGCTCCTCTTTTTAAAAAGGAATCTATTTTTAAACATGAAAGATAAAAAGACAACAAATTGGACACTTGCATACATTGGCGTCATCGCTTTTTTAGCGTTGCTGATTCTATTCTTTTACCTTTTTACTAAATATTTTTCATGAGTACATTAGATTGGATTGTTTTAGTTATAGCACTAGTAGGTGTCATCGGTTACGGACTGTATAAAAGCAAATCGGAGAAAACATTAGACGGTTATTTTAAGAGCAGCAATTCTATGGGTTGGCTGTTGATATTGCTTTCCATCATGGGAACGCAAGCGAGTGCCGTTACTTTTCTTTCTGCTCCAGGACAAGCCTATACGGACGGAATGCGATTTGTTCAATATTATTTCGGTTTGCCTTTAGCGATGGTAGTTTTATGTGTCACTTTTATTCCGATTTATCACAAACTGAAAGTCTTTACGGCGTATGAATTTTTAGAACAGCGTTTTGACTTGAGAACACGGTCTCTGGCTTCTGTACTATTTTTGGTTTCAAGAGCGCTTTCTACAGGTATTAGCATTTATGCACCAGCGATTGTGTTGTCATCTATTTTTGGGTGGAACATCTATTTCACGAACGTTGTGATGGGTGGCTTTTTGATTATTTACACCGTAACTGGAGGTTCAAAAGCGGTGGCTTATACGCAAATGCAACAGTTGATTGTGGTATTTGTCGGTATGTTTTTAGCAGGAGTTTTAGTGGTGAAAATGTTACCGACAGGAATTGGTTTTTCAGATGCGCTGCACGTGGCTGGAAAAATGGGAAAAGTGAACGTTATCGAGACTAAAATTGACGTGACCGATTCGTCTTGGTGGAAAGATAAATACAACATTTGGAGCGGTGTGATTGGTGGATTCTTCTTAGCGCTTTCTTATTTCGGTACCGATCAATCACAAGTAGGACGATATTTGACGGCGAAGAGTATCAAAGAAAGCCGTATGGGATTGTTGATGAATGGTTTGGTGAAAGTACCAATGCAATTTTTGATTTTGTTGATTGGTAGTTTGGTGTTCGTTTTCTACATGTTTTATCAATCGCCTATTTTCTATAATCAAAAGGAAGTGGACAAAGTGTTGAATTCTGAATATAAAGCCGATTTCCAACAGTTGCAAGGACAATATGACTCACTGAATACCATTCGAATGGCGAAAGCAAATACACTCGCAGATGCTATTCATCAAGATAATGAAAAGGAAATTCGTTCGCTACAATCGAGTTTATTGTCCGTAGAAAATCAGGCGAAAGAGGTGCGCGAAAGTGCTTTAAAGGTGATGAAAAAAGCCGATAAGACAGCCGACACGAACGACACCAATTATATTTTCTTGTACTTTGTCATTCAGAACTTACCGAAAGGTTTGATTGGTTTGTTAATCGCCATGATATTCTTAGCCGCTTGGGGAAGTATTGCCGCTGCGTTAAATTCACTTTCTTCCACAACAGTTGTTGACTTGTACAAACGTGTTTGGGTGAAAGATAAAACAGATCGTCATTATTACTATGCGTCTCGTTGGTTTACCTTTGGTTGGGGAATTTTCGCCATTGCCGTCGCCATGTTTGCTAGCCGTTTAGGGAGTTTGATAGAAGCGGTCAATATTTTAGGTTCATTGTTTTACGGAACGATTTTAGGAATTTTCCTTGTAGCGTTTTACATTAAAAAGATTGGTGGAAAAGCAGTTTTCTGGGCGGCTATCTTCGCTGAAATTACCATCATTTGGATCTACATTATCGATGTCATTTCCTTTTTATGGCTAAATGTTATTGGCTGTGGATTAGTATTGATAATTGCTGCTATTTTACAGGTTTTCTTCAAAAGAGATAAGGTGGCAGCGGAAGATTTGAAGGGTTTAGAATAATTCTGTGAGTTCTATTCAATAGTGATTTTATTTTACAAAATACTTTTTCTCTCATAAGTTGAATTTATTGTACTATAGCTCCTCCAACTATCACCACTATTTGCTTTGAAATCTACGACTGTATCAAAAGCAATTCTATCAGCATTGTAAATACTTAATACTTTGTCTTCCAAATTGATGATGTAGAAAACATCTATGAAAGAAGTCGTTACTTGATCAACAGGTAATCCTATAAACGTATTCTTATATTCCTTTGAATAAATTTAACACGTTGTCCCCGAAATGGTGGTGTCTCTTTCAATTTTATAGTGCGAATAACCATAATTGGTCATGTGGTCTTCTGCCGTATAATACCTTTCAGCATTGGCAGTTGGTCATAATTCTTGCACTGAAATATTTCCAACTAAAAAAAGAAGTGTGATACTGCTTTCTTCATAATTTAAATTTGAGATAATTATCTATTAAAAGTTCTTCATTTAAAGATACGATTTTTAAATTTCACAAACAACTCTCAAAATCAGATAATTCCTTTCAAAACTTAAACGTATAAAAAAACCTCCATTTACAGAGGTTTTTCAAAATTTCAATGTTCTTGACGAACTAAATGCTACTTCAATTTTGCCAATACAGCATCGTAATTCGGTTCATTTGTAATTTCGTCTACCAATTCGGTATAGATAACTTCACCCGCAGGATTCAAAGCAACGATAGAACGTGCCGCCAAACCTTTTAATGGACCATCTACAAGTGTTACACCATACGCATCACAAAATGCACCACCGTCAAAGTCAGAAAGAGTTTCCACGTTGGTTATGTTTTCAGCACCACAAAAACGTCCCATAGCGAATGGTAAGTCTTTCGAAATACACAATACTTTGGTGTTGTCTAAGCCTGCTGCTTTCTGATTAAATGTTCGTACAGAAGTTGCACACGTTCCTGTATCAACGCTTGGAAAAATATTTAGAATTAGATTGCTTCCTTTGTAATTCTCTAACGAAACACGCGATAAGTCATTTTTTACCAATGAAAAATCAGGTGCTTTTTGACCTACTGTTGGAAGATTTCCCTTTGTGTTTACGGTATCACCGTGTAATTTTACATTTGCCATAATATATTGTATTTTAATTTGATTTAAATAAGAATAACGTACTCCCAAAGGTAAAACTAATTTAGAAGAAAAGGAAATCTAAGGAGAAAATTTGTTTGTTTTTTAACTGCTAAGATTCTCCATGAGAAACCAACGCTTTGTTCTCTCATTCCCTTTCTTTCTGTTTTGTCTGTGAGCCACATTCCCTATCATTATATCTCTTTCTGTGTTATCTGTTCTATCTGTGAGCCACAATCTTCATTCTCTTCTCTCATTCTCGCTCTGTGTTTAAGATATTAACAACTGAGTATGAATCGAATCTTCTTCCACTCATCCATAAAAAGTACCTTTTTCAGTATATTCGCAGAAATTGTCTTTTCACATGAAAATTAAAGTAATCAATAAATCAAATTTTGACTTACCTCAATACGAGACGAAGGCATCTGCTGGACTTGATTTGAAGGCGAATATAGAAGATATCATCACGTTGAAGCCGCTCGAAAGAACCTTGGTAAAAACGGGATTATTCCTAGAAATTCCAGAAGGATACGAAGCGCAAGTACGTCCAAGAAGTGGTTTGGCTTTCAAAAATGGTGTAACCGTTTTAAATGCACCGGGAACCATTGATGCCGATTACCGTGGCGAAGTAGGCGTTATTCTCGTTAATTTATCGAACGATGATTTCACCATTCAACCCGGAGATAGAATTGCACAAATCGTGTTTGCCAAGTTTGAGCAAGCAGAATGGATAGACGTAGACGCACTTTCTGAAACTGTTCGTGGCGAAGGTGGATTTGGAAGTACAGGAAAGTAAATTTTTAGATAAATAGATGGCATTTAAACTCCCCGATGAACTCAAAAAAGCAGTGAGTGATCTTCCTTCAAAAGAGAAAGATAAGCTCATTTTTCGATTGCTTCGAAACGATTATATTTTAGCAAATCGAATGTTGTTTGAGTTGGTAAGTAATGAGTCAACAGAAGAACGAAGAGAGAAAGTAAGTCAGAATTTGACCACTCAAATCGAACGTCAGACGATGCGCCTACATTCGTCGAAAGGTTTATACCAACGTCTTCGTTACATGAGTGCAGAAATTACAGAGCACGTAAAAATAACGAAAGATAAGTATGGCGAAGTGGAACTTAATCTATTTATGCTGAACTCCATTTTGGAAAAACATACTACCGCTATTGCCGCTGAGCCGAAAGGGAAATCGTATAAATTTTGCATTTATGTGATTGTCAAGATTTTTAGGATAATGATTTTAGCTAAAAAACTGGACGCTGATTTATTGGCCGATTTTAACGTTGCCTATGAAAAATTGGGTGATTTAATTGGCGATAATCCTTCATTAATGGATGTTGCGATTAAAAATGGATTAGATGTGAATTGGCTATTTTCAGGAGACGTTCCAAATGATATTGAAGCGCGATACAAAGAATTAAGAGAAAATGGATTTTTAAAATAAAGACGGAAGATTATGAATATTATCATACCGATGGCGGGAAGAGGAAGCCGCTTACGACCACATACATTGACAGTTCCGAAACCACTCGTTCCGGTTGGAGGAGAACCGATTGTGCACCGTTTAGTGGATGACATCGCTGGAACATTAAATGATAAGATTGATGAAATTGCTTTTATCATTGGTGATTTTGGAAAGGAAGTAGAACAAGAATTGATTTCCGTAGCAGAGAAATTAGGTGCGAAAGGTTCCATCTACTACCAACGTGAAGCTTTAGGAACGGCACATGCTATTTTGTGTGCGAAAGATAAATTAGTAGGACCAACAGTTGTCGCTTATGCTGATACGTTGTTCCGAGCAGATTTTAAAATTGATCCGAATGACGATGGTATTTTGTGGGTGAAACAAATCGAGGATCCTTCTTCTTTTGGTGTGATTAAGATGAATGAAAAAGGAGAAATCACGGACTATGTGGAGAAACCGACAGAATTCGTCTCTGACTTAGCGATGATTGGCGTGTATTATTTCAAAAAAGGAGAAGATCTACGCAAAGAATTGGAATACCTGATTGACAACAACATCATCAAAGGAGGTGAATATCAATTGCCAGATGCGTTACGCAGAATGACTGAAAGCGGTTGCAAGTTCAAACCTGGAAAAGTCATGGAATGGTTAGATTGTGGCAACAAAGAGGTAACTGTTTATACCAATCAGCGCGTGTTGGAATTTGATAAAGAAAAAGGAAAGCAATTAATTGCTGATTCAGTAACTATTACCAATAGTGTCGTTATTCCACCGTGTTATTTGGGTGAAAATGTCGTGTTGGAAAATGCGATTGTAGGACCTCATGTATCGATAGGGAAAAATGGGAAAATAGTAAACGCTGTTCTAAAAAATAGTATTTTGCAAAACAATGTTTATGTGGAAAATGCGTTGATTCAGGACTCTATGATAGGTAGTAACGCTTCTTATCGAGGGAAAATGGACGATTTAAGTATGGGTGACTATTCGACAATTCAATAAATGAGAAAAATAATACTAATTTATATTATCAGTGTACTACATTTCAGTTGTGGCACATCCAAGCTAGGAACAAAAAAAACCAGTGCCTCTAATTCGCAGGAAAAGCCAGTCGTTTCAGCGGAAATAAAAAGTCTTTTCTATGAAGGAGTGCATAGCTACATCATTAGTGATTACGATAATAGCCTCAAGCAGATTAATAAATATATTGCCTTAAATCCGACTGATGATGCGGCTTATTTTCTCCAATCCAAAATCTACCAAGAGAAGAAAGATAGTGTAGCTGCAGTTCGTTCATTAGAGAAAGCATACGCATTAGATAAGAACAATAAATGGTACAATGTTTATTTGGGAACTGCTTACTCTCTGAATAAAGAATATCAAAAAGCGATTGATCTCTTCGAACCATTATCGAAAAAAGAACCCAATGAAATTGAGTATAAATTCAATTTATATGAAGCTTATTATGTCTTAAAGGAATTTCCAAAATGTTTGGAGATATTAGATGACGTTGAACGTATTTCGGATCCAAATCCAGAGCTGTATTACCAGCGTTATGCTGTTTATATCAATATGAGAAAATATGATTTAGCAGAAAAAGCCTTGATTCAATCCGTAGAACTATACCCAGAAGACCATCGCTCTCTTTTTGCCCTCAATGATTTTTACAATACCAGAAATCAAAAACAGAAGATGATTGATTTTTTGGAGAGAATTGTAATTACCAATCCTGATAGTGGCAGCGTCAATCTTTTGTTAGCAGAATATTATCTAAAGCAAAATAAGATTGATAAAGCGGCGGTACTATTAGAAAAAGTGTATAGTAATCCTGAGGTGGATATTACATATAAACGTTATTTCTTATTAGATAATTCCGTAGACAATCAATTGATTCCCAATTATTTAGCTGAAAAAATAGCATTGAGTGCAGCTGCGTTAGACACCGAAGACGGTTTCTTTAACTTATTTCTTGGGAATATTTATGACAATACTGGTAACCTTGATAAAGCCCTGTTTTATTATAAAAAATCGGTGGAGCGTAATAAAAACAACAAAGAGACATTGACGAGAATCGCTTTTTTAGAATATCAAAATCAAGATTACGATTCATTAGTGGTGTATGCAACAAAAGCCTTAGAGTTATTTCCTTCGAATCCTGATTTTTATTATCTTAATTCATTGGGATTGTTGCGCTTGAAACGTTATGATGAAGCGATATCAGTAGCGAATAGTGGCTTAGTATATGCAGTTGATAAATCAGCTAAAGAAGATTTAAGTACCATTATCGCAGAATCTTATTTTGGAAAAAAAGAATATCAAAAAGGGCGTGAGATATACGAAAAAACCATTCGTGAAAATCCAAATGATATTTACCTGAAAAATAATTTAGCGTTAGTCATGGCAAAAAATGATTATGAGCTGGACGATGCGATGTTGTTAGTTAATCAAATTAATGAACTCGATCCAAATAATGAGAATTATCTTTTTACCAAGGGAATGATTTTGTTTAAGAAAGGGAATTACAAAGAAGCAATACGAATTGTTGAGCCGTTGATAGTAACGAATCCGAAAGATGCTGCTTTACACAGTTTAATTGGCGATCTTTACTTTAAGTTGGGGAATCTACCTGCAGCTTTAGATTATTGGAATATCGCAAAAAATTTAGGCTTTAAAGGGGAACTATTAATCAAGAAGATTGACGACAAAAAATACTATGATGAGGTGGAGTAATAGCTATTTACTGGTGGTATTTTTCGCCATGCTTGTTTCGTGTTCTCCAAAAGTGGTACAGCTTTCCAATAAAGAAAAAAACGACAAGCTAAAAACGACTATGTTGGTTAATAAGCTGGATAGTTTAAACAAAACCAAGCCGGTCTATTTTTACGGACGTGCTTCCACTGTTTATCATGACAATAAAAACGACTACTCGTTTAAGACATCGATCAAAATTCAGACAGACAGCGCGGCAACGGCTTTAATTACCTATGCTGGTTTACCGATTATCAATTCGATAGCGACCTTAGATTCGGTGAAATTTCAAAATAAGCGGACGAAATGTTATTCTGAAAATTCGATAGACTTTTTTAAAGATGCGTTTGGCTATCCTTTTGAATTTGAAAATATCGTTCAACTTTTACTTGGATTACCCATTACGTTCGTTAAAGACAGTGAGTATTTCCAGTTGTCTGATAACGTGTACCATGTTCTTTCCACCCGACGTAAAATAAAAGTAAAAACAACAGAGCATGATTATGTCTTCAATGATTCAGAGGGTGAGATTATCATTAGTTACTTTTTAGTGGACAATGGAAACGCGTTAGAGAAAATAGAAATAGAGAATCCATATGATAAAGTAAAAGTGATTGTTAGCTATGGAAATCGCTCTAAAGACCCAGCAACGTTCAATTTCCCGAAACTGATTACCGCTAAAATTATTACCGAAAATAATAAGATTGATTTTTCTTTATCATTTGATAATATGGAAGTGAATCAAGTACAAGAAATCAATTATTTTGTCCCCGCTAGCTATGAAATTTGTAAATAAGATAAGTTTAAGTTTCTTGCTCATTTTTATGACCTCATTTGTTTTTTCACAACAGAAAAACAGTGATAAATTAATGAAGCAACAAAAGCAATTGGAGAATGATATAAAGCAGACAAAGGAACTATTAAAAAAGACAACAGACAATAAGCAGGCGACTATTAATAACTTAAAATTACTCGAAAATCAGATTGCATCAAGAGAACAACTTTTATCCAACTACGACCAACAAATTCGTTCTGCAGAATTGCAAATGGAACAAAAATCATTGCAAATTAAAGTACTAGAAGAAAAAATCGCCAAATTAAAAGAGCAATATAAACAGCTATTAATATATGTATATAAGAATAAGATAGACCAAAATAAGTTGATGTATTTATTCTCGGCGCATTCGTATTATGAAGCGTTTAAACGAAATGAATATTTAAAGAAAATAGCGGAGATTCAGCAAAAACAGAAAGAGGTCATTCTTCAGCATCAAGAGAAGTTAGATGATGAAATTAAATCATTAACCACAGAGAAAGTTAAAAAACAAGTTCTGTTAGGCCAGAAAAAAGAAGAGAAATTCGAAATTGAAAAAGATAAAATTAAAGTACAAGATGTCGCTTCACAACTGGAAAAGGAAGAGGCTACCTTACTCTCGAAAATGAAAGCAGATGAACGAAAGCGCATTGATTTACAAAATAAAATTAATGACGCTATCAAGAAAGAAATTGCTGAAGCAGAACGAAAACGTAAAGAAGCAGAACGAATAGCAGCTGCCAAAAGAGCAGCCGAAGAAGCTAAAAAGCCTACTGAAACCCCAACAGCAACGACAAAGCCAGAAGTAGCTACAACAAAGACGACTCCTGTTTTTGCCAGTTCAAAAGAGATGGAGCTCAACAAAAGCTTTGAATCGAATAAGGGTCGTTTACCATTGCCAGTTATCAAAGGTGCTATTACGGGAGGATTCGGAAAGCAAATCCATCCATTCTTAAAAAATGTAACAACAAATAATAACGGAATCGATATTACAACTAGTAAAAGCGCCCAAGTTAGAGCTGTTTTTGAAGGTGAAGTTTCGAGTGTTTTCTCCATGCCAGGAATTGGAAAAATTGTAATTATCAAACACGGTAATTACAGGACGGTCTATAGTAATCTCCAAGAAACATTTGTATCGATAGGAATGAAGGTTTCCACGAAACAAGCCATTGGTAGTTTAATCCCTGTAGATGACGAGAATATCTCCATCTTACACTTTGAGATTCACCAAATTGACGGATCAGACGTGCTAAAGCAAAATCCAAGTCTTTGGTTGGCGAAGTAATACTGATTGCTATACTGGAAATTAAAAGTGCCCAAACGTTTTCAGTTTGAGCACTAATTTAAAATCATAATCGGTATGAACTATAAATTACGCAACTGTATATTTCAAAGATTATCCCAGTTTATTTAATTGAGTTATTTACCTCTATTCAATTGGACAAAACCATGTTCAATTTTTTCATTACCAGCAAAATCTTTTACAGCTGCTTTGTAAAAGTACGTTCCATCTGCACAGTCTGCTCCCGTATTTTTTACTTTTCCATTCCATTTAAAATCTGTTTTATTACCTTCAAAAACAAGGTTTCCCCAACGGTTTACCACAATAATTGATATCTCTTCCACTCCTAATGGATTGATAAGCATAAATTCGTCGTTTTTACCATCTCCGTTTGGTGTAAATACATTCGGAAAAGCATACTCAACAGTAGAAGTCAATACAACGATAGTAGTAGTTGCCATTCCAATACAGCCATCATTCTCACCTGTAAGAATAACTACGTAGCTACCTGTGTTATCATAGGTGTTTGAAAGTGTATTGTTATTATTTGGGACAGTATTTCCATCACCAAAATCCCAAATAAAACTATTCGCATTTGTTGTAGTGTTTTCAAATTCAACGATTAATGGCGCTATTCCAATCGCTGGCATAGCAGTAAAACTAACATTTGGAGTTGACTTCACAGTAACTTGCTGTGTAGATGAAGTAGGACAAGATCCACTGGTCTGATACTGTATCGTGTAGGTCGTTCCACCGATTCCATCTGTTATTTCACCTGTTGTAGGATTAATCGTTGCACCGTCTCCTGTTGGAGAAAGAATACTAAATGTTCCACCGATTGTTCCTGTTACAGTCGCACTGTTTGCTGATTCTTCACAGAAATTAGTTAACGTAAAGGAAGCGTTATCTGTAGAACCAGTGTTATTAAGTATTTCAGTTCCTGTTGCCTCGCAGCCATTATTGTCTTTAACGTAAATCATAAAACTTCCTGCACTTAGATTAGAGAAAGTTCCTCCTGATTGCGTAGTAGTTCCATTATCGATAGAATAATCTGTAATAGTGACTCCAATACCTGGTGTAACCACGATTGCTCCATCGCTATTTCCACAAGTTGGATCAGTCGTCGCTACTGTGTAAGTCGGTAAAGAATATACGGTAACATCTTGTGTTTCGATAGCAGGACAAGTTCCATTGGTTTTATATTGTATGGTGTATGTTGTGCCGCCAATACCATTTGTAATTTCTCCTGTTGAAGCGTCAATTATTGCTCCGTCTCCAATAGGAGAAGTAATACTAAATGTTCCACCCGTTGTTCCATTAATGGTCGCATTATTAGCTGCTCCTTTACAGAAATTTAATAATGTAAAAGAAGCATCCTCTGTAGAACCTGTGTTGTTTAGTGTTTTTGTTCCTGTTGCTTCACAGCCATTATTGTCTTTAACGTAAATTAAGAAACTTCCCGCACTTAGACTTGAGAAAGTTCCTCCTGTTTGAGTGGTGGCACCATTATCGATAGAATAATCAATAATAGTAAATCCTGCGTCAGGAGTAATCACAATCTCTCCATCGCTATTTCCACAAGTAGGATCATTAGCTGTTAAAGTGTAAGTTGGTATGAGGTGTATAGTAACATCATGTGTTTCTGTAACAGGGCAAGCACTATTGGTTTTATATTGTACCGTATATGTTGTGCCACTAACACCATTTGTTATTTCTCCTGTTGAAGCATCGATTGTTGTACCATCTCCAGTTGGGGTAATGATACTAAATGTTCCACCTGTTGTTCCGGTAATAGTCGCATTATTAGCTGCTCCTTTACAGAAATCAGTTAAAGAAAAAGAAGGGTCATCAGTTGAACCCGTGTTATTAAGTATTATTGTTCCTGTTGCCGTACAATTATTTACATCTGTAATTAGTATAGTGTAAGTATTTGCTCCCAAATTAGAGAAAGAACCTCCTGTTTGTGTGGTTGCTCCATTATCAATTGAATAATCGGTGATAGTAAACCCTGCATCTGGAGTAATTATTATTTCTCCATCATTATTTCCACATGTTGGACTCGAGGTACTAGTGGTATACGTAACGGTAGTAACTGTCACTTGAATTTCTTCAACTACGTAGCAAGTTGCGTCACTAGGGTCTTCTGCTCGAACCCAATAAGAACCGCTTGACGTAACAACACTATTAATGGCATTTGTAGCGCTATTGGCATCAGCTTGAGAGTTGTAGAAAGTGATTGTTGCGGCATCAGAAGTTGGGTCAATAGCCGTATTTAAATCGATTGTACTCGATGAGCAATCTTGAAGATTATTAATGATTAAGTTTGGTGGAGTACAAGGAAGACAAGGACTAACTACTATTTGAATAGTCTCTGTATGAGTTGCACAACCAGCCACACCATTCGACACTGTTATATCATAAGAAGCGTTGCTTGTAGGGCAAGTAACAGTACTAATATTATTTGCATCTGTAATTGTTGGAGGTGTTAAACCAGTAGAGGGTGACCAAGTGGCAGTCACTGGGCCATGAATTGGAGGATTGTCAAATGTAATAGACCAACCAGAGAAATTTCCTACACCTACAGCAATGCCGGAAGGTGCTGTTGCTTCAATTGTCCAAACTCCATTTGGATTACATCCATTGAGGTCTGAAAAAGAATCAGCAGGGTCGTATGTGCCTGAGTACGGTTGGGTTTGAGAGCCTAAATCAGTTGCTCCTCCTACGGGTACAAAACAAACTGCATTCAATGAACCTCCTGAAGTCGAAGGTTGAAGAGATCCCTGTGGTATAAGTGTTATCTCAGATCCATCTGGACATTTTAATTTAAATGAAAAGTCTGATATATCAATATTTACTTGTTGAGGAGGAAAGCCTATGGTGAAACCAGTAGCCCAATAGGTAAAGTTATGAATACAGACCTCTTGAATTAAACCATCGTAGATAGCTGAGGTATTAATTCCCTGAACATTTATATTCACATCAGCACCAATACTTCCTGCGCCAAATCCACCAACTGGATTTAATTCGTTTTGATCAAAGGTAACAACTCCTCCTGGATCAATTACTTGTACAGCAGATCCCGTAATATTTGCACAGTCCCCTACACACAAAGGAGTTGGACTAACATCAATATCTACCTCATAAACAGGGTCTACAACAGTAACTGTGACTTGATCAACACAAACATCTCCAGTTCCTGTTGTGATTTTAACATCATAGGTTGTAGTAGAAATAGGTGAAACATGGATTGGATTTTCACCACCAGGACTTCCTACGCCATAATCATAATAATAAGAATCTCCAGGACTTCCCCAAACAATAACGGCATTTACATCGTTTTGAACGATTTGTACATTGTCAATTCCCCAGTGATCATAATCTTGTCCAGAGTCAGCATCTTGATGCCAACGAAACTGTGTATTCGAAGTTATAGCTGCGGCTGGAATTGAAAAACACCAATTATTCCATTGCGTATACGGAGTATTGTATCCTCCCTCTGGGTCAAAGTAGTTAATAGTTATCCAATTCGCTCCTCCGTCTATCGAATATTGAAGATAAACTCCTTCATCTGGCTCATCAGGGCCTTCACACGGAGAGGCATTTCCCTGAGTAGCAAAAAACAAGTCAAAACAAATGGTTACGCCAGCTGTAGCAGCAGTTAAATCATAGTTTGTAGTTACAATATCTCTGGGCACGGAAGTACTATTACCCATCCAAGCATGTGTCGTACCATCGACACCGTTTGAAGAACATGGATTGTTCCACATCACCGATCCTGGCGTTGAACTCCATCCAGTGCCAAAGGAGCCGCTATTAAAATCCTCATCCATCATGACCGTGCCATCACCAGATGCATAAACTGATAATATAGCTTCTTGACCACAAAAAATGGTAGCAGGCGTAACATTCGCATGAATTTCACAGTTTTGACTATAAACTACCGTGTGTATGCCAAATAATAGAATAAACCCAATGACTAGTTTATAAAATGATTGTATGGTCGATCTCATAACTGATTTACTTTAAGATGAATAATTGAATAGTTATCTAATATTCTTTTAATCCATCCATTATTATCCTTTTTAAAAATATAATAGGATTTAGTATTGTTTTCTAATTCGTTATACTCTAAACTCCCATTTGCAGGGATTTGAATGGAGAAATCTTCTTCTTGTGAAGACTTTTTGTTGTTATAGATGAGTTCACGATTAAAATGAAGCTCGATGGGAGTAGATGTCAAGTTTTCATATTTAAAAATCAAACGTTGGTGATCTATGTCATTGGTAACATTTTGATAATGAATTTCTTTAACAGAGATTTTGACTGTATCAGTACTTTTAACTTCTTTCCAATTTTGTGAGAGCCCAACAAAACTATATAAAGAAAAAGCTGTAAGAATTAAAATAGTTTTCATAATAAGTGTTCAAAACAATAATACTTTGTAAAAGTATATAAAATAACAACAAGAATTACTGTGTTTTGCATAAATTATTAAGATACATTAGAATCCGAAGGACTTCCAGAATGGTGTAGAATAATAGATGAATAGTGATTCAATTTAGCATGAAAATTAGCAATACTTAGCTATAAGAATCAAATCTATAAACGATTTACCCTTTATATTTTCTCCTAAATCGTATCTTTTGCAATTGTCGATCGATGATAAACGAAGCTAGAATTTCGCCTGCGTTATGTTGACCTTGATTAGTGGCTAGTGCCTTTCTGATTTTAGCTTCCGAAACATCAATTTGGTATAGAATAGACATTAGTTTATTGAAATCGGTTAAAATCAATTCATTGATATAAACAGCTAGTTGATCTTGAATCGTTTCCCAATCAATCTCTTTATCCGACTGCGTGAGTGTGGCATTTAAAACATCAATAATCGTGGAATCGTTTTCTTGCATTGGCATATAAATGAGACTGAAAAAGGGATATAATTTTCACTACATCCCGTTTGAATTTATAAAAATCC
Source organism: uncultured Flavobacteriales bacterium (assembly GCA_964503665.1). Classification (GTDB taxonomy): domain Bacteria; phylum Bacteroidota; class Bacteroidia; order Flavobacteriales_D; family Crocinitomicaceae; genus 40-80. The sequence goes on from CAZDAR010000004.1 coordinate 33,635, forward strand.
TAATTCTAATTTAGCTTCTTCGCTCATCATATCCTTGTCCCAAGGTGGATCAAATGTGATATTTACTTTACAAGAAGTGACGCCTTCTATTTCACCCGTTTTATCTTCTACCTCTTTCGGTAAAGACTCCGCGACAGGACAATTGGGAGAGGTTAAGGTCATTTCGATGGATAAATTATTATCGTTATCTAAAGTAACTTCATAAATAAGACCTAAGTCATAAATATTCGTCGGAATTTCCGGGTCATATATTTCTTTTAGGACGTTTACAATTTTATCTTCTAACTCTACACTCATTTTATTTATTTTTTAGGTTAGCTAACGCTAGCATTTTTATTTTATTGACCATACTTAATAATCCATTGGATCGTGTTGGCGATAAATGTTCCTTTAAACCAATTTTATCAATGAAGTATAAATCTGTCTTTATGATATCTTCGGGTGTTTCTTGATCCATCACGCGTACTAAAAGCCCGATAATTCCTTTCGTAATAATAGCATCCGAATCAGCGGTGAAATGTAGTTTCCCATCTTTCACTTCAGCCTCTAACCACACTTGTGATTGACAACCACTAATGAGTCGATCGTCCGTCTTTTTAGCTTCATCAATAATCGGTAAATCTTTCCCTAAATCAATGATGTATTCATATTTTTCCATCCAATCTTCAAAGGTGGAAAATTCGTCTATTATTTCTTCTTGTTTCTCGTTTATCGTCATCATTTCAGCATTTGGATACTTTTGTTCAGTGCTTCAATAAAGTAATCAATTTCTTCTTTCGTATTATAAAACGCAAAAGATGCTCTTACAGTCCCTGGAATCTTATAAAAATCCATCAACGGTTGGGTGCAGTGATGTCCTGTTCGTACGGCAATGCCCTGTTTATCTAACAAAGTTCCAACATCAAATGGATGTACGCCTTTTACATTAAACGAAATAACACTCGCTTTATGTTCCGCTGTTCCGATGAGCTCTACTTCAGTAATCGCTTTTAGTTTCTCATGACCGTATTGTAATAATTCTGCTTCGTAGGCTTCAATATCTTCAAAATTAAATTGATCCAGATATTTAAAAGCTTCTGCTAATGCAATTCCACCCGCAATATGAGGTGTTCCCGCTTCAAATTTATACGGTAATCCATTGTAGGTTGTTTTTCCAAAAGTGACGCGTTCAATCATATCACCACCACCTTGGTACGGTGGCATTTGATTTAGTATATTTTCTTTTCCGTATAAAATTCCTGTTCCCGTTGGAGCAAATACTTTATGTCCAGAAAATACGAAGAAATCACAATCCAACGCTTGCACATCTATTCGCATGTGCTGAATACTCTGTGCTCCGTCAATCATCACTTTCGCTCCTTTAGCATGTGCTTTTTCAATAATTTTTTTTACTGGATTAATTGTTCCTAACGTGTTGGAAATGTGCGCAATAGACACCATCTTCGTTTTGGAAGTAAGCAATTTATCAAATTCCTCCATCAATAATTCCCCTTTTGAATTTATAGGAATCACTTTCAGCACACATTTTTTGCGTTCACACACCATTTGCCACGGAACAATATTGGAATGGTGTTCCATCGTGGAAATCAGAATCTCATCACCTTCGGATAATAATTCTCCGAATGAGTAAGCCAATAAGTTAATGCTGTCCGTCGCACCTTTGGTAAACAATACCTGATAGGAATTCTCAGCATTGATATAATCACTTATATATTTTCTGGCTTCTTCATATTGATCCGTTGCTTTTTGACTTAAAAAGTGAACGCCTCTATGAATATTCGCATTGTCATGTGTATAGTAACGACTGATGGCATCAATCACTATATTCGGTTTTTGAGAAGTCGCTCCGTTGTCAAAATAGATGAGATTTCTTTTGTAAACCTGTTGATTGAGCGCCGGAAAATCGTCTCGTACAGTGTATATATTAAATTTCCTTTTCATTTGATTTTCCATTTCATTACAAATATAATTAGATTAATTCTAAATAAGGTAAAAGTGTGAGACTTTAAAATTTTCGAAAGCCCAAAACGACTTTCAAAAATCGACAAACAAGAGAAGATACACTGTAACATTAGTGGCAATGATTAATGATTTGAATAATTACTTTTGTACTGTAAACATTAAACATTCATCCTTAAATATTAAAATATGAATTATACATTTTCAAAAATAGTGGACTTTAGCTTTGACGAAGCGATCTCTATAGTAACAGAAGAACTTAAAAAAGAAGGATTTGGCGTTTTGACAGAAATTGATTTGTCGGGAACTTTGAAAAAGAAGTTAGACGTTGATATTCGTAAATATAGAATTCTAGGCGCTTGCAATCCCGAATTTGCCTATAAAGCTGTGCAAGCCGAAAGTGAAATTGGAACGATGCTTCCCTGTAATGTCGTTGTTCAAGAAACAGAAGACCATAAAGTACTAGTGAGCGCTGTTGATCCAATAGCTTCCATGATGGCGATAAAAAATGACGCTTTGGGTGGAGTTGCTGTTGAGGTGAGCGAGAAACTGAAAAGAGTGATTGACAGTATGTGATTTTAATTAATGGACACCGACTTTTTAAAGCTGAGTAATGATGTCATTATTCGGCTTTTTTTGTAGTTTTTTTAATAAGAAGGATGTTGCGGAAAACTGTCTTATAAGTGAGAGGTTGATTCAAATGTTTAATCCGTTAGATGTATTGGATGATTAACTAGATTTTATATATTTATTCCCAAAGAAGTCTCTCGAAAGCCAAAAGCAATAGAAATTTTAAGGCGTATTCAAAAACTAATAAACTGGCAACTACTTAGCGGGCGGACAGTGCAAATAGAAACATTTGAGCAATTAAAAAACATTTTTATAGGCAGACAGTTTGCGGCTTCAAAAGCCCTCCCACTCCAAGAGAAGAACGTTATGCAACACCTATGATGAAGGTACATATGTCTTAATGAGTGATTATATCATATCAGCGAACTTGAAAAGTTAGTTTGGATGTACACAGTATATATAAAATAATTATTATCTTAACAAATTAAAACAACTAAAAATGGAAGATAATAAACCAAAACTCACAAGACAAACTGGAGCACCCGTTGGAGATAACCAAAACGTACAAACTGCAGGACCAAGAGGACCAATGTTAATGCAAGACGCTTGGTTTCTTGAAAAAATGGCCAACTTTGATAGAGAGGTTATTCCAGAAAGACGAATGCACGCAAAAGGTTCTGGTGCGTTTGGAACATTTACGGTAACTCACGACATTACTAAATATACAAAGGCTAAGATTTTTAGTGAAGTTGGTAAGAAAACAGAAATGTTCAGCCGCTTTTCTACAGTTGCTGGAGAAAGAGGAGCTGCAGATGCAGAAAGAGATATTAGAGGATTTGCCCTAAAGTTTTATACCGAAGAGGGTATTTGGGATTTGGTTGGAAATAATACACCAGTATTTTTCTTTCGTGATCCAATGAAGTTTCCAGACTTAAATCGTGCTGTAAAGCGAGATCCAAAAACCAATTTAAGAAGTGCTAATAATAACTGGGATTTTTGGACTTTACTTCCTGAATCTTTACACCAAGTTACTATAACAATGAGTGATCGTGGTTTACCAACAGGCTACAGACACATGCACGGATTTGGAAGTCACACCTTTAGTTTTATAAATAAAGACAATGTTAGACATTGGGTGAAGTTTCATTTTGTGACACAACAAGGCATTAAAAACCTTTCTGATGAAGAAGCAGCTAAAATAGTTGGAATGGACAGGGAATCATCACAAAGAGACCTTTTTGATGCTATTGATAAAATGGATTTTCCAAAATGGAAAATGTTTGTTCAAATTATGACTGAAGAGGAAGCAAAAACGTACCGTTTTCATCCTTTTGATTTAACTAAAGTATGGTCTAAAAAAGATTTTCCGCTTATTCCTGTTGGAGAATTTGAATTAAATAGAAACCCTGAAAACTATTTTCAAGAAGTAGAACAAGCTGCTTTTAACCCATTGAATGTGGTTCCTGGAATTGGATTTTCACCCGATAAAATGCTTCAAGGACGTTTGTTTTCTTACGGAGATGCACAACGTTATCGATTAGGTGTAAATCATTATCAAATTCCAGTAAACAAACCAACATGTCCTTATCATTCCAACCATAGAGATGGCACAATGCGTGTAGACGGCAATCACGGAAGTACATTGCATTATGAACCAAACAGTTATGGCGAATGGCAAGAACAGCCAGAATTTAAAGATTCACCTTTAACATTAGATGGAGATGCTTATGCGCACAATTTTAGAGATGATGATTATTTTACACAACCAGGTGATTTATTCCGCATTATTAAAGCAGATGGCAAGGAAGAAGTGTTATTTAAGAATACAGCAGCTCAAGTAGGCGGTGCAGAGAAATTCATTCAAATAAGACATATAAGAAATTGCTTTAAAGCCGATCCAGAATATGGACAGGGTGTGGCAAAAGCATTGGGTTTATCTATGGATGAGGTAAATAACTTCGATTTGACACCTTATGATAAATGGGCGCCGAAACCAGATGGTAACCTGAATTCTAAATGTCCGAGATAAAGAAGTTGTAAAAATTTAAAATTAATTATAAATACAAAATAGTATGAAAAAATATAAAATTGCTGCAATCGTAGGAAGTCTTCGTAAAGAATCCTTTAACTTGAAAACTGCCAAAGCTATGATGGCAATGTCTCCAGAATCATTTGATATGGAACTATTAGATATTTCAGGTCTTCCAATGTTCAATGAAGACTTAGAAGCAAATCCACCAAAAGAATGGGTAGCATTAAAGGAAAAAATTAGTACAGTTGATGGACTTCTATTTTTAACACCTGAATACAATCGTTCTGTACCTGCAGTTTTAAAAAATGCCATTGATGTGGGGTCTCGTCCTTATGGAAAAAATTCGTGGGACGGAAAACCTGCAGCCATTGTAAGTGTTTCTATTGGGAACATTAGCGGTTTTGGAGCTAATCATCATTTAAGACAGTCGTTAACTTTTGTAAATGTACCAACTATGGCACAGCCAGAAGCATATATAGGTGGTGCTTCTGAACTTTTTGATGACAACGGTAAATTGTCAAACGATTCTACCAAAGGATTCTTGAAGAGCTTTTTGGAAGCCTTTGAAAAGTGGGTTGATATTCATGCAAAAAAGTAGAGAAAGTGAAATATTAATAACCTAAAGTTTATCAAACATGAAAAAGAAGTTTGTTAATGCGAAAATTTATCGCAACGAAGCAGCAACTGAAATGATTGTTGACAATGCCACCTTATGTTTACCCACATTTACATTTAGATTACGTTTGTACATTATCGGAACTGGGACAAGATGGTGCTTTGGCTATTGATGCAGTGACAGGAATACTTTCCGTAAAAGACAAGTCAATATTCAATTATGAATATAATCTGGTAATTACTGCTAAAGTGCAAGCAAGTAATGGAAAACACGATGCAGTTTCAAATGTCACTATTATACTAACGGTTGTTTATGAAGAACCAACAGTTTTAGTTTCATACAGAGATGGTGGTGTTGTTTTTTGGATGGATCCAATTGACAATTACAAAAGGATGGTTTGTTTTGCAAACGATATTGTTACGAGTAGTGCCGATTGGGGATGTCAAGATGTGATACTTAGTGGTGCAAATGGTCTAGCAATTGGAACGGGCGCTCAAAATACAAAAGATATTATGGAGGGATATTCCAGCTCTACTTCTGCGGCATATATCTGTGGAAATTTAGTCTTAAATGCCTTTTCGGATTGGTTTTTACCAAGTCGTGATGAAATGATAGAGATATACACGAATAAAGTAATGGTTAACGCAACTTCAACCGCAAATAGTGGGGTAATCTTAAGTGAAGATGTATTGTATTGGTCAAGTAGTCAAGCAACTTATGACAAAGCGTATGATTTCTATTTTAACAATGGAAACACAGAGCCAACTCTTAAGTTAAACGTCTTCTCGGTGCGAGCTGTTAGAGTATTTTAAAAGAAAAATCCAAAAGTATTTTTATAATCAAATCCTCAAAGAGTTAATTCTTTGGGGATTTTGTTTTTTTATACTATTCGTTTTTCAAAAGCGAGCTTTGTCGTGAAAGGAGATCGAAAGATTAAGGTGAAGGTGATTTGTAGGTGATTTGGATAGGAAGGAATAGTATTTACGCAACCGTCTTTGTTGTATAATACCATTACAAGTTCAGATGCGGAAACTGTTTTCGATGCTTTTCTAGAATCCTGATATGCGAAATAACTTTACCCTCAGTTTCTTGTTGTAAGCCTTTGACTATTTTATATTTTACTGCATTAGGAATATCATTCTCCCAATCAGAATCAAGTAGATATTTACGTAGTTTTGATTCGCTCATATCTCAAAGATAAAGAATAAGCATTTTAACTTCTCCAATTTTCAAAAACAATTTCAGCGTTATACACTAATATTATTTCATTTAGTAACTTTGGAAGAGGATAAAATATTTATCTGAAGAGCTACTAATTGAAAAAATTATGAACGAAGAAATTAAAGGACTTGGCGTTTATTATGACCATAGTACCATAAATGACAAACACTATTTCGGAGGATATCTTAATCTTGCCCAGAATAATATTGATGCTGTTTTTGACGTATTAGCTGAACGTAATCATTTTGATAAAGGAAAAGAAGGTATTTATGGTTTGATTAAAGAGTGCTTTTCTGATAAAATATCTGATCCAGAATTCAAAACACGAATTGAGTTTTTAAAACAACACTTTCCTGTTGTTCAATACTTAGATAAATATGACGAGGGTAGAGCATATTTCAGGGAAAACCTTATTCAATTAGTAAAGTCGATTGATAAATTACGGGGTTTTTACACACACTATTTTCATAAAGTTATTCCATTTGACGAATCTTTTTTTGAACTAATTGATTCTATATTTCTTTCAATTGTGATGGAAGTGAAGAAAAATAAAATGAAAGATGATAAAACACGACATCTTTTAAATAAAAATCTAAAAGAAGAATTAAACCTACTTTTTATTGATAAGAAAGAGAAATTAAAAAAGGATAAAGCCGCGGGTAAAAAGGTAAGTCTAAACGATGTAGATATAAAAAATGCTGTTTTAAATGATTCTTTCTATCATTTACTTTATAAAAAAGATGCTGTAAACCAACACTATTCTGCAAAATATGAAGTAGAATCTGAGAATAATATTACTATTTCACAAAGTGGTTTATTGTTTTTATTAGGCATGTTCTTGAGTAAAAGAGAAAGTGAAGATTTGCGAAGTCGAGTAAAAGGATTTAAAGGGAAAATAATTAAAGAAGGAGAAGAAAGAAAAGCAGTCTTAAGTTCATGGCAACTCATTGGGTTTTTTCTCACCTAGGCTATAAAGGAGTGAAACATAGACTAACAACAAGTTTCCAACAAGAAGGTTTATTGATTCAAATTATTGATGAATTAAGTAAAGTTCCAGATGAAGTTTATTCGACTTTAGATGAAGAAAAACAAAATAGTTTTATTGAAGATATTAATGAATATTTGAAAGAAGGTAAAAAGGTCGAGAGCTTAAATGACTCTTTGGTCGTTCACCCTGTAATTAGGAAACGGTATGAAGATAAATTCAATTATTTCGTTTTAAGATACTTGGATGAGTTTGCTGAGTTTCCAACACTTCGCTTTCAAATTCACTTAGGAAATTTTGTCCATGATAGACGTGAAAAAGAAATAAAAGGAACTCACTTTATAACAGAGCGAGTTGTAAAAGAAAAAATTAAAGTATTTGGGAATCTCTTAGAATTAAGTAATCTAAAAACTGATTATGTAACTAAAATTGATGCTGAAAATAGTACTGGTTGGGAGATTTTCCCTAATCCTTCGTACAATTTAGTTTCAAATAACATTCCTATCTTCATTAATCTTCAGAAAAGTGGAAATAAAGATGCTAAGATATTATTCGGACAGATTAACCAAATTAAGAGTTCGATTAAAAATGAAACGCGAGGTGAACAAAAATCATCCAAAGAACAAATCACTCAGTTAATTGATGAAAAAATTAAAGGTAAAAAATTTGAAAAGACATATATTGGTGAACCTACTGCTTTACTTTCGCTTAACGAACTGCCAGCTCTTTTGTATGAACTACTTGTAAACAAGAAAACTGGTGAGGAAGTCGAAGAGATAATGATTAACAAACTAATCGAACGATTTGGTGTCATTCAAAACTACAACAACGATGATAAATTACCTACCTCACAAATCACAAAAAACTTAAGGAAGAGTACAACAGAAGTTCACTATAACATTCCGAAATTATGCAATGCTATTGCCAAAGAAATCGCTATTACTAAAGAGAAGATTGCTTTAATCAAAGATAACAGAAGTGATTTAGCGAAACTTGTAAAAGGAAAACCAATTCGTAAGTATGTGTTTACGACTAGAGAATTAGGGCAAGAGGCAACTTGGTTAGCCGATGACTTAAAACGATTTATGGCTGTTGAATGTCGTGAAAATCTGAAAGGATATCAACACAATCAATTACAGCAATCTTTAGCTTTCTTTGAGAAAAAACCAAAAGAAGCATTTGACTTATTAAAAGAAATTTGGAATTTTGATAATGAAAAATATAGTTGGAATGCATGGATAAAGCATGCTTTAACTAAATTTAAAAATTTTGATGACCTTTATCATTATTATCTAAAAAATAGAAAAGAATTATTTGAGCAATTACTTGTAAACCTTGACTCAAATAAGGACGACAAAAAAGTATTAAGAAAGTTCTTAGAACAACAAAACGTATGGACTCTTTTTTACAAAAGACTTTATACAATTGATTCACAAGAAAATCAAATTAAAAAACTCTTATCTAAACCACTGGTATTTCCAAGAGGGATTTTTGACGAGAAACCCACATTTATTCACGGAGAAAAAATAACCATATCACCAAATTTGTTTGCAGATTGGTATGTCTATTCTTATAGCTCTGATCATCAATTTCAACGATTCTATAACTATGAAAGAGATTATCAAGAATTATTTGAAAAGGAAATATTAATTGATGAAGAATTCAAGGAGAATAAAAAGCAATTGTCTGGAAGTGAACGTTTTGATTTGTTTAAGCAAAAACAAGATTTACGAATAAAAAAAGTAAAAACACAAGACCTCTTTTTAAAATTAATTGTAGATGATGTCTATCAAAAAATATTTGGTAATTCCGTAGAGTTATCGTTAGTAGATTTTTACTTGACGCAAGAAGAACGGTTAAAAAAGGATAGAGAAGCATATCAACAAAGTCAAAAACAAGAAGGAGACAAATCAGGTAATATTTTGAATGACAAATTTATTTGGAGTAAACCTATACCATATAAAGAAGGACAAATAAATGAGCCAAATGTGAAGTTGAAAGACATTGGTAAGTTCAAGCATTTCTTAAAAAATGAAAAAGTTGTAAAATTATTGTCTTATGATTCCACTAAAATATGGTCAAAACAGATGTTGGATGATGAATTAATGCTAAAACCAGATTCTTATGAAGTTATTCGAAGAGAGCATTTACTGAAAGATATCCATAAACTTGAAAAAGTAATTTTAGAGAATTCTAGCTTTGATGGAATAACACACCCTGACAAATTTGAGCAAAAGAAAAATCCTAATTTCAAGTATTATATGGTGAATGGCTTTCTAAGGAAACTAGATTTGGCAAATGAAGATGAGTTGAAGTGGTTACTTAATCTCAATGAAAAAACATTTGAAGAAGTAACTCTTGAAGATTTGAAATGTAGATCAGAAATAGTTTGTAAAACTTTCCTACTTATTTTAATTAGAAATAAATTTGCCCATAACCAATTACCTAATAAAATTCATTTCAATTTACTCAAACAATACATTACTAAAAGCGATGAAGGCAAGTCATACATTTATACCATATTGGATTTTGTTATTCAAACAACAACTGAGTTTAAGGAAAAACTAAGAAACTAAAAAAGAAAATTCGTTCATTGACATTGGTAAGTAAATATCGTTTTTAAAATCAAAAATCTGCTTTGCCCATCTATTTATAAGAGTTTGCAACCACATGGTTGTAACTGCTCTTATTTTGAAGGGTAAACACAAC
>CAZDAR010000004.1:43826-102027 GCA_964503665.1 uncultured Flavobacteriales bacterium
AAGAGTTTGCAACCACATGGTTGTAACTGCTCTTATTTTGAAGGGTAAACACAACCATCCGCTGTTGTTTCGATTGGAAAATTCAGTTGTAACTGCTCTTATTTTGAAGGGTAAACACAACCTGTTGCAAAGTGAGGAACGAGCCTGCAAGTTGTAACTGCTCTTATTTTGAAGGGTAAACACAACTTGTAGGGCGTTCCGATTAAATACCCGTCTAGTTGTAACTGCTCTTATTTTGAAGGGTAAACACAACCATTGTCTGTGAGGCTTTCGCACCAATCAGGTTGTAACTGCTCTTATTTTGAAGGGTAAACACAACCAGACGTTGAGACATCATTTATGTTTATCTGTTGTAACTGCTCTTATTTTGAAGGGTAAACACAACAGTTGAAGGTGCTGAATTGTATGGTGTCAATGTTGTAACTGCTCTTATTTTGAAGGGTAAACACAACAGCCATTCCGAAATTTCTATTTTAGCTTTTGTTGTAACTGCTCTTATTTTGAAGGGTAAACACAACACAATCTAACCGCTCAACATTCGGTAATTCGTTGTAACTACTCTTATTTTGAAGGGTAAACACAACTGATTTGTGGCACACGGTTAAAGAATGGGCGTTGTAACTGCTCTTATTTTGAAGGGTAAACACAACCTACCGTTTCAGGTTCAAATTCTTGTATAAGTTGTAACTGCTCTTATTTTGAAGGGTAAACACAACTTTTTAGCTTAATACAATCTCACAATTCCCCACGTCCAACCAATCAAATTAATCCTTATCTTTACATTATGAAAAGGTTTTTGGTTATATCATTTCTGTTTGTCTTTATAGGTGCTACTACAGCATTTGGCGAACTATTGAAATTACCAGCGCTGATTCATCATTATAGTGAGCATATTCAAGATGAAAAAAATGACTATTTTTCATTCTTTGATTTCTTAGCGGAACATTATGCGGGAGATATAAACCATTCTGATATTCATCATGATCACGATGATTTACCTTTTAAAACGATCAACTCACATATTGCTCAGGTTCTGATCATCGTTCCACAATCGACCTATCATTTTCAACAAGTTATTTCTGTAAGGTCTATTTTAAAAGTGGTCATTCACACGCAACAGAACTATTCTAACACGCATCTAGATAGCATTTGGCAACCGCCTCGCTTTAGTTAATCATTCACTTTTTTATTGCAAAAAAGCTAGTTGCTTAATGCATTTTAAGTGTTCTATACTTAAATTTATAGAATACAATCATGAACGATTAACTAAACAAATATGTTAAATAAAATCATAGAGTTCTCAATAAAGAACAAACTCATCGTAGGACTTTTCATCCTTGGCTTGATTGGTTATGGTAGTTATGAAGTAAGACATCTACCTATTGATGCGGTACCTGACATCACAGATAATCAAGTACAAGTTATTACAATTGCTCCTGCACTTGGAGCTCCCGATGTAGAACGGTTTATTACATTCCCTATTGAACAAGCAAATAACAATATCCCTGGTTTAAAAGAACTACGAAGTTTTTCCCGTTTTGGCTTATCCGTTATAACAATTGTTTTTGATGAAAAAACAGATATTTATTGGGCAAGACAACAGGTGGCGGAGCGGTTGCAACAAGCACAAGAGGAAATTCCTGATGGACTTGGCACTCCAACTTTAGCACCAATAACAACAGGTTTGGGTGAGATTTATCAATACACCTTGCGAACAGAACCTGGATATGAAGACAAATACGACGCAATGGAATTACGTACGATTCAAGATTGGATTGTACGCAAGCAATTGTTGGGAGTTAAAGGTGTTGCTGAGGTAAGTAGTTTTGGTGGTTTGCTTAAACAGTATGAAATAGCCATTGAAACGGAAAAACTATTGGCTGCCAATATAACAATCAACGATGTTTTTGCTGCACTTGAAAAAAACAATCAAAATACAGGTGGTGCATACATTGAGAAAGGACCAACCATTTTATTTATCCGAAGTGAAGGATTAGTTGGAAGTTTGGAAGACATCAATAATATAATCGTTAAAAACCTACCTAATGGAACACCACTCCTTATTCGTGATGTGGCTGAAGTAGGTTTCGGACATGCACCTAGGTATGGAGCAATGACATACAACGGCAAACAACAAGTGTCTGGTGCAGTTGTCATGATGCTAAAAGGAGCGAATAGCAATGAGGTCATTCAAAACATCAAGGAACGTGTTGAACTCATACAGAAAATGTTGCCGAAAGGTGTAATAATAGACCCTTTCTTGGACCGTACCAAAATGGTTAACAATGCCATCAGCACAGTGACTAAAAACCTATTGGAAGGCGCATTGATTGTGGTGTTTGTCTTGGTAATGTTCTTAGGGAATCTTCGAGCAGGATTATTGGTTGCTTCAGTGATTCCATTGTCCATGCTGTTTGCTATTATTATGATGAACATCTTTGGTGTCAGTGGAAACTTGATGAGTTTAGGTGCCTTGGACTTTGGTTTAATTGTGGATGGTGCCGTGATTATCGTTGAAGCCGTCATGCATAAACTTTCCTATAATAAACGCTTGACCAAAATAACCCGATTATCACAGACAGAAATGGATCAATCGGTGAGTAAATCTGCGTCTAGAATGATGAACAGCGCTGTTTTTGGTCAAATCATCATTTTAATCGTGTACTTACCTATCCTCACTTTACAAGGTATTGAAGGGAAAATGTTTAAACCAATGGCACAAACAGTTGCTTTTGCATTAATAGGTGCTTTTATTTTATCATTGACTTATATTCCTATGATGAGCACCTTGTTTTTGAGTAAAAAGATTTCACAAAAACCCACTTTTTCTGACCGAGTGATGAACCGTTTGTCACATTTTTTTCAAAAAGGATTAGTGGGCGTATTTCGCAAACAAAAGCTGGTAATTGGCTCTGTTCTTAGTTTATTCGTCATCTCTGTAGTTCTTTTGACACGCTTAGGCGGAGAGTTTATTCCTGCACTTCCAGAAGGTGACTTCGCTGTAGAAGTTCGCGTTTTACCAGGAAGTAACCTCAACACGTCTATTGAAGTGGTTTCAAAAGCATCTAAGATTATTTTGGAAAAATTTCCAGATGTAGAAAAAGTAGTTTCTAAGACTGGAAGTAGTGAAGTTCCTACCGACCCAATGCCTGTGGATGCATCTGACATGATTGTTATCTTAAAACCTCGAAAAGAATGGACATCAGCAAAAACTTATTCCGATTTAGAGGATAAAATGCTAAAAGAACTAGCAGTTATTTCAGGTGTTTCTTTCGGATTTCAATATCCTGTTGCGATGCGATTTAATGAGTTAATTTCAGGCGCAAAACAAGACATCGTCTGTAAGATATTTGGTGAAGATTTAGACACACTCGCGTTCTATGCTAGTAAATTGGGTCGAATTTCAAATACTGTGGAAGGAAGTGAAGGATTGTACGTGGAACCGGTTACAGGAATGCCACAAATCGTTATCCAATATAAGCGTGAGACAATTGCTCAGTATGGATTAGCCATTAGTGATATCAACCGTGTGGTTAATGCTGCTTTTGCAGGAGAAAGTACTGGAATTGTATATGAAGGTGAAAAACGATTTGATTTGGTGGTTCGATTATCGGATGAAAAAAGAAAAGATCTTACGGATGTGCAAAATCTCTTGATAGCAACACCTAATGGCACACAAATCCCGTTAAATACTGTTGCAAATGTAGACATCATTGATGGTCCAAATCAAATTCAGCGGGAGAACTCTCAACGTAGAATCATTGTGGGATTTAATGCTAGAGGAAGAGATATACAAAGTATCGTAAGCGACTTACAGAAAAAGGTAGATGGGGAATTAAATTTACCTACTGGCTATCACATCACGTATGGTGGTGCTTTTGAAAATTTACAAGCGGCAAAAGATCGATTGCTTATAGCTGTTCCCGTTTCATTGATACTGATTTTCATATTGCTCTACTTTGCTTTCCATTCTATTAAACAAGGGTTATTGATTTACACTGCTATTCCACTTTCAGCAATAGGAGGTATTTTGGCTTTGTCAATCAGAGGTATTTCCTTCAGTGTCAGTGCAGGTATCGGATTTATCGCACTATTTGGTGTGGCTGTATTGAATGGAATCGTATTGGTGGCTGAGTTTAATCGATTAAAAGCAGAAGGTTATACGGATATCAAACGGATTGTCATTCAAGGAACAAAAGAACGTTTACGACCAGTACTGATGACTTCTTTCGTAGCATCTTTAGGCTTCCTTCCAATGGCAATTAGTACAGGAGAAGGCGCAGAAGTGCAACGTCCTTTAGCAACAGTGGTGATTGGTGGATTGCTTTTGGCAACTTTCTTAACACTCTTTGTTTTGCCCTTGCTTTATTACATTTTTCATAAAGGAAAGCCACTCGCTATAAAAGTGGGAACAGTTTCCATTCTTCTTCTTCTTTTAGGGGTATTTGCGACCACTTCCAATGTGAATGCACAAACGCCGATTACGTTAGAACAAGCAATCGATACTGCTTTGAGAAATAACCTTTCCGTTAAGAATGGACACTTACGCACGGAATATTATCGAGGTCTAATTAAATCAGGGTCAAACATTCCATCGACAACCGTTTTTGGAGAATACGGACAAATGAATAGTTTTTACTCAGATACAAAACTGGGGATTTCTCAAACGATTAATTTTCCAACTGTGTACATCAAACAAAAAGCACTCTTGAATGAAGAGTGGAAAAGTAGTGTATTGAGTGTTGGCGTGAAAGAAGCACAATTGAAAAAACAGGTCTCGGAAGCGTTTTACACGTTGATTTATTTAGAACAGAAAAAGAAACTTTTACAAAAAACAGATTCACTTTTCGAATCATTTCTAGAGAAAGCAATACTGCGTTTTAATAACGGTGAAAGTAACATTTTAGAAAAAGTAACCGCCGAAAATCAGCGTGGTCAAATTGCCTTACAGTTAATCCAATTGCAACAAGATAAAGATTTGTTACAGCTCCAATTTCAGCTATTGTTGAATACGCGAACGGCCTATGTTCCCGATGAAAAAGAAAGGATTTTTAAGGAAATTCTGGTCGTGGATTCTAAACAATTAGCCAATCATCCTGCTTTGCAATACTTGAAACAACAAGAACAAATAGCGATGTCAACTACCAAAGTGGAGCGTTCAAAGTTATTACCTGATTTGAATCTCGGCTATTCGGTTATGGGAATGCGAGGAATGGGAGCGGATGATAAGACCTACAATAGCGCACTCCGTTTTCACTCGGTACAATTAGGAGTAGGAATTCCCATTTTCAATGGAGGACAGAAAGCGCGGATTAAATCATCGAGAACAAATGAACTGATTGTAGCGAACGAATATGAAGTGAATTTAAAGGCTTTTGAAACTTCCTATTTGTCTGTCATGAAACAATATCAGTTGTTGGAAGATGCGGTTCATTATTATGAAAACACGGCATTGAAAAATGTAGGAATGATTATTAAAACAGCGAATCAACAATTTCAAAGCGGAGAAATCAATTACTTAGAATGGGTGTTATTAATGAATCAAGTGACGAGTATTCAGAGTGACTACATAGAAACATTGAAAAACAGGAATAAGGCTGTTATCGAATTGAAATTTTATTTAAATAATTAAAAAATAGAACGAATGAAAAAATTAATCATCCTTCTAAATTTGTTGCTGTTACTCGTAGCGTGTAATAGCAAGCAAGTGACGGAGCAGACTGCTCCAGAGGACTTAAATGAAAGTAGTATCACGTTGACCGATGCGCAATATAAAAATGCCGGATTAGAAATAGGTCAACTGGAAACACGCACTATTTCTTCTGTGCTCAAGCTCAATGGGAAAATTGATGTGCCACCGCAAAGTTTAATTTCTATTAGTGTTCCCTTAGGCGGTTATTTAAAATCGACTAAATTGTTACCTGGAATGCATGTCTTAAAAGGAGAAGTATTAGCAGTATTGGAAGATCCACAATACATTGAATTGCAACAAGAATATTTGACTGCAAAAGCGCAATTTGCATTTGACGAAGCAGAATACAATCGTCAGAAAGAATTAAATCAGAGTAAAGCAAGTAGCGACAAATTTTTTGAGCAGGTGAAAGCTACCTACCAATCCCATTATGTATTGATAAAGGCACTGGAACAAAAGCTGCGATTGATTGGTTTAAATCCCGATAAATTGACCGCTAATTCAATCTCTCGAAGCATTAGCATTCATTCGCCGATTAATGGATTTGTGTCTGCAGTCAATGTGAATATTGGTAAATATGTCACTCCAAGTGATGTTTTATTTGAATTAGTCGATCCAACGGATATCCATTTGGCGTTAACTGTGTTTGATAAAGACATCTCTAAATTAACGATTGGGCAAAAACTATTTGCGTTTACTAATACACATCCCGAACAAAAACATGAAGGCGAAATTATTCTTATTAGCAAAAACCTATCGAATGATAATGCGGTGCAAGTACACTGTCGTTTTGAGAAATACGACAAAACGCTTTTACCAGGAATGTTTATGAATGCGACGATTGAGTTGTTAGAGAATGATGTGACCGCTTTGCCTGAAGAAGCGATTGTGCGCTATGAAAATAAACACTATGCGTACATCGCAAATGGTAAGCATCAATTTGAAATGCAAGAAGTCCAAGTTGGTGATTCAGAAAATGGCTTTACTGAAATTCTAAATGCAGAGCAGTTTAAAGGAAAGACGTTCGTAGTGAAAGGCGCTTATCAGCTTTTAATGGCTATTAAAAACACCAGCGATGAGGAATGATTTTGAAGAATAGGTTTCCTCCTTCGGAGGAGGAAAAAACTAAATAAGTATTAAAAATTCTACTTTAAAATCGTTAAGCTTTAAATAATAAAACGTCAGCGAAGAAATTATTCTTCGCTGGCGTTTTATTATTTTATTCGATTAAAATTACTGTTTCAACTTCTTGAACAAGCACTTTCTTCGATTGGTAAATCGGTGCATTTAATAGCTCCAAAACCACCAGCAATGTCAACAACGTTATGAGTCCCTCTACCTTTTAGAATGGAAGCACAGATTAAAGAACGATAACCGCCAGCGCAGTGAATGTAGAAAGGCTCATCCTTAGGGAATTCATCGTAACGCTCGTTCATTGTTTCCAATGGTAAAAGATTAACATTTTTCAAATGTCCTGCATTGTATTCGCCTTCGTTACGAACGTCGATGATTTTGTATTTTGTTTCTTTGCTTTCTTTCGCAAATTCTTCGGCTGAAATAGAGCGAATAGAATCTACTTCTTTTCCAGCTTTAGCCCAAGCATCCATACCGCCTTTTAAATAGCCGAGCGTGTTGTCAAAGCCGACGCGTGCTAAGCGGGTAACTGTTTCCTCTTCTCTTCCTTCAGGGCAAACTAATAAGATATTTTGTTTTACATCTTTTATAATCGCTCCAACCCAAGGAGCAAAACTTCCGTCAATTCCAATGTAAACTGTTTTTGGGATAAATCCTTTGACAAACTCTTCTGCCGAACGAACGTCTAAAATGATTGCCTCTTCTTCATTAGCAATGTATTCAAATTCTTCTGGATTAAGTGCCCTAGTTCCTCTCTCTAATACATCGTCAATAGATAAACCTCCGCTTTTATTTAACATTACACTGGTAGGGAAATAAGCTGGCGGTTTAGCTAAACCACTTGTTACTTCGGTAATGAATTCTTCTTTTGTCATATCAGCACGAAGCGCATAGTTGGTCTGTTTTTGTTCTCCTAACGTTCCAACAGTCTCTTTGGACATACTTTTCCCACAAGCAGAACCAGCACCGTGACCAGGATAGATAATTAAATCATCTCCTAAAGGCATAATCTTCGTGCGTAGAGAATCGTATAGCATTCCTGCTAAATCTTCGATGGTTAAATCTGCTCCTTTTTGTGCTAAGTCTGGACGACCAACATCACCTAGAAATAACGTGTCGCCACTAAAAAGCGCATGTTCCTTTCCGTTTTCGTCAATCAATAAATAACTCGTACTCTCCATGGTGTGACCAGGAGTATGTAAAGCTTTAATTTTGACCTTTCCTAATTCAAAGATTTGGTTGTCTTCTGCTTCAATCATATCGAATTCAGTAACTGCCGTTGGACCGTAGACAATCTTTGCGCCCGTTTTTTGCGCTAACGCCACGTGACCGCTCACGAAATCGGCATGAAAATGTGTTTCAAAAATGTATTTTATTTTGGCGTTATCAGCATTCGCTCGATCTATGTAAGGTTGTACTTCTCTTAGCGGATCTATGATTGCCACTTCTCCTTCGCTCATGATGTAGTAAGCGCCTTGCGCTAAACATCCAGTATATATTTGTTCTATTCTCATAATGATTACATTTTACACAAAGATATTCAATCTTTAATTATGCTACAATAATAACCGTCACCAGTCTGTTAAATTTGGTTGAATTTAAATGGGTTTTTAAGATTTTTCATCAAGTTTCCTCCATGAATTTTGTTAAGAGTCCTCAGAGAAAGCATTGTGTTCTTGTAGTTTAAAAACTACTGAAAACTATAAACACTTTTTGGTGTAACGCAATAATGCAATGGAATATCATTCGAGTGAACTTCGTCTATTTCAACCACTTCATCGAAGAAACTTAGTCCGATAAAAACACATTCTTTTTTACATTGCGAAAGAAAACGATCGTAAAACCCTTTTCCATACCCAATTCGGTAACCTTCCTTGTCAAATCCAAGTAGTGGAACGAAAACGACATCCATTTCTTGTGGTGTAATTTCAATCCCGTATTTCGGTTCTGGAATGCCATATTTTGAGATTTCTATTTGTTGCTCATCTTCATAAAGAAAGTGTGTCATTTCAGCTGTGGTAAACTCGGATTTAGATATGGTAATCTTGCATTGTAATGCGAGTAATTTATGGAGTAGAGTAGTGGTTTCTATTTCTTTTTTAGAAGCAATGCTCAAGAATAAACTAATCGTTTGTTGAGAGAGATTAAAATACTGTAAAACACGGTTGCTAATCTCCTGTGAGAGTTGTTTAATTTCGGTATCTGTTAATACGTTTCTCTTTTCGGTGTAAAGTTTTCTTAATTCTTCCTTCTTCATCGGTGTAATTGTTAGCGTTTAGTATTATAACAGCTAAAGTAAAAAATTCAATGGGAGTATTCAACAAGAATCCACTATTTCCTAAAATTAAAAAAGCCTGTGAATTTCACAGGCCTTTCCAAAACAAGTTGCATCTCTTCGATGCGTGAGGTAATTATTGCAGTAATTCTTTTACTATTGTTGAAATTAGCTTTCCGTCTGCTTTTCCTGCTAATTCAGACGATAAGACGCCCATTACTTTTCCCATGTCTTTCATTGTAGAAGCACCCGTACTATCAATGGTTTTTTGAACCGCTTGACGTACTTCATCTTCCGACATCATAGTAGGTAAGTAGGTTTCAATCACTTGCGCCTGAAACAATTCTTCTTCCGCTAAATCTTCTCTATTTTGTTGTTTGTACAATTCGTATGTTTCCATTCGTTGTTTGTACAATTTCATACATATTTTAATCGCTGTTTCTTCGCTTACTTCATCACCTTGACCTGAAGTTGCTTCTAAAAGTAACTTTGATTTAATGTCTCTTAACGCAGCTAATTTTTCTTTTTCTCTTGCCAACATCGCTTTTTTGATGTCTGCATTTATGATATCTGTAAAATTCATTTTTTTATTTTAAGAGTTTGTTGATTCGATAGGTGATATTACTTTAATATACTATCAATCAACGTTGTCGTGTAGAAATGAATTGTTGCTATTTAATGAGCTTTCTTCATCGTCTTTAGAAATTGAAAAACGAGATGAGGTATTCTCTTTGCTAAAATTACGTTCTTCTAATTCTACGTTTTTACGCATAAAAGCAGGTTCACTTTCGTATTTCGCTAATCCTTCTGAAGTTCTCAAAGAAGCCGTATATTTTCTAATTTGCTCTAAACGCTCGTTAGAAATTTTTGCTGTATCTTCTGCTGAAGCAGAGCGTCTTTCAGTGGTAAAGTCGATAGTTTTCTCTTCTGTCACTTCGCCATCTAAATTATAACGTGTAAGTGTATCTTCTTCGCTTTTTTCCTCATTAGAACTACCTAAATCAAATACAAACTGATTCATTGTTTGCTTTTCTGTTATTCCTTTATCTTCTTCAGCTTTAATTGAGTCAAATGAAGTAGGAGAATGTGATGTCTCAACATGTGTTTCAACCTTCTTCACATACATATTTGGCTCCTCTGATTTTTCGAAGTTACTTGTAGGATGTGCCAATGGAGCAACAACTTCAATCTTAGGTGTGTCTATTAATTCAATTTTAGTCTTTTGTGGAGCCTTCACATACTCTGTAAAAGGAACTGTTTTAAATCCTGTAGCGATAAGTGTAACTCCTAATTGTGAACCTAATGTTGGATCGTAACCGTGTCCAAAAATAACTTCTGCTGTATTTCCTGCTTGATCCTGAACGAAGTCTGTGATAGCAGTAATTTCATCCATTGTCACTTCGTTATCACCATACGTGATGTTCAGTAAGATGTAATTAGCACCTGTGATATCATTGTCGTTTAATAAAGGAGATTGAAGTGCTGATTCCACACATTCTAGTGCTCTATTTTCACCTTCAGCAATACCTGATCCCATAATCGCAACACCTGAATCTTTCATGACTGTTTTCACGTCGTTGAAATCCACGTTAATAGCACCGGTAACGGACACTACATCAGCGATACTTTTTGCAGCAGTTGAAAGAACGCTATCTGCTTTTGCAAATGCTTCTGATATGGAAAGATTCCCTGTAATCTCACGAAGCTTTTCATTATTAATAACCAATAATGTATCGACATACGAACGAATTTGTTCCAATCCCTCTTCTGCTTGTAATCTTCTTTTACGACCTTCAAATGCGAAAGGAACGGTCACAATACCTACAGTTAGTATGCCCATTTCTTTTGCTGCTTGCGCAATAACAGGAGCTGCTCCAGTCCCTGTTCCACCGCCCATTCCGGCAGTTATGAAAACCATTCTAGTATCGGTAGAAAGTAATTTCTTAATTTCATCAATCGTTTCAAGTGCCGCCTCGCGACCAATATCTGGAAGAGAACCTGCGCCTCTACCTTCTGTCAATTCCTGTCCTAATTGAACCTTGTAAGGAACGGGAGAAATATCCAATGCTTGTCTGTCTGTATTACAAACAATAAAATCCACGCTCTTAAGACCTAAGTTGTACATGTGATTCACCGCATTGCTTCCTCCGCCTCCAACGCCAATTACCTTGATAATTGAAGACATTTCTTTTGGCATATCAAATTCCATTTTATTCATTTTAAATTATTACCCTACTTGTTCTTGTTCTCTTGTTTCTTATTCTTCTTCAAATAAACGACCGAAAGATTTACCTATTCCTTCAAAACCTTCTTTGATTCTTCCGAAATAACCTCCCTTTAGTGTACCATTTGAATGTCCTTTTATCGTTTTCTCTCTATCGTTATTGATTTTTTCTAATGGCTCTTCTGTTACTTCCACCACCACTTCTTCCACGACAAGCTCTTTTTCTTTCTTATTTTGGAAGCCTAACAATACCAATCCTATACCTGTAGCATAAATAGGACTCATCATATCTTCGATTGTGTTGGTGCTTGCCAAGTGCTCAGTTGGATATCCGACGCGTGTATCAATTCCAGTCACATATTCACATAATTGTGTGATATGCTTTAATTGTGCTCCACCTCCCGTTAATACAATTCCAGCATGTAGTTTCTTTTCGTAACCAGATTTTTTAATTTCGAAGTAAATACACTCTAAGATTTCTTCCATTCTCGCTTGAATGATTCTCGCCAAGTTTTTCACGGAGATTTCTTTTGGCTCTCTTCCTTTAAAGCTTGGAATACACACAACCTCATTGTCTAATGTTTCACCAGCTAAGGCACTACCAAATTGAATTTTCAATTTCTCAGCATGTGTTCTCAAGATGCTACAGCCGTTTTTAATATCTTCTGTAATGATGTTTCCTGCTAAAGAGATAACCGCTGTGTGACGAATAACGCCATCTGAGAAAATGGCGATATCTGTTGTTCCACCACCTATATCGACTAATGCAACACCTCCTTCTTTCTCATCTTCCATTAATACTGCCTGAGCAGATGCCAATGGTTCCAAAATCATATCTTGCATTTTCAAGCCAGATAACTCAATACAACGATTGATGTTTCTTCCTGCTTGAACGTGCCCTGTAATCACATGAAAATTCGCTTCTAGACGAATACCTGGACTTCCAATTGGATCCGTTATTCCTTTAATGTCATCGATGATGTACTCTTGTGGAAGAACGTGAATAATTTCTTCACCAGGATTCATCGCCAAACGATACATGTCTTCAATCAACATGTCAACATCCACTTGAGTAACTTGTTCCTCTGTGTTTAAACGGGTCAACATTCCTCTATGTTGTAAACTTTTGATGTGCTGACCAGCAATACCTACATAAACGACTTCGATTTTCACGTCTTCTTTCGTCTGTTCTTGTGCTATTGCAACCGCTTTTTTAATAGAAGCTACTGTTTTGTCGATGTTTGCGACCATACCTCTTGAAACACCTAATGAGTCAGCTTGACCCATGGAGATAATTTCAATTTTTCCGTGTTCGTTCTTAATCCCTACAAAACAAGCGATCTTTGTCGTTCCAATATCAAGTCCAACTATTACTGACATATATTCCTCTTTTTATTTCTTTTTACAAACAATTTGCTCGTTATACTTCAAACTTATCTCACTGTATTTATCCCACCCTTCAAACCGAATACCTTCTTTATAGAATGTTACTAGTTTGCTGAATTTTTGTTTAATCTCTTCTTCTGAATTAGCCGTTCCAAATACAATAACTTGATCTCCAATCTGTGGGATTAAAACAAAATCGCCATCTTCTCGTAAATAGATTTGTCCTATTTGAGCAGACAAAAAGGGATCATTACAAACGTAATGTGAAATCAGATATATTTTATTTAAAACTGAATTAGTTTTCAAACTGTCATTGTTAATAATTGAGTCATTGACCTTTACGTTTCCATCCTCGTGAATTGCACCATTTGCAACGAGAACTTTTGAAGCATGAAAATTATCTGGGTTGATAATAAAACCAAATTCATCCAAATAAAAAGTTTGATTTTTTGTATTGAATATTCTAACAATAGGTTTTCGCTGCTGAATGACAATTTTCCACTGATTTCCTATTTTCGCATACACTTTAACATCTAATATTTGGGATAACTTTTTTAATTCTCTTTCTATTTTGTCAAATTGTATATCTTTAAATCGTATTCCTTTATGATATAAATCATTGATTGTCAGGTAGTTTTCTACTTCTTCTTTTAAAATAAGTGTATTTTCATCTTTGACACTAATAATAATTTCAGGCTCCGTCATCGACACTTCCTTCTGCATACGTTGAGCATAGACAATTCCAACAATCATCAAACTGAAAGCAATTAACGCTAATACTATTTTAAGCCACTTTTTCATGTCTGTTCTTGAAAGTTCTTTTCTATTGCTGGAATAATACGATCAATATCGCCTGCTCCAATGGTGATTACTAATCCTTCTTTTACGTTTTTCAAATAGTCGATGGTTGCATCTTTTGAAAGTACTTGTTTCTTTTCCGCTGTTATTTGTTGCAGTAAAGTGTCACTCGTTATTCCTTCAATAGGCAATTCTCTTGCAGGATAAATGGGTAAAAGTATGACTTCATCCAATCGACTTAGTTGCTCTACAAATCCTTCCATGAAGTCTCTTGTTCTTGTGAACAAATGTGGTTGAAAAACACCAATCTTCTTTTTTTTAGGGTAAAGTAAGTCAACCGAATCAATGAGTGCTTTTATTTCCGTTGGATGATGTGCATAATCGTCGATGTAAATCAAATCAGCTGTTTTGAAATGATATTCTAAACGCCTTTTCACTCCTTTGAATGTTGCTAAATGCTGAATGATTTTTGGAATGTAAAACTCCATGACGTCGCAAAGTGCAAAGCAAGCAAGTGCGTTTTCGGCGTTGTGTTTTCCTGGTAATCCAAGGACTACATCTTTGTAAATTGTTTTAGGTGTTTTAATATCGAATTTAAAGATCCCATTTTCATACTGAAGATTAAGCCCTTCATAATCCGCTTCTTCCCCGATTGCGTAAGTAAAAGTCTTCGCGAGTGTATGTAATTCAACACTTTTATGAGCAATTAAAAACCCTGCTGAATCAATTTTCTTGGCATACTCTTCAAATCCTTTTCTGAAGTTTTCAACACTTCCATATATATCTAAATGATCGGCGTCAACTGATGTGATAATGGAAGCGTAAGGTGATAGATGTAGAAAGCTTCTATCGAATTCATCGGCTTCAATCACGGTGAAAGGTGAGTTTTTAGAACTTAGGTAATTTGTGTTGTAATTGGTCGAAATACCACCTAGAAATGCGTTGCAACCAACTGTTTCATGTAATAAATGAGCGAGTAATGTGCTAGTCGTTGTTTTGCCATGTGTTCCTGCAACGGCTAATCCTCGCGAATAGTGTGTGATCATTCCAAGTGCCTCAGCTCTTTTGACAACCTTATATCCTTTTTGTTGTAACAATTGTAATTCTTGATGCTCTTTTGGAATAGCAGGTGTGTAAATTACTAAAGTATCGGCAGACGTTCCAATAAGCTTGAAAATAGCTTCTCCTTTATCTTCAAAATGAACAGCAATATTTTCGTTGATTAATGAATCAATTAATGGAGAGGGTGTTTTATCGTAACCACTTACTTTGAATCCTTGCAGATTAAAATAGCGTGCTAGTGCAGACATTCCAATGCCCCCAATACCAATAAAATAAATCTGTTTGTATCCTCCTAAATTTAGTTTCATTCTTCGATCAATTTTTCAATTTCATCTACAATTCTACTTGTTGCATTCGGTCGTGCTAATTTTTGAATGTTAGCACTCAATTCTGCTTGTTGTTGGTCGTTTGCTATTAATGAGAAAACGTTATCTATCAATTTGTCTTTCGCTTCCACATCTTTCACTAAAATGGCGGCATCTTTATTTACTAACGCCATGGCGTTCTTCGTTTGATGATCCTCTGCCACATTTGGCGAAGGAACTAATATAGTAGGTTTCCCAATGATGCACAGTTCCGAAATAGCAATAGCGCCCGCTCGAGAAATGATAATATCTGCCGCCGCGTAGGCTAAATCCATGCGTTTAATAAATTCGTGTAAATGTACTTGCTTCGGTTTTTTTTCATCCATCAGTGATTTCATCTTCGTATAGGAAGCTTTCCCACACTGCCAAATCACTTGAAAGTTGGAAGCATCAATTCTATCCAATGCTTTTGCAACCGATTCATTCAATATTCTTGCTCCTAAAGATCCGCCAATCACTAAAACGGTTTTTTTGGTAGTGTCTAAATTGAAGAAATGAATTGCTTCTTCTCTTTTTCCCTCTATTTGAACCATTTCCATCCTTATTGGATTTCCAGTGAGAACGATTTTAGTAGCATCAAAGTGTTTTTCGAGACCTTCGTAAGCGGTACAAAAGATAGCTGCTTTCTTTCCCATGGTTTTGTTCGTCTTTCCGGGGAAACTATTTTGTTCTTGTATTAAGACTGGTTTCTTTCGAAAATTTCCTGCGTACATAGCCGCTGCACTTGCATATCCGCCAACTCCAACGACAACTTGTGGATTGAATTTTTTGACGATTGATAATGCCTTTGTGAAACTTAAAACCAATTTGAAGGGTAAATAGAGGTTCTGAAGTGATAGTTTTCGTTGTAATCCAGAAATAGGTAACCCGACAATTTCGTAACCCGCTTCAGGTACTTTTTCCATTTCCATTTTGCCTTTAGCACCAATAAAAAGAATTTTTGCTTCAGGATAGCGTCTTCTTACTTCATTTGCAATAGCTACCGCAGGAAAGATATGTCCTCCTGTTCCGCCTCCTGATATGATAATGCGTTTGATAGTCATGCGATTGATAGATTTTTAGTTTCTTCTTGTTTTTCCTCTTTCTCTTCTTTTACGTTGGCCGTTTTATTGTATTTAGCGGCGATACTTTGCACAATGCCAATACTAATACAGGTCATAATCATGGCCGAACCACCCATAGCGAGCAGTGGCATATTTTGCCCCGTGACGGGAAACACACCTGTACACACAAACATGTTGACGAGTACTTGTGTCATCATCAAAATCGCAATGCCTGTGACAGTTATCTTCTCATGCATTTTATCTGCTTTGATGGCGATTCGTATCATCCTTAAGAAGAAGATAAAGTAAAATAAGACTAAAAATATAGCTCCGACGAAACCAAATTCCTCTACAAAGCTAGCGTAATAAAAGTCAGCGTAAGCTTGAGGAATAAATTCTTTTACTTTTCCATCTCCTGGTCCTTGACCAAAGACGCCACCATTATAAATTCCTAGTTCGGCATTTTTCGCTTGTGCATTATTAATGATATAGTGTTCGTCGTTGACGGCATCATCCGAATACCGATTTAAAAGACGGTTTTCCCAAGTTTCGTAACGAGGTAATAGATTCATATCGGGAACTGCTTTATGAATCATCACAGTAATAGTTGCGATTGAGATGATTATTGCAAATAAGGCCATTAATTTTCCAATTGGTACATTTCCTATAAACATCAAAATAACGGATACCATAAACAAAATACCAGCCGTAGAAAAGTTATCCTTCACTATCAATCCACATATAATAATGACAGGAATAAGTATCGGCAAAAAGCCATCTTTCCACGACTTTAAAACGGTTTGTTTTTTATCAAGTATTCGTGCTAAGTATAAAATTAAAGCGAGTTTTGCAACGTCAGATGCTTGGAATGTCAAAGACACAATTGGAATAGAGATCCAACGCCCAGCATCGTTTACCTTCTGACCAAAAAGGAGTGTGTACAGCAATAAAGCAGCGCTTAAGATGAGTAACGCTGGTGATATTTTATTAAAAAAGATGGAAGGGAATCGTAATATATACAGCATTGCCGCAACTGATATCCCTATGTATAATGCGTGTTTAGCTAGGTATTTAAAAGGCGTCCCACCTTCTACCTTCACTAGAATAGGCACAAAACTATAAACACTTAAAAGGGAGAACATGATAAGTAATAAGGTAATGACCCAAATGACTTTATCTCCTTTTAGATTATTTATAAAATTCTTCATTATACTTTTCTCAAGTTTAAAATCGTGGTGTCGATTGTTTCTTTAAAAATGGCGTTATGTTCTTCGTTACAACTAATAATGATCATCGCATTTTGATGTGCTTTTTCTTCCAAAAATCCTTTCAGATGATGTAAATCAATAGACGGAAATGTTGTTGAATTACTAACTGTGTCATTTGCGATAATCAGAACATGATGTTCCGTCAATATATTTTGTACAGATGGAGATAGAATAAAATTGCTGCTTGTAATCCAGTATACCGGTGTAGGAAAACTATTCAGTATGTTTGAAAGTTCGTCCATATTGGGTAAGTTATAGGTAAACACATTGTTGCCTAAAATTTTACCATAGGGTTTCAAATATCCAAAATATACTTTTGTTTCCTCCTTTTGGTTGGTGGATACTACTTCTTTTTGTTCTTTCATATTCTCCGTCATGAGTTGTTCTATAGATGAAATTACAATTGACGGACGGCAGCTTTAAACTGGTTCCCTCTGTCTTCGTAATTTTCGAATAAATCAAAAGATGCACAAGCAGGAGACAATAAAACAGTCTCGTTTTTTCGTGCTAATTGATAACCAAAACCAACTGCTTCAACTGCTGTTTTAGCTTCAACAATTGTTTCTACAACATCTGAAAAAGTATCAATAATCTTTTGATTTTCAACTCCTAAACAAATAATTGCTTTTACTTTTGCTTTCACCAATTCTTTCAATTCCTCATAGTTATTGCCTTTGTCAACACCACCAACAATCCAAACGGTTGGCTTTTCCATGCTTTCTAATGCAAACCAAGTGGAATTTACATTTGTTGCTTTGGAATCATTGATAAATTCGATGCCGTGAACTTTGGCTACAAATTCAAGACGGTGCTCAACATTGACGAAATCTGCGAAAGAATCACGGATGGACTCATTTCTAATATTGAGAAGTTTAGACGCTAAACCTGAGGCCAGCGAATTTTGAGTGTTGTGCTTACCCTTTAAAGCTAAATCGTGGATTGACATAGTTAATTTATTATTTATGTTTATTATTAGTTGTTCGTTTTTTAAATAGCCACCATTCGGCTGTTCTTCTTTAATCGAAAAAGGAATTTGCTGCATGGATAATCCTCGTTTTTCGATTTCTTTGAGAATTACTTCATCGTCAGCATTGTAGATGAAGTAATCTGTTGCGGTTTGGTTTTGTGTTATTCTAAATTTTGTATTGATGTAATTCTGCATCTCATATTCATATCGGTCTAAATGATCTGGACTGATATTCAACAGAATGGCAATATCTGCTTTGAAGTCAAACATATCATCCAACTGGAAAGAACTTAATTCGAGAATGTAATAATCAAAACTTTCTTCTGCGACTTGTTTGGCTAAACTCTTACCAATGTTTCCTGCTAGACCAACATTGAAACCTGCTTTTCGGAAAACATGATAAGTCAACATGGTAGTTGTTGTCTTACCATTACTTCCCGTGATGCAAATCATCTTAGCATTAGTGTAGTAACTCGCAAATTCTATTTCAGAGATAATTTTGATATTTTTCGCTCTAAGTTGTTGGATAATTGGAGCCTTCTCAGGAATCCCAGGAGATTTAATTACTAAGTCAGTAGCAAGAATCGTTTCAGCGGTATGTTGCTGCTCTTCCCAAGTAACTCCTAACTGATTCAATTCCTCTTGAAAAAAAGGTTTGATTTTTCCAAAATCTGAAACAAAGACATTCCACCCCATTTTAAGACCTAAAACGGCTGCACCGACTCCACTTTCGCCAGCACCTAGAATGACTAAGTTTTTACCTTCTCCCTTCATCTTATCTTACTTTAAGCGTTACGATAGTAATGACTGCCAAAAGAATACTCACTAACCAAAAGCGCGTTACGATTTTTGCCTCATGCATACCTTTTTTCTGATAATGATGATGCAAAGGAGACATGAGGAAGATGCGCCTTCCTTCTCCGTATCTTTTCTTGGTATATTTGAAATAACCGACTTGCATGATGACCGATAAATTCTCGATAAGGAATACACCACATAAAACTGGAATTAATAATTCCTTGCGGATTGAAATAGCAAAAACGGCAATAATTCCACCAATGGCTAAACTTCCAGTATCGCCCATGAAAACTTGAGCAGGGTAGGAGTTATACCATAAGAATCCGGCACATGCTCCCACGAATGCGGCAATAAATATCACGAGCTCTTCGGCATATGGAATGTACATGACATCTAAGTAATCGGCGAAACGAATGTTTGAACTTACATACGCCAATATCGCCAAAGCAATTCCGATAAAGGAAGAGGTTCCTGCTGCGAGACCATCAAGTCCATCGGTTATATTAGCGCCATTCGAGACGGCAGTAACGATAAGAACCACCACGGGAATAAAGATAATCCATCCGTAAGATTTGACGAAATCACCCACTAACCAGTTGTAATTGAACTCATTTCCTTTAAGAAAAGGAACAGTCGTCGTCATGTCTCTCGTTTCAATCCATTTATGATCTTTGTCTTTCGCAAATTCCGTATGCTCTTTAGTAACGACTCTTTCTTCGGATGTAAGCTTGTAGTCGTTAGGGACTTGTTTGTGCACTTTTACATCGCCATCGAAATATAGGATACAACCGACAATTACGCCAACACCAATTTGACCAACAATTTTAAACTTCCCCTTTAGACCTTCTTTATTTTTCTTGAAAACTTTGATGTAATCATCTAGAAACCCCAAGGTTCCGAGCCAAACTGTTGCTATCAACATCGTAATGACATAGACATTATCTAATTTGGCAAATAATAAAGTTGGAATAATAATCGCTCCCAAGATGATTAAACCACCCATGGTAGGCGTTCCCGCTTTTTCATTTTGACCTTTTAGCCCTAAATCACGTACCGATTCTCCAATTTGTTTCCGTTGAATTAAGCGAATAATTCGTCCACCAAAAACAATCGAAATAATCAATGACGTTAATAATGCCATCGCCGCCCTGAAAGAGATATAATGAAATAATCTCGCTCCGAGGAAGTTATACTTTTCTAAATAATCAAATAAATAATACAACATAATTACAGACTTAATTGTTCAAATAATTCCTTTACTATTTTCATATCGTCAAAATCGTGTTTGACACCTTTTATTTCCTGATATTTCTCGTGACCTTTCCCTGCAATCAGCAGAATGTCATTCGGTTGCGCCATCGTACACGCTGTTTTTATCGCTTGATATCGGTCTACAATGGATAGCACTTTTCGGAAGTTTTGTGGTTCTACTCCTGCTTGCATATCTGCGATAATCATATTCGGATCTTCTGAACGTGGATTGTCTGAGGTTAGAATCACTTGGTCACTTAAATCACAGGCTATAGCCGCCATCTCTGGACGTTTTGTTTTATCTCTATCGCCTCCACATCCAACAACGGTAATGACTTTCTCATTTTTCGTACGGATATCAGCAATTGTTTTTAATACATTTTCCAATGCATCTGGCGTGTGTGCGTAATCGATAATCGCCGTAACATTATCTTTACTTACTACATATTGGAAACGACCTTCTACTGATTTCAACTTACTCAATGCCGTCAATACTTCTAATTTATCTTGGTCTAAAAGCACCGCGATTGTGTAGACCAATAATAAGTTGTAAGCGTTGAATTTACCGATGAGTTGTGACCAGAATTCGATTCCGTCGAGATTTAAAACAAGCCCTGAAAATTGACTTTCGATAATTTTTGCCTTGTAATCGGCTACTGATTTTAAACCGTACGTATATTTCGTTGCCTTTGTGTTTTGCAACATGACCATTCCGTTCTTGTCATCGACATTCGTAATGGCTTTTGCGTCGCTTTTAAGATTGTCAAAGAATAATTTCTTTGCATCGATATACGCTTTGAACGTTTTGTGGTAATCTAAATGGTCGTGCGTGATATTGGTGAAACTAGCAATATCAAAATCCAATCCTGCGATGCGTTTTTGGTCAATCGCGTGAGAACTCACTTCCATGAAACAATAGTCACAACCTTCTTCTATCATTCTTGCCAAAAGACCGTTTAATTCAATTGGATTTGGTGTTGTATGCGTTGCTGGAATATCTGTATCGCCAATTTTATTGACAACTGTAGAAAGTAGTCCAACATGATACCCTAACTCTTTAAATAACTCATAGCAAAGCGTCATCGTGGTTGTTTTACCATTGGTGCCTGTGACGCCAATCAACTTCAGTTTTTCACTTGGATTACCATAATAATTGGAAGCAATAAAGCCCAACGCTTTCGCAGAGTTTTCCACTTGAATGTAGCTCACCTTTTCTGGTGTTTTCTCAAAACCGTATTCAAGTACAATATGTCGACAACCTTGTGCAATTGCTTTTTCTATATAATCATGCCCGTCATTTTCCACACCTTTAATGGCAACAAAAAGAGTATTTTCATTCGCTTGACGTGAATCAAATGTCACGAATTGCATATCGTCCTGCATATTTGCTTTAGCAGAAATAATGGAAACACCGTATAATAAATCTCTTAATACCATTTTATTCTAAGGTTAAAATAATGGGACTTCCTACATATTTTGCTATTGGCTCTTTTGGCGCAATAGATTGTGATTTTACTTTTCCGTATCCTTTTACTTGTACAAATAATCCTGCTGATTCCATCAAATAAACAGCGTCTTTTGCCGTCATTCCAATCACGTTGGGCACTAAATCTTTTCCAATCAATTTATGATGTAACATTACCTTTGAAAGAGAGGAAGAAGCGGTCACCCATTCCTCATTTTGATTCAGTTCATATGGAATGTTTAAGTAATTTAATATGGTCGTAATATCTTTGGAATAACCTGACTTGACTGCAGGAAGATTTAACCCTATACCTTTATTCTCGTTAACTGCATCGTGGTATTTTAAGTGTGAAGCATAAACTTTGTTAGCAATCGCGCTAAATACACGTCCTGAAACACTTGCTCCGTAAATGTTATTTCCGTTAGCAGTAATGGTAACAATACAGGAATAAATAGGATTTTCTACTGGGAAATAGCCTACGAAAGAAGCTAAATAGCGATTTTCTCCCTTTTTACCATATCGGTTATTTTCATTTAGAACTTGTGCAGTACCTGTTTTTCCAGCGATATCAAAGAATGAGTTGGTCAAATACTTACCTGTTCCCTCTTTCATGACACCATATAAAGAACCCTGTAACAATTCGAGTGTTTTATCCGTGCAAATTTTTTCTTTTAACACAATTGGATCGAAGTTTTTCACTACCTCATTTCCTCGCATGATCTGCTTTACAAACTGTGGTCTGACCATTTTTCCATTGTTGGCAACGGCATTGTAGAAAGTCAATATTTGCATGGGCGTTAATTGAACGTCATAACCGACACTAATCCAAGCTAATGAGCCTGCCCACCACTGTTTGTCTCCTGGTTGGTACATGACAGGTGTTGCTTCTCCTTGAATGTCTAAACCAAGTGGAAGGTTTAATCCAAATTTTTTCAAATGGTCGATAAATTGTTTTGGATTGTCTTTGTAGGCATTAAAAATTATTTTCCCGATTACGTTAGATGATTTTTCAAACGCTTCTTTAATCGTAATCTTTCCATAATTATGACCTTGAGCTTCGGTTAACTTGACACCATAGAAGGAATACTCTGGTTTTGCCAGAACGCTATCGGTTAATTTGATTTTTCCATCGTCCAACGCAGCCATTAAAGAAGCGAGTTTAAAGGTAGAACCAGGTACTTCTTTTGTTCCGATAGCATGATTGTATGCTTCGTGATAGCTGCCGTCTGATGATTTAGTAAGATTCGCAATTGCCTTTACATATCCGGTTTTAACATCCATCACGATGACAGAACCTGAAATACCGTTGTAACTAACCAATTGATTGTATAGCTCGTTGTGTGCTACTTCTTGAATTTCAGTGTCAAATGTGGTGATGATATTAGCACCTTCAATACCTTCTTTTACAATTCTACCTGTTCGTTTCCATCCTGTGGATAATCGCTGTTCGACTTCTTGTCCAGGTTCTCCCACTAAGTATTCGTAAAAGGCACCTTCAATACCTACTCTCAATTCTTTATGTGTCCCTGTAGCCGGCATATAATAACCTAGTGTTCGCTTAAGTAATTCACCATGTGGGCGTTTACGAATCGATTCTTTTTCGGTGTCAATAAAGCCACCTTTAAATCGACCTAAGTTGAATAATGGTAATTCGCTGATGAGTTTACGTTCCGCATTGGTGACGGTTTTACGAATCAATAAATAGCGTGATTTACGTGCTCTTCCTCGTCGAATTTTGGTTTCAAATTCTCGTGAAGAAACATTCGGGAATAATTTGCTTAATCCTTTGCATAAATCAGGTAGATAACGGTCAAAATCCTCTTGTTTAGCAACCGTAGGATCCATATAAATATCAAATTTTGAAACGGAAGTAACTAGCGGCGTTCCTTTTTCGTCCAGAATGTCGCCTAATCGCATAGGGCGCAATACGGTCCTCATCGGAATTTTACCATCTTTTGCAGTAAATACTTTTGTTACGCCTTGTGATTGAATCATAGCCGTTTTTACCAATACAGCAATCATCGCCACTGTAAAAACAGTGAACACAAAGATGATTTTATTCCGTACTATTTTTGGGCTACTCATTTCTTCTTTTCTATTCGTATTACTTTAACAGGATTGGTTGTTTCCTTCAAACCACTTCCTTCTAATCCTTCTAATAAATTACCACGTGTTGTCTCTTCTTCTAATTTGGCTTTTGACTCCACATAATCTGTAGTGACAGCGTCTAATTGTTTTTGTGTTTTATTAATATTTTGTTCTAGTTGCTTCGCATAATAACCTTTCGATACGAGTAAAAGACCTAAGAAAATGATGAATGAAACAAACTGTAAATTGCTAGTTATAAAGTCTTTTAAGAGAAATTCACCCGATATGATATCTACGAAAGAAACTTTTCTTTTCTTTCCATCTATTGAAGCTTTTTTCTTTTTTTTCTTCTCCTTTCCTTTCACTTCTTCGATAGGAGATACTATGTCGTTGGCTTCTTCTATCATCTTTTTATCGCAATTCTTAATTTCGCACTTCTTGCTCTAGGATTTTGTTCCATTTCTTCGGTGGTAGGACTGATAGGCTTTCTGTTTACTTCGTCAAAAGGTTTAAGAACATTTCCATAGAAATCTTTTTCAATCGTTCCGTCTAGATTTCCGCGTTTCATGAAGTTTTTCACCAATCTATCTTCCAAAGAATGATACGACATCACGACAAGCCGTCCACCAGGTTTTAGCATGTCAGCTGCTTGGACAAGGAATTTTTCTAAAACATCCATTTCGTTGTTTACTTCGATACGAATCGCTTGAAAAACTTGTGCGTAAAATTTTTGTTCTTTATGTCTAGGGGCGAATCTTTTAATTACTTCGATTAATTCAAAGGTGGTTTTGATAGCTTCTCTTGAGCGTACTTTACAAATCTCCACTGCTATTCGCATCGGACGTTCAATTTCACCGTATTTCCCAAATACAGTCGCTAGTTGCTCTTCTGAGTAGGTGTTTACCACTTGTTTTGCTGAAAGCGGTTGTGATTGATTCATGCGCATGTCTAATGGATCGTCAAAACGAATAGAGAAGCCACGATTTCCAGATTGATCAAACTGATAAGAAGAAACGCCTAAATCAGCAAGAATACCGTCCACTTGCATGATGCCGTTTGCTTTCAAATGATTTTTAAGAAATGTAAAATTGGAAGGAATAAAAAGAAAGTTCGGTGCTTTCCAAGCGTTGCGCTTAGCGTCTGAATCTTGATCAAAAACGATTAATTTTCCTTTGTCAGATAAGTGTTTGAAAATTTCGCGTGAATGTCCGCCGCCGCCAAATGTAACATCGACATAGATTCCATCTGGAAGTATGTTCAACCCTTCAATACATGGTTGCAGCATTACCGGAATGTGGTACGTTTCGTTTTCGTTATTCTTCTTTGTCATTGCCAATATCACCCATTACTTCATCGGCAAGGTCAGCAAAGTCATTCATGTTGTTTTCAATCAGTTGGAAGTATCTGTTTTTATCCCAAATCTCGATACGGTCGTTGTAAGCAATCAGCATTACATCTTTATCTAGACCCACGCGTTCCATCAATGTTGTAGGAACTAATATCCTACCTGCGTTATCCAACGCCATTTGCTTAGCGCCTTGGTGGAATAAACGGTAGAACATTCGATTTTTTGGTTTAAACAGATTCATCTTTGAAAGCTTTTCGCTTAACTTTTCCCATTCGTTCATTGGGTAAAGCGTCAAACAGTCTTCAAATCCTTTGTTCAACATGAAATTTTCTTGCGCAGCAGGAGATAACTGCTTTTTCAAGCCAGCCGGAAACAAGAAGCGACCTTTCGCATCTAGTTTAACCTCGTACTCTCCTACTAATCCTGCCATAATCAATTAATGGGTAAAAATACAAAGAAATTTACCACTTTTTACCACTAAATGGTTTATTGTTGATAACTTGATACGTTTTAACAATTATAAAGTTACAAAAATAGTGTAATAACATGAATAAAAACACCTTTTATTACTTGATTTTTAATCTTTAATAAGATTAGTGGGTAAAAGTGGTAGAAAATTATAATTGTTGAAAAATGAGAGAGAATTGTTGAAAGGGGAGAGGAGGTTATTGGAGGAAATAAATTGGAGACTTCATACTGAAACGTCTTTAATTTTTATATATTTAATAGTTCATTATGAAGATGAGAACCTCTTTTAATGATTATTCTTACCATTATAAAAATTACAACTATGACAATTAATCAATTAAAGGAAAGAACAGGGCTATATGAAAATAAAAGATTAGTGAAAGTGTATATTCAATTTGATCAACTTTTAAAGGAATTAGCGAAAAAGGAAATACCTATTCCCATTATTGATACAATTAATCAGGCAATAATCGAAGTGAATAACTCTTCTTTATCTGAAAATAAATGGAGACGATTTATTAGAAAAAACAAGCGAATCTTTCGAGATTAATAGAAAAAGAGTTAAAAATCGTGCCTTTAAATTAGTATAGAAAATTATGGTTAGCGATAGGTATGACAGCGTTTGGAGCGCCTATTGGAGCGCCTATGCAAGCAAGTAATAAAAGTTTGGGTTATTTTGCCATGGGTTTTCCAATTGGTATGTTAATTGGAATCGTCATCGGTTCGCGTATGGATAAAAAAGCGCTCGAAGAAGGGAGACAATTGGATATTGAAATTAAGTAGTAGATTTATAGATTATAAAAGAACGGATTTGTTGTATCATTATATCGTTTCTCACACAATATAAAAAGCATTAATATGTTAGCAAAACAATTAGAATTAACCAACGAACAGACTTCGCCTCTTTTTAGATTGATGTGTCTGTATAACTCCAATGAGTCAACGAGACGGCAATTTGATAATAATATTTCCGCTTTTCATATTGGTAATGGATTTATTCTTTCCGTTGCGCATAATATTCGCACAGAAGCACAAATTTTTAAATCGATTGATAACGAGTTGTTCAATACCAGTATTCTTCCGTATTTAACCCCTTCACAAACGCAGTTGTTTTATCAGTTTTTTCCTTTAGATTCGAATACCAATAAACGCTATATCAACATTGTTAGTCAAGCAGATTACCAGACTATCATCGAGGTATTGAAACAGATTAATTTTGACACGAGATGGATGACATTAGCCCAGCGTAATTTCTGTAAGCCTTTTTTAATTGTGCAATTCAAAGATAATATGTTTTATAATGATCCAATTTTAACGGGGTATTTTAATGATAAAACGTATTTACATGAACCCTCTTTAGATAGACATACTTTTTTGGTAGAAGTAGAATTAGTCGAGGCTTTTTATAGTGCAGATATTGCACTGTATAAAATTGTCAATACACACCAAGGTATCATTGATAAATTACCGAGCATAACACCTGATTTTTCAGTTTTACCAGACAATCAATCAAATTATTATTGTTTACAAAGTTCTCCAGGTGGATTTTTAGGAAAGCTATTAAATAAAGCGCATATTGAAGGGTACTTAGATCATCATGGAACTTTCATCGACCGTATCGGAGGAAATTATATTTTTGAAGGACTACGTTATTTGATTCAAGGTTACTTCCGTTTTGGATCTTCTGGGGCACCTTATGTTTATTACGATGAAAATTCTGACCAATTCAAGGTGAATGCAATTCAAAGTGAAGCTTCACCCATTCAGCTTTCCATTAATAACAATAGAGAAGGGAATTTTCAGTATATAAATGCGATAGCTTCTCCTTTAAGTATTATTGAAAAGAGGCTTTCAGCTCACTTGAATGCTGCGAAAGTGTGAGCTGTTAATAAAATTTCCTTAGCAGTTAAATCTTTGGAAGATTTATTTTTTCACGAATAACATTACTTGTAGGAAAATCAGCTTCTACTTTCGATTTAATTTTCTCTGCTTCATTAAATGTTCTAAAATCCCCTGCTTTTAGAAAAAAATTGGGCGCCTTATAGATAACGTATAGATCGATATCTGGATAATATTTGGAAAATTGAGACTTGGCATTTTCAATTGCTTCTTTTGATTGTTCAAATGCTAATTGAACACGATATCCATCAATCTGTGGTGTTGGATTTGGTGGTATGACTAGCCCGTAATCCGCAATTTTTTGATTTAGACGAGCGTCTTTATGTATTGTTACTGAGCCGTTTTGGGCGAACATTAACAACGATAGGTTTGTTAGTAACAATGTGAATAAAAATTTCGATCTCATAATATGTCTGTTAAATGAACAAATTTAATAATTCTTTATGCAAATACTCTACCAATTCCTATTTTTCCTTATTTAGAAAGATTATAAATTAGACTAAACCACCCTATTTTTGTCACAGAACTGTCATTTCATATAGTGATTATATTAAATTTGCCCTCGTTAGGATTAATAGAAATCCATAATAGAATTTAAGCATTTTTAGTAAGATATTTATAATCAAATGATTAAAAAAATTACAAATTGGTGTTTTGTAGCGATAGCGTTACTGTTTACAGCTACATCTTTTGAAGGGCTTTCCCAAAACGGAGAGACATTGTTTAAAAATAAGTGTTCAACATGTCACCAAATTTTTAAGGATGGTACAGGTCCAAAGCTATATAAAGTAAGAGACCTATGGGTTGCTGATGGAGCAAAAGAAGGTTCTATCTATTTATGGGTAAACAACTGGCAAAAAGCAGCGGCATCGGATCCTTACGCAGAGAAGGTTTCTA
This sequence comes from uncultured Flavobacteriales bacterium, assembly GCA_964503665.1. Taxonomy (GTDB): domain Bacteria; phylum Bacteroidota; class Bacteroidia; order Flavobacteriales_D; family Crocinitomicaceae; genus 40-80. The sequence continues at coordinate 72,255 of CAZDAR010000004.1, forward strand.
AAATCAAGCCTACGGCTATGAGTATGTTCCCTGATTTGACCAGAGAAGATATCGATGCAATTTTTGATTACGTTGATGCACAACCTGATCCTGCTACTAAAGCAGCAGCTACAGGAGGTGGAGATGCAGGAAGTGGATCAGTAGTTGAAGAGTCAGGAAATACTTGGTTATGGGTAGTAGCAGGAATTATTTTCATTGTTATCATTTTAACACTTGGAGGTGTTAGAAGACAGTTGTCCCAAGTGGTTGCTGAAAAAGAAGGTAAGCCAGCGGAAGATTTCCCTACATATGGTTCTGAGATTAGACAATGGATGTGGAAGAATAAAATCTACGTCGGTATTGCAAGTCTTATTCTTGTTCTATGTTTACTAGTAATTGGTATTCAAGGATTAGGAAATATCAACGTAATGGAATCTTACCAACCAACTCAGCCTATTGATTATCCTCATAATGTTCACGCAGGTATCAACGGAATTGATTGTAAGTATTGTCATAATGCAGCCGACAAATCAAAAACTGCTGGTGTTCCAACAGTGAATGTTTGTATGAACTGTCATAAGCAAGTAAGTGGTAATACACCAGAGCAAGAAGCGAAAATCCAAAAGATTTACGATGCAGCTGGATGGAATGGATCTGAATATACAGGAGAAACCCACCCAATCAAATGGAATAAAGTACACGTTTTACCTGATCACGTTTATTTCAACCACGAACAACACGTTACTGTTGGTGGAATTGATTGTAAACAATGTCACGGTGATATGACTAAGCAAGTTGAAACTGCTCGTGTAGTTCCTGTGGAAGAATTGAATAAGATTGAAGGAAACGTTCAATTAACTAGACCGACATTAACAATGGGATGGTGTATTGAGTGTCACGACCAAAAAGGAATTACAGAAGGTCCTCTAACAGATAAAAAATCTGGATACTACGATGAGATTCATAAGCGTTTGTTGAACAACGACAAGAAACTTTACAATAAGTATTTAGAAGATGGTAAAGTATCTGTGAAAGAATTAGGTGGTTGGGAATGTGCTAAATGTCACTATTAATTTATTAAAAAAAATAGAAGTCCAAAGTTTATGGGAACGACAAAAAAATATTGGAAGGGGTTAGATGAATTACAAGAAACATCATCATTCTTAGAGAAGAAAGATAAAGAGTTTCAGCAATCTATGACCATTGATGAGTTCTTTGGAAACAAATCACTAAATGAAGCTTCTACTGGTAGGAGAGATTTCTTGAAATTCTTAGGATTTTCAGTAGCGGCAGCAACTGTTGCTTCATGTGAGGCTCCGGTTACAAAAGTAATTCCTTACGTGGTGAAACCTGAAAACGTTACACCAGGAATGCCTACTTTTTATGCAACTACTTACTATGATGGTAATTCGTATGCTAGTATTTTAGTTAAAACTAGAGAAGGACGTCCTATCCACATTAAAGGTAATCGTGATTTTGGATTCACTCAAGGTGGAACAAATCCTCAAATAGTAGCTTCTGTATTATCATTATACGATAGCACTAAATTAAGAGGTCCAAGAGCGAACGGTGAAGAAAAACAAGATTGGAAAAAAGAAATTGACACACCAATTATTAACGGATTAAATGCCATAAAATCTAAAGGTGGTAAGATTGTCTTCGTATCGAATACTATTATTTCACCATCTATGTTGGCTGCTATTGAAACATTCAAAACAGCTTACGGGACTGAAGGAAACTTTGAACATATTCAATACGACGCAGTTTCTTATTCAGCAATAAGAAAAGCGAATGAAGTATCTTTTGGAAAGAATATCATTCCTGATTATGACTTCTCAAAAGCGAAAACAATTGTTTCTGTTGGTGCTGACTTCTTAACATCATGGTTATTATCTACTGAATATCAAAAACAATATAGTTTAACAAGAAATCCGGATGCAGCTTGGATGTCTAAGCACTTCCAGTTTGAGGCTAACATGTCTCCAACAGGATCTACTGCTGACTATAGATCAATGATTAAGCCTTCAGAGCAAGCAAAAGTTTTATCGTATATCCTTGAGAAGTTAGGGACGAAAACAGCTGTTCCTTCTGACTTAAGAAGTGATGTTCAAGCAATTGCTGATAAGGCAGTGGCAGAATTAAAGAAATCAAAAGGAGAATCTTTAGTTGTTGCTGGAGCAAATGATGTAACTGTTCAAATTTTAGCAAATAAGATTAACAGTGTTCTTGGTGCTTACTCAACAACAATCAATACGAATAACCCAATCAACTTATTCGCATCTGAAGATGAGAAGATGAATAAGTTTGCAGCGGATTTAATTGGTGGTAAAAAACCAGATGCTGTTTTGTTCTATGGAACAAATCCAGTTTATTCTTTACCAAACGGACAAGAATTTGCTAAAGCATTAGAAGGTGTTAAGCTTTCAATTTCTTTCTCAACGTATGACGATGAAACGGCTACTAAATGTAAATTCATAACACCTGATTTACATGCTTTAGAGTCTTGGAATGATTACCAACCGAAAGCAAATCATTACGCGATTGCACAACCAACAATACGTCCTTTATTCAATGCTGCCTCAGCACTTGAGTCATTATTGATATGGTCTGATAACAAGTATGAGAGACTTGCTAAAGATTCAAAAGTGGCGTATCGTTATATTCGTGAAAGATACGAAACAGCAAATGCTGGTGGGACAAGATTCGATATGGTTGTTCATAACAGCTGTATGGATACTGAAAAACAAGCTGCTTCTGCATCGTTTGATGACGTAGCACTTTCAAACTTGAAATACACACAACCAGCGGCAGGTTCATTTGAAATTGAATTATACCAAAAAACAGCAATAGGTATTGGATTACAAGCGGGTAACCCTTGGCTACAAGAAATGCCAGATGCCATTACGAAAGTAACTTGGGATAACTACATGACAATGAATCCAGTTCAAATGAAAAAACTGGGATATGCTACCATATATGATGAGAAACATGGATTGAATTTAGCTACTGTTACTGTTAACGGTGCTACAATTGAACTTCCAATTGTTCCTTCTCCAGGTCAAACACTTGATACTGTTGGTATAGCACTTGGTTATGGACGTGGTGAAAACGGAACTAATGCGGGACCTTCTGCATATGTTACGAAAGAATATGGAGGTTATGAATTAGATGATAAAGGAAATAAAGTTCCTGTCGGAAAGAATGCTTTTAGAATAACATCTTTCAATAATGGAACGTTTAATTATTACACTTCATCTGATGTTAAGAAATCGGATAAGCCTTTATACTTGATTGCAGCGACTCAACTTAACCACACGGTTATGGGACGTCACTCTATCGTTAAGGAGACAAATCTTGATATATATAACTCAACAGGTAAAGAGGCGTATAACCCAGCAAATGTCTTAAAAACACATCATGGTGATAAGCACGTGAGTGAGTTTGACTTATGGGAAGCGCATCCAGTAGAAAATATTGGTCACCGTTGGGCAATGACTATCGACTTAAACAAATGTTTTGGTTGTGGTGCTTGTTTAATTGCTTGTCAATCTGAGAACAACATTCCAGTAGTTGGAAAACACGAGGTTCGTAAAGGTCGTGAAATGGCTTGGTTAAGAATTGACCGCTACTATTCATCTGACGAAGAGCTCACAACAGGTTTGAAGAAAGACAGATTGGATTTTGACTATAATGCAGCTGAAATTGCTTCATTAAATCCAAATGTGGTTCACATGCCAATGATGTGTCAACATTGTAATCATGCACCTTGTGAAACGGTTTGTCCAGTTGCTGCAACAACGCACAGTGATGAAGGTTTAAATCAAATGGTTTATAACAGATGTATTGGTACACGTTATTGTGCAAACAACTGTCCTTATAAAGTACGTCGTTTCAATTGGTTTAATTATCCTTCTTACAAGAAGTTTACTCAAATCAATCCAGCGCAAGACGATTTAGGAAGATTGGTATTGAACCCAGACGTGACAGTTCGTACACGTGGTGTTATGGAAAAATGTACATTCTGTGTTCAGAATATTCAAACAAGTAAATTACAAGCTAAAGCTGAGGGTCGTCCAGTTAGAGATGGTGAATTCCAAACTGCTTGTGCTGAAGCTTGTCCTTCTGAGGCGATTATAGTTGGTGACTGGAACGATGTGAATTCTGCAGTACGTAAAGGGTCTGAAGAAAAACGCTCTTACCAAGCACTTGAAGAAATTGGAGTTAAACCAAATATGTGGTATAAAACCAAAGTAAGAAACGATGAGAATCCTGATTTAGCTAAAGTTCAAGTGGACAAAGTTAAACCAGAAACAAATCATGAACATTAACATCAGTAATAACACGTTAAATTAATTTGTAATGCATAAGGAAGCAGCAATTAGAGTACCCTTAATACTTGGTCATAAGACTTACGGAGATATTACTAACGACGTATGTCAACCGATTGAAGGTAGAGCACCAAAAGGATGGTATATACTATTTACTATTGCACTGATTATAGGTTTGTATGGAGTAGGAGCAATTCTCTATTTACTTGGTACAGGTATCGGTGCATGGGGTTTAAATAAAACAATTGGTTGGGCATGGGATATCACTAACTTCGTTTGGTGGGTTGGTATCGGACACGCAGGAACCTTAATCTCAGCAGTATTATTATTGTTCCGTCAGAAATGGCGTTTTGCAATTAACCGTTCTGCTGAAGCGATGACAATATTTGCTGTATTTATGGCAGGTATTTACCCCATGATTCACATGGGTCGTATTTGGTTAGCATATTGGGTTTTCCCTATTCCAAATCAATTCGGTTCATTATGGGTAAACTTTAACTCCCCTCTATTATGGGACGTGTTTGCGATTTCGACTTACTTATCTGTATCCGTTGTTTTCTGGTACATTGGTTTGATTCCTGACTTCGCTACTATTAGAGACAGAGCTAAGAAACCAGTCGCTAAGAAAATGTATTCTATTCTATCATTTGGATGGTCTGGTAGGGCAAAACAATGGAATCGTTTTGAGTTAGTTTCATTGGTTTTAGCTGGTTTAGCAACACCGTTGGTTTTCTCCGTTCACTCTATTGTATCTTTTGACTTTGCTACTTCGGTTATCCCTGGATGGCATACAACAATCTTTCCTCCTTATTTCGTTGCTGGAGCCGTTTTCTCAGGATTTGCCATGGTGCAGACATTGATGTTAACGATTCGTAAGGCGTTTAAATTAGAGGCATATTTGCACATTAAGCATATTGAGTATATGAACATTGTAATCATGGTTACTGGTTCTATTGTGGGTGTGGCATATATTTCTGAGTTATTTATCTCTTGGTATTCAGGAGTTGAATATGAAGGATATGCTTTCTTTAATAGGGCAACAGGACCATATTGGTGGGCATATGCAACGATGATGACATGTAACGTTGTTTCTCCTCAATTAATGTGGTTTAAGAAATTAAGAACATCTATTTTATTTACATTCTTTATTTCTATTGTGGTGAATATCGGAATGTGGTTTGAGCGTTTTGTTATTATTGCAACGTCACTTACTAGAGACTATTTACCTTCAGCATGGTCAATGCAATATCCAACTCATACAGATGTAGGAATCTTTATAGGAACAATTGGATTGTTTTTCGTTTTCTACTTATTATTCTTGAGATATTTCCCTGTATTACCAATTGCTGAATTAAAAACAATTATGAAATCTTCAGGAGAGTATTATAAGAATTTACCTGATACTCATCATGAAGAAGGTCATGAAGGTGACGCACATAACACTACTAACAATCATTAATTAAAACCATGGCAGATAAAGTATTTTATGCAATGTATGATGACGACGATGTGCTAAAGAAAGGCGCAAAGAAGTTAGTCGCAAAAGGAATTAAGGTGTCGGAAGTTTTCACTCCTTTTCCAGTTCACGGTTTAGATCCTATTATTGGTGTGAAAAACACACGATTAGGGATTATGGCTTTTATTTACGGATTGACAGGTCTATGTCTTGCTACATTAGGAATGTATTACATGATGATTCTTGACTGGCCAATGAATATTGGAGGTAAACCAAATAATACATATTTAGAAAATATGTTAGCTTTTATTCCAGTTACTTTTGAGTTTACTGTTTTATGTGCAGCTCATGGAATGGCACTTACTTATTTCTTAAGAAACAAAACATTGCCAGGAATGCCTTCATCTAATCCAGATCCAAGAACAACAGATGATAAATTTGTAGTGGAAATTAGATTGTCTGAAAATTCTAACTTTTCACAAGATGAAATTCAGCAGCTGTTGAATAGCACTGGAATAATTGAATTAGATCAAAGAGAAATTTAAGAAAAGGTAAATTGCAAAGCAATGAATAAAGTTTATAGAAAAATTACAAGTTTAATTGGTGTGGCCATAACCTGTGTGGTTGTTGCTTCATGCACGAGTGACCCAAATAGCCCGGGACATGAGTATATGCCTGACATGTACAGATCTCCGGCAATTGAGCCTTATGTAGATTATGGAGAGGTTAGAGGATTGATTCATACTGATTTAAATGAATCTTTATCTGCTATGACTCCACCAATATTTACGGTTCCTTATTATGGTACTGATTCAGCAGAGGTTTCGATCATGCTACCTTATCAGCGTAAGGCGACAATGGCATTTGCTAAAACACAAGGTCTATACGATGAAGATTTACTACAATCGGATGATCCTGATTCAGAGTATAATGCGGCAGCAGCGGATATCAATCCAATTATTTTGACAGCAGATAACAAAGATGAAATCTTTGCAAAAGGTAAAACTATTTATGCTTCAAAATGTGCACATTGTCATGGAGAAAAAGGAGACGGAGATGGTCCAATGGTTAAAAGTGGTGCGTTTTCTGGAGCTGCTAATTTCCTTGTATTAGATATCCCTGAAGGTAAAATGTTTTATTCAATCTACTACGGAAAAGGTATGATGGGTTCACATCGTTCTATTATTAATAAGAAAGATATTTGGACAGTGATTCATTATATTAAAAAGTTACAGAATGCAAATTACGGTGGAGTTGCTGCAGATGTAACTGTTTCTGATACGACACAAACTGTAAAATAATTATATAAAGGAGCGAAAATGGAATTTAAAATATCTAAAAAAGCCAATTTACTAACTATTATTTTAATGGTAGTTGGCGTAGTTTTTACAGGTTTAGGAATTGCTTTAGAGTTATCTAGTGAAAATAGTAACTTAGCACAACGATTCCTTTCAAATATGCTAGTGGATGGTTTCTTCTTCTTTGCAATAGGATTAGGAGCGCTATTTTTCTTAGCTTTAGTATATGCAACTGAAACGGGTTGGTACGTTGCTGTTAAACGTATCATTGAGTCAATTGCTATGTATATTCCTTATGGAGCTGGATTCTTATTATTAACATTCTTATTATTAACATTTCTTGATGGTGCTAATGTATATGTATGGATGGACGCAAGTCATTCAGATATAAATAGTCCTCATTATGATTTCCTTATTGATAAGAAATCTCTTTATATGAATAAGACTTTCTTTTGGATAAGAACAATTATTTATTTGGGAGTATACATTATGTATTTAAGAGGATTTAGAAAGAGATCTTTACTTGAGGACCAAGTTGGTGGTACTGACATTCACTTTACCAACTATAAAAGAGGTGCTGCCTTCTTAGCTGTTTTCGCTGTATTTAGTTCAACTTCTGCTTGGGATTGGATTATGTCCATTGACATTCACTGGTTCTCTACTTTATTTGGATGGTACGTGTTTTCTGGATTGTGGTGTACTGCTTTGGTTACATTAGTTATTGTTACTTTGTATTTGAAAAAGAATGGATATTTACCACATGTAAATGATTCTCATATTCATGATATTACAACTTGGACATTCGCTATTTCATTCTTATGGTCTTATCTATGGTTCTCTCAATATATGTTGACTTGGTATTCTAATATTCCTGAGGAAGTAACATATTATATGTCAAGAATAGAGCACTTTAAGGGTCTTTATTTTGGAATGTTCTTTGTGAATTTTGTTTTCCCTATGTTGATTTTGATGTCTAGAGATGCTAAACGTACACCTTATATCATTATGTTTGTTGGTCTATGTATCTTCTTTGGACACTGGATGGATGTATTTATTATGGTTATGGCAGGTTCAGTTGGTGAGCATACGACTATTGGATTCATGGAAATAGGAATGCTACTTGCTACATTTGGCTTCTTTATAAGAATCATCTTGATTAATTTAACAAAAGCACCGTTGATGGTTAAAAATCACCCTTATTTGGATGAAAGTTTACATCACGAAATTTAATAATTGAAAATACAAAAGCAAAAATGAATAAGTTGTTAGTATTATTTGTCATCGTTTTAGGAGCTATCGCAATTGCTCTTTTAATGAAAACCTACGAACTAGGAAGAAAACTTTCTAATCGTAAAGAGGAAGAGATTTCAGAAAAGGATAATGATTTTACAAGTAAGATGTTTATTCTTTTCATGTTTGTCTATTTAATTTCTGCTATTTATTTAATTATCAAATATGGTGGGATTTTACACGAAGCCGCAACAGAACATGGTAAGACAGTTGACTGGTTATTGGACATAAACTGGGTTATCATCTTAACCGCTTTCTTTGTGACTAGTATTTTACTTTTTGTCTTTTCTAGAAAGTATAGAAGAAAAAAGGGTGTAAAAGCATATTACTATCCTCATAACGGTAAATTAGAGTTGCTTTGGACAGCTATTCCTTCGGCTGCATTAACTGTAGTCATGGTGTATGGAATTATTGCTTGGAGAGACATAACGAAAGCATCTCCGAAAGATGCGATAAACTTAGAGATATTTTCTGAACAGTTTAAGTGGACAGCTAGATATGCAGGAAAAGATAACGTTTTAGGTGATTCTGACTACAAACTTACAACTGATAAAAACTTGTTAGGTATCGTTACTACCGCATCTCTTGATAGTTCAATTAATTTAATGGAGTTTGGTACACCTGATGGTTCAGTAATGGGTATTAAGCAAATGGAGGAAAAATTAAATGACAAGAACTTGATGATGATTCCTGAGGATAGAGAGAAACTTACAAAGGATTTAGATAGTAAAACTCGCTTGTTACGTTTACTATATCAAATGAGGGGACGTCATGATGTAGCTAGAGATAAATTTGCTTATGATGATATTATTGAAAGTGACACTATTCATTTAATTGTAAATAAAGATTACGAGGTAACCTTCAGAGCGAAAGATGTTATTCACTCTGCTTTAATTTCTCACTTCAGAGTTCAGATGAATACCGTACCTGGTATGGTAACTAGATTTAAGTTCAAGCCAATTTTGACGACTGCAGAAATGCGCAAGAAAATTAATGACGAGAACTTTAATTATTCACTTCTTTGTAATAAAATTTGTGGATCAGCTCACTATAAAATGAAAATGTTAATTGTTGTTCAGACTCAAGAAGAATACGATGCTTGGATGAAGACAAAACAGAATTTCAAGATAACATTTTTGGCTAGTCAAGAAGCTCCAGCACCTATGATTGCGACAACTGAAGCTAATGAACAAGACTCTAAACTTTAATAATAACTTAATTTAATATATTAAAATGGCTGCAATAACACAAGATGCTCACATAAATCATGATTCTCATGAACACCATGATGAAGGCTTTGTATCCAAATACATTTTTAGCTACGACCACAAAATGATCTCTAGACAGTATTTAATTACTGCTATTGTTATGGGTGTAGTTGCAATGATGTTATCTGTCTTTTTTAGAATTCAATTGGCTTGGCCAGGTGAAAGTTCTGATTTTCTTTCTTTTTTCTTAGGTGAAAGATGGGCTCCAGATGGAGTACTAAATGAAAGTATGTATTTAGGAATAGTAACTATTCATGGAACAATCATGGTTTTCTTCCTTTTAACAGGTGGTTTATCTGGAACGTTTTCGAACTTATTAATTCCATTACAAATTGGCGCTAGAGATATGGCTTCTGGATTCATGAACATGTTGTCTTATTGGATGTTCTTTGTATCTTCAATTATTATGCTTAGTTCATTGTTCGTTGAAACAGGACCTGCAATGGCTGGATGGACAGTTTATCCTCCTCTTTCAGCATTACCACAAGCTATTTCTGGTAATGGTTTAGGGATGACTTTATGGTTGATTTCCGTTATTATGTTTGTTGCTTCTAGTTTATTAGGAGGTATTAACTACATGGTAACAGTGATTAACTTGCGCACTAAAGGAATGAGTATGACACGTTTACCTTTAACGGTTTGGGCATTCTTTATTACGGCAATTGTTGGTTTATTATCATTCCCAGTTTTAGTTTCTGCTGTTCTATTACTTTTAATGGACAGAGTAATGGGAACTTCATTCTATCTTTCTGATATTATCATAAATGGTGAGATGCTCGAAAATCATGGTGGTTCACCTCTTTTATATGAGCATTTATTCTGGTTCTTAGGTCACCCTGAGGTTTATATTGTTTTGTTACCATCATTAGGTATTGCTTCTGAAGTAATTTCTACAAATAGTAGAAAACCAATTTTTGGATATAAAGCTATGATTGGGTCATTACTGACTATTGCTTTCTTATCTTGTATCGTATGGGCGCATCATATGTTTGTCACTGGAATGAATCCATTCTTAGGATCTGTTTTCATGTTTACAACCTTGTTGATTGCTATTCCATCAGCCGTTAAAGTATTTAACTACTTGACGACTCTTTGGAAAGGTTCGATTGTATTTACACCAGCGATGACTTTCTCAATTGGTATGGTTTCATCATTTATTTCTGGTGGTGTAACTGGTATTCTATTGGCTGATGCAACATTAGATATTACTGTTCACGACACCATGTTTGTGGTAGCTCACTTCCACGTTGTGATGGGATTGTCCGCGGTATTTGGAATGTTCTCCGGTGTGTATCATTGGTTCCCGAAAATGTTTGGTAAAATGATGAATACACGACTTGGTTATGCCCATTTCTGGATAACAATTGTTTCAGCATACGGAGTTTTCTTTCCAATGCACTTTGTTGGTCTTGCAGGAGCACCTCGTCGTTATTATGATTACTCTGCTTTTGAATCGTTTGATCATAATGCTTTTGTTGCTATTTTCGATTTGAACCAAGTAATTACTGTATTTACCATTCTTGGATCATTAGGTCAATTGATTTTCTTATTTAACTTCTTCTATAGTATTTTTAGAGGACCAAAAGCACCTCAAAATCCTTGGAGAAGTAATACACTTGAATGGACAACACCAGTTGAACACATGCACGGTAACTGGCCAGGTGATTTACCTGTAGTTCACAGATGGCCATATGATTATTCTAAGCCAGGTGCTGAAGAAGATTTTATTTCTCAAAACGTTCCTTTGAAAGAAGGGGAAAAAGACGGAGGAGAACATTAAAATTAGTTAAACAAGTAAAACCCACCCTTTCGGTGGGTTTCTTGTTTTAATCAATTACTGTGCTATTTCCATCATTTTAATTCTTCGTTTGTTTTTTATTTTGTACTTTTCCATTTATAACGTTGGAAATAATGAAAAATAGCATCTTCTTACTTGTATTATTGATTAGCCCTTTTTTTTGTTCAGCTCAGCTTATTACAAATGGAGAGCCTTTTTCATGGAGTTTAAACCTTTCTACACCAACACACTATTTATCTTGTCCGAAAGTCGATAATTCAACAGTATTAAAAAAGTATGCTGTAGAAAAGCTGGATAAATCGTATCGCTTTGGAGAAGACATCTCTGTCGATGTTGATATTATCACTGCTGCTGCTACTTTTAGTTTAAACAATGGCGGAAAACTTTATCGATATGGTATAGCTAGTAAAGATGCTGTTTCAATAAATCTAATATTTAGTCAATTTCATTTAGTGAAAGGGAGTTTGATGTATGTTTATTCAAATGATAATTCTTCATTTACTGGGGCGTATTCATTCCTAAATAATAACAGTGAGAATGTGCTTGGCACAGATGTTTTAAAAACAGATTATGCTGTTATTGAAATTTACGAGCCTAAAGAAAATTTAGGGACATCAGCTGTTGTCCTTTCAACGGTCATTCACGGATTTAGAGATGTCGATTCATTTTTTCAAAAATCATTTGGTGGTTCAGGCTCTTGCAACTACGATGTGAATTGTCCACTAGGAAGTGATTTTCAAGATCAAAAAAATGGTATTGCTTTGACTATTAGTGGTGGACTTGCTTGCTCAGGTTCATTAGTGAATAATACTTCAGGTACTATTATTCCTTATTATTTGACTGCAAGGCATTGTGGGACGTCTACCAGCACATGGGTTTTACGTTTTAATTGGGAACGCACTGCCGCTAATTCCATTTGTGCTCAACCAAACTCTACTAACAATGATGGGATTACAACACATACGATTACTGGGACACAACTAAAGGCCTCAAGTAATGTATCTGATTTTACTTTGGTAAAACTAAATAGTACACCTGATAATTTATGGAATGTATTTTATAATGGCTGGGATAATTCAGATATAGAAAGTGTTACGAATGTGGCGGTAATTCACCATCCTACTTCTGATATAAAAAAAATATCGAAATCTATTTTAAGCCCTTATAAATCGGGTATTGCTTTTAATGGTGCTACCAATTGTCAAACGTGGCGTGTCGATTCATGGACGTACGGAACAACAGAGCAAGGTTCGTCCGGTTCTCCTTTGTTCGATCAAAATAAACGCATTATTGGCGCTCTTACAGGTGGTTCTGCTGGATGCAGTGGAAGTGTCCCTAATTCAGGTTATGATTTGTTTGGCCGATTTGGCTATTCTTGGAATACGTTAACTGATTCAAGCTTACAGCTGAAATGTTGGTTAGACCCTTTAGAAACTGGTGCGACATTCATTGATGGAACTTACCAAACTGCCGTTTCGACACTAGATTTAGCATTTTCTAATAGTGCTTGGTTGACCAATGAAATATGTGAAACTTCGCAACCTTATATTGTTCTGTTTAATGCAGGTAATGTGCAAATTACTTCGGCAAAGATTAAGTATGACTTTAATGGTAATGAACAAACAATCGATTGGACAGGAACATTAAATCAATATCAATCAGATACCATTTATTTTCCTTTTCCTACTTTAGCAAATGGAAATGTTACTTTTCAAGCTGAGATATTTGAAGTTAATGGTGGTGTAGATGAATTGGGGCCTAATAATTTTCTGACTGCTGCGTTTAATTATTCTGACACGGATGAACCTGTTAATATTAAATTTGGCTACGACTTTTCTACGCAGGAAATAAGTTGGAAACTGGTAGAGGCAAACAATCCTCAAACGGTTATTGATCAACGTAGTTATGTTTCAAATGGCGTATTTTCACCTTATAATTATACGAAGTGCTTACCTGTTGGTTGTTATCAACTCATAATTAGTGATTCTTATGGTGACGGATGGTCGAATGTGGAATATGGCAATGGTCATCTAACTGTTAAAAATAGAAATGGAGATGTCTTAGCTGCATTCGAACCTGAAAACGCTAATTTTGGGTCAGAACTTATAATTGATTTTTGCTTAACGTCGCTTTCTATTGGTGATATAGATAATACTTCGATTCAGCTTTATCCAAATCCTTCAAATGATAAAGTAGTGATTCAAACAGAAGTAAACAATGCGATACAAAGTATTACAATCATTGGATTAAATGGCCAGACAATTAGTTATCATTCGTATGATGAAATGACGAGCCATGTCGTTTTAAACCATCATTTGCCACAAGGAGTTTATTTGTTCCAGATTGTCACTTCAGAAGGAAGTTATAATTCAAAAGTGATTGTAAATTAAACGACGTTATTTCTGAAGATTATAGCGGTATCTAATTCTACTTCTTCTGTAGCACATTATAATATTGTACCACATATCCATTTCCTTCGCTTAAAATGTTGAGTTGATTCTTGCTATTTGAAAGGAAAACGAAATTTTTTCCCTCTAAGTCTTTTCTCAAGATTGTTCCTGTTTCATTTGTAATAATTACTTTGTTTTCTAAACCATCTAGGAAAGCAATATATAATTTATTGTTGATGAAACAAATGTCGTAATCTTGTAAATCACTATTTGAAATGACTACTTTTTTCATCAGGGCACCTTCTTCATTATACAGGTATAAGGTGTTAGAACTGATAAAGCTAATATAGTTTTTGTTGTCTATAATCGTATTCTTTAACAATCGAATAGTTTTGTAATCTCCTAAAATTGATTTAGAAGAAGTATAATCAGTCTTCAACACTCGTCCGTCTTGGTGATAAATGAAATAACAAACACCACTTGCCTTATAGCGAATGGCGTCAGGTGTTATGACAGGATGCTTTTTAACGGCTTTAAATCTATCTAAATCTATTGTTTCGGATGCTTTATCTCCAGTAACAACACCAATTAAACGACTGTTTTGAGCAAAAACCTCTATCTTTTTAGTAGTTGAACCAGCACTTGTTGAAATTGTATGAATGTTACCTTTAGCAATTTTGGTGTTTTTTATTTTTCCTTTTTCGTCAATATAAATTAAATTAGATTGATTTTTCCAACTGTATAAATTTACCTCGTTTAAAAACTCTTGCTTAGGAGCGAATTGATTTTCTAGCACATTAATCCCTTGTTCCGTTAAAAGATATATTTTCTTTGAGGTATTGAGTAACAAATGAATTTTACCAATTCCCTTGTAATCAACTAGTTTAATGTCGCCGATAATTTTCCCGTCGAGAGATATATTCCAAATCGTCTTTCCGTTGTTCACCGCAAACAGTTGATTTGTCGAGGTCAAGAAATATTGCTGATTTCCTTTTCCAACTGCCTGTACTACTGTTCCGTTGATAGGAACGATAAAGTGGTGTGAAGCTACTAAATTCGTTTGTTCAGTTGAAGGTGTCTTAGCATTTCCAGTCGTTGCATTTTGAACAACATATTTCGTAGAAATGTTTGAATAGGAAGAAACGGCGTAATAATCGGTTGAAGAAACATAGCGCTCAGAGACTTTATAAGGTAGTTTACCATAAACATTTTCAGATTTTTCAATGTTTAATAATAAGGTATTACCTAACTCATAATCAGCCAGTATTTTTTTATTCACGTTTAAGTCTTCTGAAAAAATAACTTTGTCTCCAACTCGGGTAAGATAAAACCCTTTCACAGTATTTGTAGGAAATGTTTCGGTTAATTTTACGTTTTTGATGTGCGAATTATCTTTAAAAGTTAAAGTGTCTTTTCCATATCTTGAATTAAGTGTATTAAGAGGATCTTCACCGACTTTTGAGTCTGTAACAATAACCGAGTTTCCATGATAGTCGAACACCACATATCCATATTGCATCCATTCTGTCATTACGCTTTTTTCGGTTAAAAAGTTGTTTTCAATAGCGTAATTTTTTTCGTAGAAATGATAGGATGAAATGTCCGCTGGAATGTATGGAGCGAATACATTTTTGTCGTCCGTCTTCTCAGATTTCAAGCGATTGTCAAATGTCGTTTGATAAGTGATTTGACCATTTTCTTGCTGATAGATTTCTGTTAGATAAGGATTTTCATCCACTTTATGAATAATAACGGCTGTTGCTTTTTTATCCCAAGAAGGAAGGATGAAATCAGCGTTGTTTTTTTTAAGTTCCTTTTTGGCCACTAATAGAAAATGATATTTGAAACGAATTTGAAACGCACCGATGGAAAATTGATTGTCTTTTTCCGTATACTCAATTCCTTTTCTTTCTAAATATTTTGCGACTGCATTTTTATTCCAGTAATTAGGGCTTTCAACAAGTATAATAGGTCGCTCTTTGGAAAGAAAAATACGTTCATTTCGAGGTGTTTCAATGAACTTTTGTGCCAATTCAGCAATTTCTGAATGAATAGTAAAAGGAATTTCAGTGGTAAAAAATTCATCGGTTCGATTGATGACTAACACGTCTTTGTCCGTTGGCGAGAAAATTAATTCGGGATTTAGACGATCGGTTTTGTAGAAGACATCGTAACCGACATAAAGTATCCAGCCTAAAGATAAAGAACAAAGAAGTATTAGTAAAATTCGATTGAACATAAGAAACCAAAGATATTTAATGTCAAAAATAAAGAATATAGGAAAACCTATGTAAGTGAGTGAATTTAGAAGCTAACAGTTTATTGTTTATTGAAATGAGATTTTCATTTGAGTTAAAATGAATCATTCTATCTCTTCAATCCATTATTTTCTCTATTTTTAAAATTCCATTTTAAATCAGCACAGATGTTAACCGTTGAAAGTGACAGAAAATTATTCCTATTAGATGCTTATGCACTCATTTATCGTGCATTTTTTGCTTTTTCCAAAAATCCTAGAATCAATTCAAAAGGACAAAATACGTCTGCTGCATTTGGTTTTACCACGGCTCTTTTAGAAATATTGAACAAAGAAAATCCGTCTCATTTAGCAGTCGTTTTTGATGGGCCTGGTGGTTCTACTATTCGTCAAGAAGATTATGCTGCGTATAAAGCAAATCGAGAAGCAATGCCAGAAGGTATTCGTGAAATGATTGATGCGATTAAGAAAATAATTCGAGCGATGAATATTCCTGTCATTCAAGTAGATGGTTTTGAAGCGGATGATATTATTGGGACATTGGCTCACCAAGCGGAAAGAGATGGTTTTGTCACTTATATGGTGACGCCTGATAAAGATTTTGGTCAGTTGGTAACCGAAAAATCGCTTATTTATCGACCGAGTAGGGGAGGTGATTCTGCGACGATATTAGGAGTGAAAGAAGTTTGTGAGAAATTTGAGATTGACAATACCCTTCAAGTTATTGATATTTTAGGACTTTGGGGAGATGCTTCGGATAATATTCCGGGTATTCCAGGTATCGGAGAGAAGCGTGCGAAAGAGTTAGTAAAAGCGTATGGTTCTGTGGAAGGTGTAATTGCAAATGCAGATAAGCTGAAAGGTAAAATGCAGGAAAATGTTATCAATTTCGCTGAACAAGGATTGTTATCCAAGAAATTAGCGACGATTATTACGGATGTTCCGATAGATATCGACGAAGAAGATTTCAAGATGTGCGAACCGAATATCGAAGCCGTCAAAGAAATTTTAACGGAATTAGAGTTTAGAAATTTAGCCAAGCGTATTATTGGTGAAGAGATTGTGATTGGGAAATCTACCGAATCACAATTGGATTTATTTTCGACGCAAAGCATGGTGGAAAATCAAACAGCTATTGAAACATCAACGATAAAAACCATTGCGACGGAGCGTCCAAGTTATCATTTAATTACACTTCCTGAAGAACGCAAAGAATTAGTCGAATTGTTGTTGCAGCAAAAAGAAATTGCTTTCGATACCGAAACTACTAACATTGAATCAATGGATGCGGCAATTGTCGGAATGTCATTTTCCTATAAAAGCAAAGAAGCGTTTTATGTGGCTTTTCCAGAAGATGAAAAACAAATATGCGAC
The DNA here is from genome assembly GCA_964503665.1 of uncultured Flavobacteriales bacterium. Lineage (GTDB taxonomy): Bacteria > Bacteroidota > Bacteroidia > Flavobacteriales_D > Crocinitomicaceae > 40-80. Next base: position 89,693 of record CAZDAR010000004.1, read on the forward strand.
ATTCTTCAAGAATTTAAACCCGTTTTTGAAAATGAAGATAGCCTTATCATTGGGCAAAATTTGAAGTATGATTTACAAGTTTTGGCTAATTATGACTGTGAAATAAAAGCGAAAATGTTTGACACCATGATTGCTCATTATTTAATTCAACCCAAATCACGTCATGGAATGGACTTTTTAGCAGAACTTTATTTAGGCTACAAAACCGTTTCTATCGAAGATGTTTTAGGTAAAAAAGGGAAGACACAAAAGAATATGCGGGACCTTTCTCCTTCGGAAGTATTCGATTACGCCTGTGAAGATGCCGATATTACTTTCCAGTTGAAAAATGTGTTGGAGAAAGAATTACAAGCGAATAAACTGATGGAATTATTCGAAACGATTGAGATGCCGTTGGTGCCGATTCTTCAACGAATGGAAAACGAAGGAATAGCCATCGATACAGATTATCTTAACAAAATGTCCGTTCAATTTGACGGTGAATTACTCACACTTCAAGAGGATATTTTCAAAGAAGCAGGCATCGAATTTAATATTGATTCGCCGAAACAATTAGGCGAAATTTTATTCGATCACTTGAAAATTTCTGAGAAAGCGAAGAAGACCAAAACGGGACAATATCAAACGGGTGAAGATATATTAGAAAGTTATATGGACAAACATGCGATTATTCCGATGATCATGGAATATCGTCAGTTGAAGAAATTGAAAAGCACCTATATTGATCCATTGCCTGAATTATGTCATCCGAAAGATGGTCGAATTCATACGTCCTTTATGCAAACGGTGACTTCAACAGGAAGATTAAGTTCCAACAATCCGAATTTGCAGAATATTCCTATTCGAACGGAACGCGGGAGAGCGATTCGAAAAGCATTTATTGCCCGCGATAAAAACCATCTCTTACTTTCTGCCGATTATTCACAAATAGAATTACGAATCATTGCTGCATTAAGTAACGACGCAAACATGATACAAGCATTTAAAAACGGAGAAGATATTCACCGTGCCACCGCTACGAAAGTGTTCAACATTCCTTTTGAAGAAGTGACGAGAGATCAAAGAAGTGCAGCAAAAGCGGTGAATTTTGGTATTATTTACGGTCAATCGGCTTTTGGTTTAGCGAAAGGATTAAATATCAGTCGTACAGAAGCCAAAGAAATTATTGATAATTACTTCGTTCAATATCCGACCATCAAGGAATACATGGACAATTCAATTCAGACCGCTCGCGAAAAAGGCTATGTAGGAACCATCTCCAACAGAAGACGCTATTTGCCCGATATCACTTCCGCAAATGCAGTAGTGAGAGGATTTGCCGAACGAAATGCGATTAATGCACCGATTCAAGGCTCTGCGGCCGACATTATTAAAATTGCCATGCAAAAAGTAGACGAAGCGTTAAAGCAGAATAACCTAAAAACAAAGATGCTTTTGCAAGTACATGACGAATTAGTGTTTGATGTTCCGAAAGACGAAGTAGAGATTGCTTCAAAAGTTATTGTTGATGCGATGGAAGATGCCTTTCATTTCTCCGTTCCACTCGAAGTAGAAGCAAAATCAGCAGAAAATTGGCTGGAAGCACATTGATGAAAGAGAATGTGCAAATAAATAAGTTGAATTTCAAAACAATATTTGTTATGTTCATAAAAGTTATTAACTTTGCACCCTTAAATTAAATTTTTTATATATGAATTCTTACGAAACTGTTTTCATTTTAACTCCCGTTTTGTCTGATGAACAGACAAAGGAAGCAGTGCAGAAATTCGAAAAAGAAATTGTTTCTTTTGGCGGAAAAGTTAAGTTTGTAGAAAGTTGGGGACTAAAAAAATTAGCCTACCCAATTCAGAAAAAAACAACTGGTTTTTATGCTTTAATCGAGTTCGAAGGCGCTGGTACTGTTATTAACGACTTAGAAGTCGCTTTCAAACGTGATGAGCGTGTGATGCGTTTCTTGACTATCAAGATGGACGGCGATCACATTGCTTATGCGGAACGTAGAAGAGCAAAGAACGGCGAAGCTAAAAGAGTGGAAGCTTAATGTTTAACAATTAAAATTTTTCGAAAATTATGGCACAAAATGATATTCGTTATTTAACGCCGATTAATATCGACATTAAAAAACAAAAATACTGTCGCTTCAAGAAAAGCGGAATTAAATTTATTGATTACAAAGACGCAAGTTTCTTGTTGAAATTAGTAAATGAGCAAGGTAAAATCTTACCTCGTCGTATCACTGGTACTTCTAAGAAATACCAAACTAAAGTTAACAAGGCAATCAAAAGAGCTCGTCATATAGCAGTATTACCATTCGTTGGTGATATGTTAAAATAAGCTTTGTCTAAATCATTTAATCAATCTTACAATGGAAGTTATATTATTAAAAAACGTAGATAAGTTAGGATATAGAGATGAAGTGGTAGCAGTTAAGCCAGGTTATGGTCGTAACTACCTTATTCCTCAAGGATATGCTACTTTAGCAACTCCTTCTAACAAAAAAGCGCATGTTGAAAAAATGAAACAACGTTCTCACAAAGAAGAGAAAATTGTTGCTGAAGCGCAAGAGATAGCAACTAAAATCCAAGAAGCTGTATTGAAAATCATCACGAAAGTAGGTGAAAGCGGTAAAATCTTTGGTTCTGTTAACACGGTTCAATTATCTGAAGCATTAAAAGCAACAGGATTGGATATTGATAGAAAATCACTAAAAATCAAAGGAGAATCTATTAAAGAAGTAGGTACTTACGAAGCGGAAGCTCTTTTACACAAAGAGGTTCGTGTAGCTTTCAACTTTGAAGTTGTTGGAGAATAATCCAATCAACATAGCATTGAAAAAGCTGTTCAATTTGGACAGCTTTTTTTATGCCTAAAAATTTGTTTTCGTCACATTATCAGAAAGAAAAGAATTATTTGTATGTTTAGCAGTTAAAGATTAAATGAATGGAATTTAAAAACATTATTGGTGAAGTGGAAAAGTTTCATCAAGCATTTAAAATTGAAAATCATTACAAACCGACCAACTTAACCCAACAAGAAGTGGAGTTGAGACATCGATTAATGAAAGAAGAAAATGAGGAGTACCTAGAAGCAGCTAAAAACAACGATCTTGTTGAAATAGCAGATGCGCTTGGTGATCAACTCTATATTTTATGTGGCACTATTTTGAGACACGGCTTTCAGCATAAAATTGAAGAAGTCTTTCATGAAATTCAACGTTCCAACATGAGCAAATTAGATAAAGATGGAAACCCCATTTACCGGGAAGATGGTAAGGTTTTAAAGTCTGATTTATATTTTAAACCAAATATTAAACGGATTTTAGAAAAATAAGAACCCTTCATATGATACATCAGAATACTTAGAAAATTTTATTGTTAAATATTTTCAGACATATGTATCAATAATTGCTTTTTTATTATTACATTGAGAAAGTGAAAAATATATCCTAATGAGACTTTTGATTATACTACTATTTTGCTGTAGTTTCCTTCAGGCGATTTCGCAAAGTACTTCTTATAATAATTCTTTTTCAAATCATAAGAAGATTGTTAAAGCACTTCAAAATAATGAAATTTTAAGTCGAAACGATTTATTTGGAATCTATGATTATTACAGTGAAAACAACCAAGATTCACTATATTTCTATAGCAATATGATAATTGAAATTGGAATAAAGTATGAAAATTGGGGGTACATAAACTGTGGTAAAGCATTTATGGTTGGATTTTTCAACACCCAATCAAGAGTTGATATTGCCACCCAATTAGGGCGACAATCATTAGAGTATTTTATGAATACTGCGGATTACGAAATGATTTCATTTATTCAAAATCAAATAGGAATTTCGTATACTTTGAGTAAAGAGTATGATAAGGCTAAATCCTGGTTTTTAAAATCAATCGAATCAGGAAAACAAACAGGCGACTTTAAAGAAAATGCCGTAGGATTGAAAAATATTGCTGAATTACATTATAGAAAGGGAGAGTATGATTCTTCTTTACACTATATTAAGAGATTTATAAAGGTGATTGATAATAGTAAAAGTCAAATCTCAACTAGTAAAGCATACAATCAATTAGGGAATATTTATAGAGAAATGGGAGATAATGAACGTGCTATTACGTTTTATAAAATGTCATTAACATTCATCGATAATAAAGAGTCTGCTATCGTCAGGGGAAATGCCTATAATAATTTAGCAATCATGTATTTTGAGAAAGATCCAGAACTTGCAAAGACTTATTTTTTCAAATCTCTTAAAGCGCGTCAAAAAATCAATTTACCACCAAAAATTGCAGATTCTTATTTAAATTTAGGACATTGGTATTTTACGATGGAAAAGCTTGATAGTGCCATGTATTATTATAATTTCATGCTTGAATACTGTTTGAAAAATAAATATGATGATGGTCAAATTGAGGCTTATAGTGCTATACAGAATTATTATGAAATACTGAAAGATGAACAAAAAGTACTCCTGTTTTCTGAGAAGCAAAAAGAATTATCCGATAAAGTGATAGAAGAAAAAAAAAGAGCACTTGATGAATATATAGAAAAGACAAATAGCCTTTTTACGGCCGAAGAAGAGTTGTCTGAAAAAGCAGGTCACCTAGCTTCACAACTAAAGCTTGATGCCCAAATGGGGAAATACAGATCTATTGCGTTAATAATCCTTCTTGCTTCTAGTATTATAGGCTTGATCTACTATGTCTATAATATAAAGCACAAATAAACGTCCTTACCTTTTAAGTGCTTGATTTATCCCTTGTATTTTTCAATGTTTTTTGATTCATAAATATAAATGTTATATATTATTAACAAATCGAAATTTCGTAATCACATGCTTTTCAATAATTTGTTTCTTTTATTTTAATTTTAATGCGTATTATTGCAAGTAAATAATGTTCTAAAATTAAATTAATGAAAAAGGCTACTCAACTTATGGGCATAGGATTGTTTTCAGTCCTCGCTTTATTCTCATGTAAAAAACTTGACTTGGATAAGCTTACAATGGGTGAATGGAATCCTAACTTAGCTATTCCTCTTGCACATTCAACGTTTGACGTATACGATGTTTTAGCCTATACAGATCATAATGATTTGGTGGTTATTGATCCGAATTCAGGTCTATTAGCCTTGATTTACAATAGTGACGTTACGTCTATTCAGGGAAATCAATTTATGATTAGTAATGATTTTTCAAAATCAAAAAATGTATCATTAACAGATATGGGAGGAGTTTCATCTCCCGCTTTTTCTTCAAGTTTATCTCACAACGATAATGAAGTAGTTGATTTTAGCTTTAGTAATGGTGCGCTAATAAAAGAATTCAAATTTGATGACGGAAATTTCGATATTGCTGTTACCTCTTCATTTAAGCATCCAATTACAATCAATATTTCTATTCCTTCATTAAAGAAAAATGGGGCTCCATTTACAACAGCAATTAACCTTGCTGCTGCTTCTGGCTCTAATTCTACTTCTTCAGTGAACGAAAATCTAAGTGATTACATTGCTGATTTGACTTTAAACAACACGTCTTCCAACAAACTAAAAGTCAATTATTCCATTAGCGTAAATGGTAATGGTAATCCAATTTTACCAACTGATAACCTTTCTTTTAGCTTTAACTTTTCTTCTATGACAATGAATTATGCAAAAGGTTATTTTGGGACTCAGAATATTGATATGCATAAAGATTCAGTACTCCTGAAAATTTATCAAACACTAGATGAAGGTCAATTTGAATTAGTGGATCCTAAAGTACGTTTCTTCATCAACAATTCTTTTGGAATGCCTATTGATTTGAAACTGAATCAAATTAGTACTATTAATATCAATACCAATCAAGTTCTTAACTTATTAGGTTTTACACAAACAATTACCTTAAATGCTCCTACTGTAATTGGCGATTCAGTAATGACAACTGTAGCTTTCGATAAAAACAATACGACAAACATACAGCAAGTAGTAACGCCAGCACCAAAGTATTTGACATTTGATGCCAAAGCTGTCACGAACCCTAATGGAAACCTAGGAACAGATAACTTTATTTCTAAGAAGTCTAAAATTGAAATTAAAAGTGAAGTTGAATTACCTTTACACGGCCTTGCTTATAACTTTAAAGTAAGAGATACTGTTGACTTTTCAAGTCCTAGTGAATCTAAAAACATAAGAAGTGTAATGTTCCGATTGATTACTAATAATGGATTTCCAATTAATGTTTTTGCAAAAATAAAGTTCTTGGATGAGAACCATAATGAGGTGTTTGTGTTAACTGATGAACAAAAATTACTGGTGATGTCAGCAGAAGTAGATGGGCAAGGTAAAGTGACCTCTAGTAGTAAAAAGATTACCGACTTGACTCTAAGTCAGGCTCAAATTGATTTGTTAGACCAGGTTAAATACATTGAGTTATTTGCAGAGGCAAATACCAAAGATTTTCAATCAGGCAAGAATATAAAAATTTATGATACCTATAAATTAGACTTGAAGTTAAGTGTTCAATTCGAAGCAAAATTTTAATAGTATGAAAGTAGTTAGTTTTATTGCCTGTCTTTTTATTGGATTTTCGGCTCATAATTTATATGCACAGCAGAACTTTACCATGTATTCTATGACCAAATTGGGTCAAGCGCATTATGAAAACCCTGCATATCGTGCAAATGGAAAAGTGTACATTGGTATTGGACTTAGTCATCATTCGATTGGACTTAATCATAGTGGTTTTAGATTAAATAAGGTTATTGTACCTAGAGCACAAGATGATTCTTTGACGATTGATCAGGAAGCCTTAAAAAAGTCCCTTTGGAAAAGAAATTACATCATGGCCGATGTGCGGAATGAATTATTCGGTTTTGGATTAAATGTCAAGAAAAATTATTTTAGCTTAGCTATTACGAATAGAATTATGTCTACGATTATCTATCCTAAGGACTTATTCGTTTTAGCTTTAGAAGGTAATGGACGCTCATTGCTAGGTAATCGTGCAAGTTTGGATGGTTTGGGAGCTCAAATTGATGGATATATCGAATATGCACTTGGTTTTAACAGAGAAATAAATAGTCAATGGAGAGTAGGAGGTCGACTAAAGCTTTTATCTGGTTATGCTAATTTTTCTACTAAAAAATCCAAGTTAGGATTAACGACTGATGAGGAAACATTTGATTTAACTGTAGACGGTAAGTTTAAATTTGCTTCTTCTGGATTCAGAAGTATGATTTCATCTGACTCGACAAATGATGAAGGATTTGATTTTACAAATGCATATAATTTCAAAAACTTTGGAATGTCTCTTGATTTGGGAGCGACGTATAACATTAATGATAAGATTACAGTGAGTGCTTCTTTATTGGATCTTGGTTTTATACGTTGGAAAACACAAACGGCAAATTACGAAACGGATAATTTAGATTTTCACTTTGAAGGTGTTGATTTAAACGCGTTCTTACATGATTCCACCGATTATCTAGACCGATTAATAGACACACTTCAATCAAAAGTGGATAAGGACTTTACATACGACCCGTATACTTCAGCCATTAGTGCACGCTTCTACCTAGGAGCAAGCTATAAAGTGACTGATTGGTTTAGTGCTGGGATTACTTCATATAATCAAATTGTAAATAATCGCCTTCGATCAGCTATAGTTTTATCTGGAACAATTCAGTTGAAAAATTGGTTAGGATTTACCGCAAACTATTCTTCATATGGAAGGTCTTGGGGTAATATCGGTTTAGGATTGTCGCTTCGTGGTGGACCTATTCAGTTCTTTGTGATGACAGATAATATTTTAGGAATTAATTATTACGGAACTAAAAATATTCATGCTTCTTTTGGAATTAACTTACTAATTGGAAAATTAGATAAGAAAAAGGGAACACAAGATAGTTTTGGAAATCAAAAAAGTACTCAGAAGAAGGAAAAGAAAGTAAAAAAGAAAACAGAATAAAAAATTACTTCTTAGAATCTTTCATTAGTACCATTTTAATGAAAGCCATATTTTCTTTGCTAGTAGTTTTGAAACCGAGCATTTTGTTATATGCAATTATCGTAGCATTCGATGCTTTGACTTTTGCATATAAATAATTTAAATTTTCGTGTTCGAATGCATATTGAATGATTATTTTGGATGCTTCTATAGTTATTCCTGTTCCTATAAATTGTTCATTGCCTATATAAAGGCCACTTTCAGCACCATTATCTAAGGTTTTGCCAGAAATATATATTGTACCTACTGGAATCTTTTCTGTTGTTTCAATGATGAAGTAATGATAACCTTGTTCGCTAATGTTTCTATACCATTGAAGGTGCTCTTCCCATGAAATATGTTTTTGGTATTCCATATATTGAAGCACATGTTCTTTGTTTCGCCATTCTAATAACAATGATAAATCGACTTCTTCAATGCTCCTTAATTGACAGTATTTACCTTTTAAAAACATCATGAGAACGAATAACAATGTTATTTAACTGATTTTGGGATGACCATATTTTTCGAATGTACTCGCCAATTATTCCCAAGGCGAATAAAATCAATCCTGAACTGAAAAATATAGAAACAATAATGGACGTAAATCCCATTTCTACATCTTGTGCTAGTTTCTGCCATATGAAGTAGCATCCAATTCCAAAGAAAGTAAGTGACATAACAATTCCCAAACGTGTAATAATTTTTAATGGAATTGAAGAGTGAAATAAGATGATGTTTAACGCAAATCCAATCAATTTTAAGTAAGAATAGGATGATTTTCCGTCTGCTCGTTTGAAATGTTCCACTTTGACCATTTCCACTGTCGATGAATAGTTGATGAGGTATTCATCTAAGAAAACAAGGGGTTTATTTTTATCTTCAAATGAATGTAAGATCTCTTTTTTGATTAATCGAAAGGAAGTGATGTTGACCAAACGAGGGTTGGATAATTTGACAATTTGTTTTAATAGGAAAGAGCCTATGTTTCGTATGAAAGAATGTTTCTTTTCAGTAAAAACTCCGTAAATTAAATCGGGACTTTTGTCATTATAAACGTCTATCAACTTTACTATCTCCCTTGGGTTATGCTGTAAGTCATCGTCTAAAGTGATAGCGTACTTTTCTTTAACTTGGCTGAGTCCAATCATTGTTGCACTATGCTGACCAATATTCTTTGCAAGGCGAATAAGTTCAATTTCAAAAGGATATTCGGATTGAATTGTTTTAACTTTTTGATAGGTGTCGTCTTTACTAAAATCATCTACTATGATCACCCTAAATGAAAAATCACTGTAAAACTCATGTAACGCATCTAATAAAGATACAATTCGCTTTGACGCATTGTAAACCGGTATAACAATATCAAAATCAGCAGTTCTCAAGGGCAGTAATGTTTGTGTTAAAGTTAGTTGTTTCCATGACAACATTACAAATTTTAAAGCCAACGCCAAAACCTGAAAGTAAAATTTTCTGATTATCTCTCATTGAAGCTCCATTTAAAGCCAATGTCAAAGGGATAGATGCGGAAGATGAATTGCCATATTCTAAGATGGATTGAGGAGTTCGCTCTTCTGAAACCTTCAATTGTCGAATAATAGTATTGGTAATAATCTTATTTGCTTGATGGAAATAAAATGAGGAGATATCTTCACGGTTTAGACTATTTTGAGACAGTAACTCTTGTATGGAATTGGCGACATGTAAAGTGCTGAATTGATAGACATCTAATCCGTTTAGTGTCATCAGTCCATTTTCTGAATTGATAGCGCAATAACCTTCTGCATAGCTTTTAATGTTCGAAGCAAATAGTTGGTTTGTTCCCTTTTCTAATAATGTTATAGCGGCAATGTCTGAAAATAAAGGTTGAACTGTGTAATTCTTTTCATCGATAATATGACTACTAAAATCACCATTACAAATCAAGATTCGCTGAGCAGCTGTAGATTGAAATAATGCGTTTGCCAGAATCAACGCTTCCGTATAACCACTACATCCAGAGATGAAATCGTATGTGCTAATCGCTTCTTTAAAATTGAGTTGTTGGTTTAAGTAATTTGAAAGTGAGGGGATTAACTTAGAGGGCGTTTGTGTTACAGTAATGAGAGCGTCAATAGTTTTGACATCATTCACTACTTGTTGAATCCCTTTTACAAAGTAGTCTTCAATTTTGTGATTTTTGGGTGAAACATAACGATAGCGTATTCCTGTTGACTTTACAAATTTGTCAATCTCAGGAATAATGTCTTCAAATAATGCTAAATTATCGACTCGTTTTTCTGAATGGACAATATGTATAGCCTTAATGTTCATATTAATTTAGAGGATTATTTTAACAAAGTATAAAAATCCTGAACGGTTTTCGCGGTAGCCAATTCTGCTGGAGAAATTAATTTTCCTGAGACTTCATGGATCCGTGAAATAATTAACAATGCATTTAATGAACTCCAATTTCTCAATTCTCGGAATAGAAAGTTGGGTTGTATTTCAGTTTTATCCATTGATAATTCGTCGCACAGTAATTCTATAAAATCGTCAAAAGTGTTCATCTATTTGCTAAATCAAAATAGTAAAGAACGAATATAAGGAAATTTTAAAAATTAAATGAATGCTAGTTAAATAAAAATAGTGCTATTTCTGAGTTTAATTACCGTTTTTTGAAAAGTATCAACCGTTTTTTCCCATTAAAATTTAGAATAAGGAGGCATAAACAGCAGGCAATTCCTATTTTTGTAATTTACATTTATTTCAATTGTTGATATTATGCCAAACCAAGATAAATTACCGACCAAGAAGACCGAGAATAAAAAATTAAAGATAACAGCTGCCATTGAAGTTTTAAAATCATTAGATGAAAAAAAATTTAATACAGCACTTGATGACTTAAAAACATTCGGCGACGATTCTGTTATTGCTGTTTTGGCGAGTTTGTATAGTAAATGTTCTCACGAACAACAACTTCAAATAGCAACATTCATTTCGGATATTAGAGATGAAGAAGCTCAAAACACACTTGTTGAAGTAATCTTAGATGAAAAAGACGAAGCGACCAGAGTGGCCTTCCTTTCAGCGATTTGGAGCAGTGGATTGGATTTTAGTGAATATTTACATGAATTTGTTCGGATTGCAATCAAAGGAACTTTATTAGACGCCATCGAATGTTATACAATTATTGAGAATTTAGAAGGACCGTTTGAGGAAGATGTTGTGATGGAATCAAAAGTGTTCATCAAAGAAAACATGGAATCTATCCTCTCGGACGCTCAAAAAGGAGTTCTATTAGGGGATATTTTATTGAAAATTGAAGAATTTGATCAACAACTTGAATCTTAATCAACATATTGCAAGACTTTTTTCGGATCATTCTACAAAGAAATTTGAAGAACTAGCATTGAGTACGTTCTATTTTCAGTACAAAACTAATCCCATTTATCGCCAATATGCTGATTTGGTTCAACGTCAAAACCCCCAATCAATACTAGAAATTCCATTTTTACCGATTGATTTCTTTAAATATCACGAAATACGTTCTCATCAGCGACCGGTTGAACTTTTCTTCAAAAGTAGTGGGACAACACAACAAGTTCGAAGCACTCACTTTCTGGAAGACAAAACGTTGTACGAACAATCATTTGAAAAATCCTATCGACAATTTGTTGGGCATCCAGAAGACCAGATTATTATTGCTTTGTTACCCAATTATATTGAACAAGAGTTTTCAAGTCTTGTTTATATGGTGAAATACCTGATTGAAAAAACAAATTCTCCTTTATCAGATTTCTATCTATACGATAAGGATAAAATTCAAGAGGTGTATCAAACAGCTATTTCGTTAAACAAAGAAGTCATTCTTTTTGGCGTAACGTATGCGTTGTTAGATTTAGCTGAAGAGGGAGCCAAACTTCCAGGAGTAAAAGTGATTGAAACGGGGGGCATGAAAGGTCGAAGAAAGGAAATATCTAAAGCGGAATTACACACTATCTTAAAAGAAAAACTGCAAATAGAAACTATATTTTCAGAATATGGCATGTGTGAATTGCTTTCTCAGTCCTATTCGGATGGTATTTTATTTGAGTCTCCTAGCTGGATGAAAATACTTATTCGTGATAAGAACGACCCATATACCTTTGTGGATGATGGTAAGTCTGGCGGTATTAATGTGATTGACTTAGCGAATTTATATTCTTGTTCGTTTATTCAAACTCAAGATTTAGGTCGAAGGAGCAATTTTAATTTTGAAGTTTTAGGACGCATGGATAATGCTGAATTAAGGGGTTGTAACTTGATGTTAGAGGAAATTTAATCTATGATCTTAGCGCTTCTTCTTTGATGACAAACTCTTCAACAAAAACATGCTTCCAGTCAT